>JAEUKJ010000077.1 GCA_016792665.1 Deltaproteobacteria bacterium | reverse complement strand
GACTCCATTGGCATCGGCTTTCTTCTCAAAGCGACCAGACCTCCGAAGAAGTCGGTCTAATGACCTTTCTCGGCGTTCTGCTATCCAGTTTTCAGAGAGCGGCAGCCAACTGCTTGGCTTGCCTGCCTTCGAGGTTTCCCGTCGAAGGGAGCGACATCCTATTCATCGGCGTGTCGCTGTCAACCACTTCTTTTCACCCTCTCGTCGTCGACCGTTTCGCTTTCGCTCTCGGTCCCCGTCGCGAGGGGAGGCGCCTTCTACACCCACTGCGTTTTGAGTCAAACAGTTTTCTCTCCGACGCATCGCGAATGCTTTGAATCGGCCCTTCCAGGTGGGCGTCGGCCCGCAGCTAGCGGCTCACGGGCCGCAAAACGTGGGACCAGGAGCGCGGATGGGGTCCGACCGGACGATGGGCCTGTGGGGCTCGCGAGCTCTTCCTTGGGATAGCGCGCGAGGCGGGGCGGCGATGTTCGCGTTGCTGATCTCACTCGGCATCGCGGGGGCCCAGGAGGTGCGGGCCGAGCCCGGCACCTACTTCTTGATCGAGGGCGACGGGGGTTACGAGATCGGGGGAGCGTTCGCGGAAGGTCCCGACGGCTGGGCGCGGGGCATCACGATCGGCGCCGGCGCGAAGCCCAAGGGGTGGCCGCTGCGCTTCTTTGGGATCGCGAGCTTTTCGTGGGCCGATCTGGATGGTGCCGTCGAGGGCTCGGCCGAAGGCGCCGTGATCGAGCGCGATGCGTTCAAGTGGTCCCTGGGGCTCCGTGTGATCGCGCCGATCGCGGAGCGGTTGCGGGCGGTCGTGGACACCACGTTGGGGAGCATCCTCGTCGACAGTACGGCGATCCTGGGGCGCGGAGCCGAGCGGATCGCGAGTCGTGACGAGGGGTTCTTCGTTGGAGTGCGCATCGGATTGCAGTGGCGGCTGCACTACCGGGCGTCGGTCGGGGCACGATTTGATGTGACCCTGCCGACCGGACTGTCGAGCTTCGATCCTTTGGCGGAGGCCGCCGGAGCGCGATCGGGCGACGCCGGAAGCGCGAACGCCGCCTTTGGCATCACGGCGACCTTCCACCTGTGAGGGATGAGTGATGATCACAGCCAGTTCAGGCCGCATGTCTCGGATCGCGCTGTTCCTGTTCGCGGCGGCGGCGTCTTGGATCCTGGGTGTTCGGGCCCCGCGGGCGACGAGCTTCGCGACGATCGGGCTCGCTGGGTCGGGGCGCGCGGCGCTTACGATCGAGGAACGTGGGGGTGAGGGGACGACCGAGAGTGGGACCATGGAGGTGTTCTCGCGGCTCACGTTCGCGAGTCAGCTCTCGTCCTTCAAGCGAGGTCTCTACATCCGGACGACCTTCATCGTGCCCAGGACGGGTGAGACGGCCGTCCTGACAGTGGACCTGGATCGGAGTGGTGATCGCGAGCGGTGGCTGGCGGGAGACAGTGCGTTGAAGGCTCGGGCCTACATCGTGGCTGGGCAGGAGGGTGTGCCCAGGCGCCTGGATGCGACGCCGGCGGCCGGCGAGCTGATGCTCGACAATCTCGCGATCGGTAGCAACGTCGCGGGGTTTCGGGTCACCGGTGGGCTCGAGATGGTGGACGCGCGATCGGAGGCGAGCTGGAACATCGACCTGATGCTCGAGTCGACGCCGACGCCCGAGCAGGTCGCTCAGGAACCCTCCCCCGATCCGCGCACGCCGACGGGAGGGGTCTGCGCCTCTCCGTGGTGCTGGACTGACGACACCTATTACGACGACTCCTACTATGGGTATGGCTGCGACAGCGGCGCCGAGTACGAGACGACGAGCGACGGTTGCGAGAGCGATCCGATGGACGATGGGTCGACGGACGGCGTGATCGACGGGGGCTCGGGCGGAGATCCGGGGACCGTCCCCGAGCCGGTGTCGACCGACGGAGCCTGCAGCGGGGAGTCGACCGGCTCCGACACGAGCTCGAGCGGCTGTGATGACTCGAGCAGTCCGGACGACAGCTCGGGGAGTACGAGTGGCTGCGAGGACACGTCGACCTCTGATGGGTCGAGCGGGTGCGGCGACGGCTCGAGTTCGAGCGATGCGAGCGCGTGCGGCGGGAGCTCGGACAGCAGTGGCTGTGGGTCGGGCTGCGAAGGCGACACGCTGGCGCAGCCTCGGACGCGGGAGGCCGGGGTCGAGATCGTCGGCGGGATGTTGTTTCTCGCGGCGCTCGGCGCGTGGGTCGCGAGCATTCGAGGTCGGCGATACTAACCGGGCTAGGCAAGCGTCGCCCCTACGCCATCGATCAACGCCGGCTATGGCAAGCCTCGCCTCTACGGCTTGAACAACGCCGGGCGAGGCAAGCCTCGCCCCTACGGGTCGATCGACGCCGAAGGCGTGGCGGTGCCAGCCTGCCCTACGGCGTGATCAGAGCGTTTCGAGGACCTTGTTGGCGCGGGCTTTTACTTCGGCATCGGTCTCGCCGAGCACGAACTCCTGGAGGGGCCGCGAGGCCTTGTCGCTCTTCAGGCGCTCGAGGGCGTCGAGCGTGGCGAGCTTGATGTCCCGGTCTGAGTCGAAGAGGCCGCGCACCGTGTGCTCGACGGCGTCGACGATGCCCAGGCCGCCGAGCACCTTGATCGTCTTGAGCTTGAGCTCCTTCGGGGAGCGGTCGTCGATCAGCGGCAGGCCGATGTACTGCGCGGCGCGACCGTCGGCGTAAGGGGCCAGGCCGTCGAGAGCGACCATCTTCACGTCGGTGTCCTCGTCCTGCATCGCCTTCGCGTAGATGTCGAAGAGCTGGGGATCGGCGGGCTTGCCGAGGAGGACGAGGGCACGGAGGGCTTCGCGCCGGACCTCGACCTTGCGATGGGCGACGAGGAAGCGGACCTTGTCGAAGGCGGCAGCGAGCTTCTTGGTCTGGATCGAGACGAGCGCCGCCTCGCGCACCGAGGTGTCGTTGTCGTCCAGGTACTTGACCAGGATGGCGTCGTTTGCGGCGCCCTTGGCGCGGCCGATCGCGACCGCGACCTGGACGCGGATCTCGGCGTCGGCGTCGGCATCGAGCTTGGCGAGATCGGCGAGCGTCGCCTCGTCGGGAGTCCTGGCCAGGGCGTAGGCAGCGGCCCGACGGATCGAGGGCTCTTTCTCGGCCAGGGCCTTCTTGAGGACTTCGGTGACCTTGGGATTGGGGCGATCCTTCGAGAAGGCGGCCAGCGCGCGGATGGCGAGCTCGCGGACGGTCGCGTCCTTGGCACCCGCGATGTTGATGGCTTGATCGACCGCCTGCACCGAGACGATCGCCTCGGCCTGGGCCTGGTAGAGCGCCTTCTCGGTGGGGTCGGTGGCGCCACGGAGCGCGCCCGCAAGGGCCTCCAGGCCGATCGGGTCCTTCAGCTTGCCAAGGCCTTCCGCCGCGGTCTTGCGCACGTCGGCCTCAGGCCGCGAGAGCGCCTTGGCCAGCGCCTGGGCCGTGCCGATGACGATCTGGTCGCGAGCGAGCTTGGCGGCGTAGAGCGCCTGGTCGGCCGGGCCGTTCTGGGCGAGCCAGGAGATTCCGGCGGCCTTCTCGGTGGCGCCGACGCCGGCCTGGTCCGCGAGCGTCCGCGCGGCGAGCTCGCGCACGTCGGAGGCGAGCTGGTCATTGGCGAGGAAGCCCGCGATGAGCCCGAACTCGCCCGCGTCGCGGAGGAGCTCGACCCCGACCTTGCGGACGGCGGGGTTGGTGTGGGCGGCGAGGCCGGCGATGGCCGGGACGAACTTCTTGTCCTTCGAAGCGGCGAGGCCCTTGGCGGCCTCGATGACGCTGCCGGCGTCGGCGGCGTTGAGCTTGTCCAGCAGCAGGTAGCGCTCGTACTCCTTCTTGCCGGAGGCCACGAGGATCTTGACCGCGTCGAGGCGGACACCGTTGTCGGTGTCCTTGTCGACGAGGGTGCCGAGGGCCTTCTGGACGTTGGCGTTGGGCGCCTTCGCGAGGTGGACGAGGGCGGCCTTGCGGACGCGGGCGTCGCCGTCGCTCAGCCGGTCGATGAGGAGGGCTTCTTTGTCTTTCGACTTGAGCGCGTCGATCTGCGTCGTCAGGAGGAGGCGGACGTCGGCGGAGCCGGTTTCGAGGAGAGCCTTGATGGCCGCCTGGACGTCTTTGTCCTGCGCGTCGAGGCGCTTGTAGAAGGCACTGGCCGGGATGGGGACGCCGGCAACGTCGACCCAACCGTTGACCTTCGACGCGAGGGCGGCACCGATCGGGAAGACACCGACGAGAGCGCCGCGCGAGAACGACGCGGCCGACAGCGGCTTGCCAGCGAGGCGAACCTCCTCGAAGCCGGCGGCGCGGAGCGTATGGAAGACGGCGCCGAGGGCGCGATCGGTGATGGCGGGATCGCCGGACTTGGCGGCGTCGATCGTCAGCTCGGCCGAGCTGGCGTCGAGCTTCACGGTGACAGCGGCCGCGTCCGGCAGGGCCGCGAGCAACTTCTTGAGCGCTTGATCGGCGAGGCCTGCTGCGGTCGTGGCGCCGCCGTCGGCGAGCTCGGGCAGGTAGGTCTCGGTCCCATCGACGGCGCGCGGCACGTAGACGAAAGCGGGGGCAGCGACAGCGGCCGGAGCGAGGGCAATCACCGAGACCGTCGCGAGGGTCACGCTACCCGCGAGCGGGCTGGAGAGCGTCGAGAAGGCGGCCAAGGTGTTGGCGAAGAGCTTGCGCATCGGAGGCCTCGTGGCTGTCGTTTCGGCGTCACCTGCCGGTCACCCGCGGGTGGCCTGGCACCGCCAGGCCCTCGGCGCTCGATCGTCAGGTCCGGGCGATCGCGCGCTGCGATGACGCCGGAAGTTCGCGGATATCGTTAGGATGACGCGGCGTGTCAAGGATCGGCACGCCGCTGGCCGACAACCGTCAGCCCCACCGCCTCATGCCCACGGGCTGACCGCGGGCCAAGAGGCGAAGGGGTTCGATTATGCGAGCGCCGACTCGGCCTTCGCGTAGAAGGCCGCGATGAGGGCATCGAGCCCGGTGAGATCGGCGCCGCCTGCCTGGGCCACGTCGGGCTTGCCGCCGCCCTTGCCGCCGATCAACGGGGCCAGCTCGGACACGAAGGCGCCGGCCGGGACTTTGGCGCGGATGTCGGCGGTGTTGGCGATGACGAGGCTGACCTTGCCCTCGTCGGTGCCCGCGACCAGCACGATGCCCGAGCCCATCACGTCGCGGAGCGACTCGGCCAGGGGCCGGACGTCCTTGCCGGGGACGCCGTCCAGGCGGATGGCGGCGACCTTCTTGCCGTTGACGAGCTTGGCGGACTGCACCGAGGAGAGGGCTTCGGCCTTGCGCCACGCGAGGCGCGCGGCCGAGAGCTCGTTGCCGAGGACGCGCTTCTCTTCGATGAGGCGCGCGACGCGGTCGTTGATCTCGTCGGGGCCGACGCGCAGCTCGGCGGCGATGTGGCGGACCTGGGCCTCACGCTTCAGGGCGTAGTTGACGGCGTCCATGCCGGTGACGGCCTCGAGGCGGCGAACGCCCGCGGAGATCGGCCCCTCGCTGACGACCTTGAAGAGGCCGATGTCGCCGGTCCGCGAGACGTGGGTGCCGCCGCAGAGCTCGACCGACTCGGAGCCGACCGAGAGCACGCGGACCTCGTCGCCGTACTTCTCGTCGAAGAACGCGATGGCGCCCTTGGCGATCGCGGCGTCGTAGGGAAGGACGTCGGTCTCGACGCCCTCGTTGTCGACGACGTGGCGGTTCACGAGGAGCTCGACCTGACGGATCTCGTCCTCGCTCATCGGGCCGGTGTGGCTGAAGTCGAAGCGCAGGCGGTGCGGCGCGACCATGGAGCCGCGCTGGCGGACGTGCTCGCCCAACACCTTGCGCAGCGCGTCGTGCAGCAAGTGGGTCGCCGAGTGGTTCTTGCGGGTCGCGGCGCGCCCGGCGTGGTCGATCTCGAGGATGACGCGATCGCCCTCGCTAAGGACGCCGTCTTCGACCATCGCGATGTGCACGAAGACGTCGCCGAAGGGCTTCTGGACGTCGAGGACCGAGGCGCGGAGGTTCGTGGACTCCTGGGTCTCGAGCCCGACGAGGAGACCCGTGTCGCCGACCTGACCACCGGACTCGGCGTAGAAGACCGACTCGTCGGTGACGATCTCGACGCGCTGGCCGGCCGCCGCGCGGGGCACGCGCTCGCCTTCGACCAGGAGTGCGAGGACCTTCGCGGCGACCTTCTCCTGGGTGTAGCCGAGGAAGCGGGTCGGGGTGATGCCGGCCTCGACGAGGTGCTGGTAAGCGGCCTTGTCGACCGTGCCGAACTTCGACGCGGCGCGGGCGCGAGCGCGCTGCGCGTCCATCGCGGCCTCGAAGCCCGCGTGGTCGTACGAGAGGCCCTGCTCGGAGAGGATGAGGGCGGTGAGATCGAGCGGGAAGCCGTGCGTGTCGTAGAGCGTGAAGGCGACCTCACCCGAGAGGACGCCGCCCTTTTCGACCTTCGCGGTCTCGTCGGCGAGCAGCTTCAGACCCGCCTTGATGGTGCGTCCGAAGCGCTTCTCCTCCTGCAGGACGATGCGGTGGATCGTGTCCTTGGCGGCGATGAGCTCGGGGTAGATGTCGCCGAGCATCTCGACGCAGCGTGCGGTCGTGTCGACGAGGAACGGCTCTTCGAGGCCGAGGATGCGGCCGAAGCGGATGGCGCGACGCATGATGCGACGCAGCACATAGCCGCGGCCTTCGTTGTCCGGGTAGATGCCGTCGGCGATCAGCGCCGTGGCCGCGCGGGTGTGGTCGGCGATGACGCGCAGGGCCACGTCGACGTCGGCGTTGGTGTGGTAGGTGACGCCGGCCTTCTGCGCGACGATGTCGATGATCGGGGTGAAGGCGTCGGTGTCGTAGTTGTTGAACTTGCCCTGGAGCACGGCGACCAGGCGCTCGAGGCCGGCGCCGGTGTCGATCGACGGCTTGGGGAGCGAGGTCTGGACGATCTCGCCGTCGTGACCGAAGGCGCGCTCGAACTGCATGAACACGAGGTTCCAGAGCTCGAGGTAGCGATGCTCGCCGCGCGGGTCGCCGTAGGGGACATCGACCTCGCCGTTCGACATGGTCGGGCCGAGGTCGATGTGGATTTCACTGCAGGGTCCGCAGGGACCGATGTCGCCCATCTGCCAGAAGTTGCTGGGATCCTTGTGGATATTGGCGGGGTTCACGCCGACGAGATCGCGCCAGTAGCCGAGCGCCTCATCGTCCTCGGGGTGGACGGAGACGTGGAGCTTGTCGACGGGGAGCTCGAAGACCTTGGTGAGGAGCTCCCATGCGTAGAGGATCGCGTCCTTCTTGAAGTAGTCGCCGAAGCTGAAGTTGCCGAGCATCTCGAAGAAGGTGTGGTGGCGCGCGGTGCGGCCGACGTTCTCGAGATCGTTGTGCTTTCCGGAGACGCGCAGGCACTTCTGGACGGTGGTCGCGCGCGGGTGCTCGGTCTGGCGGGCGCCGACGAAGACGTCCTTGAACTGCACCATGCCCGAGTTCGTGAAGAACAGGGTCGGGTCGCTGCCGGGGATGAGCGGCGAGCTGCGGATGTGGCGGTGACCCCGCTCGACGAAGAAGTCGACGAAGGTGCGGCGGATCTTGGCGGCGGTCCAGGTCATTGAGTGCCTCGCGAGAGAGCGCGCGGGCCGGCGTCGGGGGCCGGCCCTCGAAGGGGCGGGACTATGGCAGGAGCGACGCCGAATTCAAGGACGAAGCGGGGGGCGAAAAGCGCCCGAGGGTTGACCTGACCGCGGTTGGCGAAATAAGGTGACTGCACGGTCACTTTTTATCCGGGAACCTGGGTCGCCAGCCAAGGACCATCGCCATGATCGCCGCTACGTCGAACGAGATGCCGCCCTCCAGCACGCGCCGAGAGGCCACGATCACAAGCGGTGGACGGACCTTCCTGGGGTCGGACGAGCGCGCGATCGTGCAAGCGATCTGCGAGGTTGCGACGCCGGCCGGGGCACGTGTGGGGGCGCCGGATGGGGCGCGCGTGGACGCGATCGAGGCGCTGGTCAGCGAGCTCGGGGCGGGCGCGGAGCTCGGGTTTCGGGGGTTGGTGCGGGCGCTGGATCTGGCGGCGCGGGCGACGACGGGCCACCCGCTGGACGCGATGAGCGCGAGCGAGAGGGCGGCGTGGTTCGATCGCGCGGCCGGGATCGAGGCGCTGCACTGGCCGTTGCGGGCGCTGATGACGCCGATGAAGTACGCGGCCGTGCACGACCCTCGGGTCTACGCCGAGCTGGGTGTGCCGTTCGGGGTCCAGCCGGCGCGCGAGAAGCCCGCGGCCTGGGAGAAGCGGGTCGTCGACGCGCGGACGTTGGAGCGCGACGAGTTCCTCGAGGTCGACGCGGTGATCGTCGGCAGCGGCGCCGGTGGAGCGCCCTTGGCGCGAGGGCTCGCGGCCCAGGGGTATGCGGTGCTGGTGCTGGAGGAAGGCGCGCACTACACGCGCCGCGACTTCACCGGGCATGCACTGCCGACGGTGCGGAAGCTGTATCAGGGCGGCGGCACGATGATGGCGTGGGGCAACGCGACCATGCCGGTGCTGGCGGGCAAGACGGTCGGGGGCAGCACGACCGTGAACTCGGGGACCTGCTTCCGGACGCCCGACGACGTGCTCCGGGAGTGGGTGGCCGAGACCGGGTTGGAAGGCCTGGGGCCGGACGCGCTGGCGCCGCACTTTGCGTCGGTCGAGAAGATGTTGGGCGTGGCGCCGAACCCGATGGATGTCCTGGGCGGCAACGCGCGGATCGTGGTGCGCGGGGCCGAGGCGCTGCGCTGGTCGCACGCGCCACTGCCGCGGAACGCACCGGGATGCGATGGGCAGGGCCTGTGCTGCTTCGGGTGTCCGACGGACGCCAAGCGGAGCACCGCGGTGAGCTACTTGCCAAAGGCGGTCGCAGCCGGGGCGATGGTGTACGCCGGGGCGAGGGTCGAGCGCGTGTTGGCGCGCGGCGGGCGGGCGACGGGGGTCCTCGCGGAGGCGACGCGCGAGGACGGGAGGGTCGTTCGGATTCGGGTCGCGGCGAGCGTGGTGGTCGTGGCGGGAGGGGCGATCCCGAGTCCCCTGTTGCTGTTGCGGAGCGGGCTGGGGAACGGGTCGGGGCAGGTCGGAAGGAACTTGTCGCTGCACCCCGCGTCGTACTCGACGGCGATGTTCGGAGAGCGCATCGACGGGTTCCGCGGGGTGCCTCAAGGGTATGGCGTGCACGAGCACCATCACGAGGGCATCATGATGGAGGGGCTCTTCGTGCCGCCCGACATACTCGGGTCGAGCGCGGAGTCACACGGGCGCGAGTGGAGTCGCTTCGTCGATCGCATGGAGCACGTCGCGGCCTTTGGCTTCATGATCCGCGATCGGTCGCGGGGCCGCGTGCGAGGCGGGCCTGGGGGGCGGCCGCTCATCACGTATCGGATGGAGGAGAGGGACCGGGCGCTCGTCTTCGAGGGGCATCGGCGGCTTGCAGAGCTGTTCCTGGCGGCCGGGGCCGACGAGGTGCGGCCGGGCGTGAAGGGGCAGCCGGTCTTGAGGTCGCGGGCCGATCTGGAGCGCTTCGCGCAGAGCGGGCGGCGCTATGGCGGGTCGGATCTGGGGCTCTCGAGCTTTCATCCGCTGGGGACGTGTCGCATGGGGTCCGACCCGCGGAGGAGCGTAGTGGGGGCCGAGCTCGAGAGCCACGACGTGTCCGGGCTCTTCGTGGTGGACGGGTCGGTATTGCCAGGGGCGCCGGGCGTGAACCCGCAGGTGACGATCATGGCGCTGGCCGAGCGCGCGGTGGGTGGCGTCGGGCGGCGCATCGACCAGGTGCAACGGGGCGGCGCGGCGGCGGGTGGGTCGAAGGGGGCGGCGACGGTGCGCGGGCACATGCGCGCGGTCGAGAGCGCGGAGGTCGAGGCGCCGCGTGACGTGGCGGTGGCCGCGAAGGCGAAGGTCGCCTGGACCTTTGCGGAGATCATGGCGGGCGGGATCCGCGAGGTCCGTGAGGCGGTCACGCGTGACCTGACCCTGACGCTCGATGTGGCGTTCGTGGAGCTGGCGCAGCAGCTGCGGTGCCTCTGGTCGGGGGGCGGGCGTCTCGTCGCAGAGCTGAGCGGGGTCGTCGAGTTCGGCGGGCTGGCGCACGGCCGGCCGTGCACGGGGAGCCTGAGCTGGGCGCCGCTCGGGGGACGAAGGGCGCTGGTCTACGAGCTCGCGTTCGCGGCCGACGATGGGCGACGCTTGATCGTTCGCGGCGAGAAGCACGTCCTCGTGCCGCGGATCTTGCGCGGGGCGACCCACCTGCACACGACGGTGATCGAGCAGGAGAGCGGCATGGTCGTCGGGCAGGGGTTGCTCACGTTCGACCTCTGGACGATGCCGTCGTTCCTCAGGTCTTTCGCGTTGACGACGCCGCGCGAGCGCGTGAGCGGCGCTTAGCGGCGTCGAGCTCGACCGGGAAGATCTCGCGGCGCGCGTGCTCGGTGAGGCGGGCGATGACGGGGTTCTCGAGCTTGCGCTGGAGCGTGACGACGTAGAAGCGGTCGCGCACGCCGTCGGCCTGGCCGATCGGGACGACGCCGTACTGGCGTTCGATGGCCTTGCTGAGCGCCGTGAGGCCGGGGAAGACGCCGTGGCCGTCCTGGCCGAAGACGGTCAAGAGCGCACTGTCGTCGAACTCGGCGACGACCTGGGGTCGGACGCCGCGCGCCTCGAACCAGGCGTCGAGCGCCGGACGGACCGCGGCCTCGGGGCTCGGGAGCAGCATCGGCCGGCCCTCGAGGCTCTTGGGGAAGTCGCGCCTCAGGTCCTCGGCAGCTTCGGGCGTCGAGAAGAACGTGACCCCAGACTCGCCGAGGAGGTGGTTGAAGGCACGAACCTCGGCGTCGGGCGGGACGGGCGCGTCGACCACGAGGGCGTCGACGCGGTGCGCGGCGAGCTCGACGAGGAGGCGCTGGGCGTTGTCCTCGCGGCACATGAGGCGCGTGGTGGCGCCGTCGACGGGCTCGAGGACGGCCTCGAGGACGTACTTTGCGACCAGCTTGGGGACGACCTCGGCCACGCCGACGACGAGACGCGCGGGACGGCCGGCCAGCGGGCCACGAACCGCCTCCTGGAGGTCGCGGCCGATAGCGAAGATCTCGTCGGCGTAGTCTTTGACGACGCGGCCGATCTCGGTGAGCTCACGGCGCCGGCCGCGCTTCTCGAAGAGCGGCGCGTCGAGGCTCGCCTCGAGGAGGCGGATCTGGCCGCTCAGGGTCTGAGGCGAGAGCTTCAAGCGATCGGCCGCAGGAGCGAGCGCGCCCTCGCGAGCGACGGTCCAGAAATAGAAGAGGTGGTGGTAGTTGAGCCAGCTCATGGGGTGAGCCTCCGGGCGCCGCCCGCTGGTTTCGGCTTGGTCACCGGCTTGCTCGCAACTGGGCGAGGCGGCGCTGGTTCAGCTTACGAGCGGCGACACTTCGGAAAAGCAGGAAATCTCGGCCGAGAATTCGGCTTTTCCGAAGTATCTGCGGGCGGCGGGCGAGGCGATGGCCGGCCCGCAGCGCGGCTCAGGCGGAGGCTTCGGGCAGCCCGGTGCGGGCGATGCCGTAGTGCTCGAGGATGGCGAACTCGAGGCGCGTGGCGATCTCGGGGTTGTCGCGCATGTACTTTTTGACGTTCTCGCGGCCCTGACCGAGTCGCTCGCCGTTGTAGGAGAACCACGAGCCGGACTTCTCGATGATCTTGAGCTCGGCCCCCATGTCGATGATCGAGCCTTCGCGCGAGACCCCCTCGCCGTACATGATGTCGAAGGTGACCTTCTTGAAGGGAGGCGCCATCTTGTTCTTCACGACGGTGACCTTGGTCTCGTTGCCGACGACCTCCTCACCCTCTTTGACCGCGCCCGTGCGGCGGATGTCGAGGCGCACCGAGGCGTAGAATTTGAGCGCGTTGCCGCCGGTCGTCGTCTCGGGGTTGCCGAACATCACCCCGATCTTGTTACGGATCTGGTTGATGAAGATGACGCAGGTGCGGCTCTTGGAAATGGAGCCCGTGAGCTTGCGCAGCGCCTGCGACATGAGGCGCGCGTGCAGACCCATGTGGGAGTCGCCCATCTCGCCCTCGAGCTCGGCCTTGGGCACGAGCGCCGCGACCGAGTCGATGACGAGCACGTCGATGGCGTTCGACTTCACGAGCATGTCGCAGATCTCGAGCGCCTGCTCGCCATAGTCGGGCTGCGAGATGAGCAGGTCTTCGGTCCGGACCCCGAGCTTGCGCGCGTAGCCGACGTCGAGAGCATGCTCCGCGTCGATGTAGGCGGCGACCCCCCCACTCTTCTGGGAGTTGGCCACGATGTGCAGCGCGATGGTCGTCTTGCCCGAGCTCTCAGGGCCGAAGATCTCGACGATGCGGCCCTTCGGGACGCCGCCGACGCCGAGCGCGATGTCCAACGGCAAGCATCCCGTCGGGATGACCGGCACCGAGCCGAGGAGGTTCTCGCCCTCGCCCAGGCGCATGATCGAGCCCGAGCCGAACTGACGCTCGATGGTCTGGACGGCGACGTCGATCGCCTTGTCGCGAGCGGCGTCGCGCGGGGGCAGTCCATCAGCCCGCGGTGCGGGGGCAGTCTCGGTCGTCGTGGCCTTGGCGGCCCGGGGTTGTGCGCACATGAGGGAGCTCCGTCATCCAGGGGACGGGGCGGATTCTGCACAGGCGTTCAGTGCCCGTCAAGACCGTCAAGCGGGGTCGACCGAAAAAAGTCGGCGGCGCAGGAGGTCGAGGGCGGACCACGCGGACACGACTCGGATCCGCTCGCGATCGAAGGGGAATCGCCGCTGGACATGGGTCGTGCCGTCAGGCCCCGCGACCGCGAGGTGGATGGTGCCGACGGGCTTTTCGGGCGTGCCCCCACCCGGCCCGGCGATGCCGGTCACCGCGACGGCCCAGGTGGCACCGCTGGCGGCTCGAGCCCCCTCGGCCATGGCGCGCGCGACGGGCTCGGAGACGGCACCGTGGGTCGCGAGGAGGGCCTCCGGGACGGCGAGATGGGCCGTCTTGGCCGCGTTGGCGTAAGTCACGAAGCCCTCGACGAAGGCTGCCGAGGCGCCCGCGATGTCGGTGATGAGCCGCCCCACGAGCCCGCCCGTGCAGCTCTCGGCAAGCGCCAGGGTCTCGCCGCGGCGCACGAGCTCGCGCACGACCACGGCGGCGAGGGTGTCGCCCGACTGCTCGGAGTAGATGATGGGACCGAGGGCCAGGCGGACGTGCGCAGACGAGGCGTCGAGCAGCGCCGCGGCGGCGGTCTCGTCGGGCTCTTCGATGTGGAGCGAGACCTGGATCTCTGGGAAGTGCGCGCGATAGGCGACGTGCATGCGCGGGTCGCGCGGCAGGGCGTCGAGGAAGGTCGCGACCTGCGACTCGGTGCGGCCGAAGGTCTTGAAGATCGTCGAGCGATAGACCCGCACCGGGGCATGCGAGAGCAGCCAGGGGCGGAGGTAGTCCTCGGCCATGCGCTGGAGCTCGCTCGGCACGCCCGGGAAGAAGAAGAGGCGCGAGCGACCGCGGGCCGAAGCGACGTCGAGCTCGACGTGCGGCGCGGTGCCGACGGGGTTGTCGAAGACCTCGGCGCCGGAGGGCACCTGCGCCTGGCGGAGGTTGTTCGGCGTCATCGGCAGGCCGCGGGCCGCGAAGCGTTCCTGCAGGCGGGTGACCGTCGGGGCGTGCGTCACGAGGGGGACGCCTGCCGCGAGGGCGGCGGCCTCGAGCGTGAGGTCGTCTTCCGTCGGCCCGAGCCCGCCCGAGACGAGCACGACGTCGGCGCGGTCGGCGACCTCGCGCAGGGCGGCGGCGATGATCTCGAGCCCGTCGGGTACGGTCTGGGCGCGCTTGATGGGTAGGCCGAGCTCGCGGAGGAGGCGGGCCAGGCGCTGGGTGTTCGTGTCGGCGAGGTCGCCGTTCAGGAGCTCGTTGCCGATGGTCAGGATCTCGATGCGCATGTCGCTTCCTTACGGGGTACCGAGACGCGCGGACTTTGCGACCTTGTCGATGAGCTCGGTCACGGCGGGTGCGAGCGACTCCGCGATGACGCCGACCGTGAGCAGCTTGCCGTCCTTGACCAGGGCCACGATCTCTAGGGCGACCTGCTTGCCGGCACCGCTCTTGAAGGTGCCCTGGAAGCGCTGGCCTTCGAAGCCGGGGGCCCCGGTGAAGGGCTCCTTCGGGGCCAGCTCGAGGGCGCGCCCGCCCTTGGAGGCCGCGTCGACGATGTTCTGTCGCACCTTGTCCCACCGGACGACCTTGGCCGTGGGCCCCTCTTCGAGGGCGCACATGAGGACCTGGTAGGTCTTCTGGGTCGCGGGATCGGGGAGCTGCTCGAGCACCAGGACGGCCGCGTCCTTGCGGACCTCTTTCCAGGTCGGCACGGTCAGAGTAGCGCCTCCGAGCGCCGTGAGCCGGGCCTCGCCCTCGGTCGGTTGAGCCGCGGCAGGATGTGCGGCGGCCAACACGGCGAGCGTCAACAGCGCCAGTCCGAAGCGCCAGCCCCGGGCGGGCAACGTGGTCGTCTTCATCGTCATCGCTTCCTTCGTGCGCGGCTCAGAACGAGTAGCCGTCAGGGATCACCCCGCGGCGCGGGACCACGATGATCCCGTCGCGCACCGTGATGTAGTCGTCTTCGTAGTCTTGGAGTTGGCGCTCGTTGACGAGGCGCACGTGGCGTCCGATGCGCGAGTCGCGATCGATGATCGCGTTCCTCACGACGGTGTACTCGCCGATGCCGAGGGGGATCTGGGAGCCGTTCGCGGTGCCGACGAAGTCGTACTCGCCCGCCCCGTTGTGGACGACGCGGTCGAGGTTGCAGCCGGGACCGACGACGGTGCGGATGCCGATGATGGACTTGCGCACGGTCGCGCCGTCGCCGACGACCGCGCCGTCGCAGACCAGGGCGCGCTGGACGAGCGCCTCGCCGATCTTGGCCGGGGGCAGGAAGCGCGGGCGCGAGAAGAAGCGGTAGTGCGGGTCGTAGAGCGAGAGCTTGGGCAGGGGGTCGGTCAGGAGCAGGTTCACCCGGTGGTAGCTCTCGATCGTGCCGACGTCCTCCCAGAAGCCGCTGTAGGCGTAGGCCGCCATGCGGTGCTTGGCGAGCGCGGTCGGCAGGATGTGCTTGCCGAAGTCGTCGCGCGCGTCTTCGGCCAGGAGCTCGGTCAGGACCTTGGCCTTGAAAAGATAGATGCCCATCGAAGCAAGGTGGGTCTGGTCGCCGACGGGATCGGGGACCTCGAAGGCGTCGAGGATCGCCTCGTCCTGCGGCTTCTCCGCGAACTGCGTGATGAGCGTGCCTTCGTCGACGCGCATGATGCCGTAGCGACGCGCCTCGTCCCGACGGCAGCGGGTCGCGGCGATGGTGACGTCCGCGCCGGTGTTGCGGTGGTGGGCGACGAAGTCGGCGACGTCCATCATGTACATCTGGTCGCCAGAGAGCACGAGGACGTCGTCGTCGGGGTCGGCCTCGAGCCGCGAGAGCTGCTTGCGAACGGCGTCGGCCGTGCCCTGGTACCAGCCCGAGGTCTGGTCGAGCTGCTCGGCCGCGAGCACCTGGACCTGGCCGGGGCGGAAGGCGTCGAAGCGGTAGGTCTGCGCGATGTGGCGGTTCAGCGACGCCGACATGTACTGCGTCAGGACGAAGATGTCGTAGATGTTCGAGTTGAGGCAGTTCGAGATGGGGATATCGACCAGCCGGAACATGCCGGCGATCGGCACCGCGGGCTTGCTGCGCGCGGACGTCAGGGGTCGCAGGCGCTCGCCGCGTCCGCCTCCGAGAATGACTGCGATCACCTTGTCCATGGGGTACCTCCCCGGGGGTGCGTGCTAAGGCCCCGGTTCGGCCTGAGCTTAGCAGTGACCCGATCGATGCGGAAGCGGAGCGGAGCGGCTGAGCGCGCGTGCGAGTTTGCGCATCGCGTGCTGGGAGGCCCAAGTAGCGTGGGTGACCTCACCCCTGCTCGCGCTGGCTCTCGTTCAGGATGGCGAGGAGGGCGCAGGTCAGGATGAGGCGCGAGTCGAGGTCGTCGCCGAAGATGACCTTGGTCTGATCGACGTGGAACTCTTTGATGAAGAATCGGAATTTCTGACGGACCGTCGCGACGACCTCGCCGCCGACCTCGATGTCGTGCTTGCTGGTGAGGAAGGGCAGGAAGCGGCGGAGCAAGCTCGCGCCCGTCTCGAGGAGGTGCCCGATGACCTGGCCGGCGGGGTCGAGGATCTCCATCGCATCGCGCACGATCGACTTCAGACCCTTGGTGCGCACGCTGCCGACCTTTTCGCCGAGCGCCAGGTCGGTGAGGTCGTAGACGTAGTTCAGGGCGATGACTTGCTGGGCCTTGACGAGCATGAGCGCCTCGGTCTGGGCCTCGTCGCCGAAGACCCGCCACTCGCCGCGGAGGCGAAAGACCGGGTGGCGGACGAACAGGACGAGGCGACCGTCGGGCGCGTAGATGCGGAACGTGCGGTTGAAGAGCGAGAACCACGACCGCTTGATCGTGTAGGTCGCGTGGCGGAAGCGCTCGTCGGGGAGGCGGCCGTCGGGAGCATGAGCGAGGTCGGTTGCCATGGCTCGGACGCTATGTCGCGACCGGTCGCCTGGCAAGCGGGCGCCGGCCGCGTGGCCGGGCCTGCCAGACGTTGGGGCTCAGGACTCTTCTTCGAGCTCGAAGTCGAGGTCGTCGGCGTCGAAGTCGAGGTCGTCGACCGCGCTGGAGGCGCCGCCGCCGTTGCCGACGGGCTCGGCGATCCAGCCGAGGTACTTGCCCTTGGCCTTGTCGGCCTTGGACTCGAGCACGAAGCTGACCTTGAGGATGTTGTCAGCATCGAGCGCCGTCTTCTGCACGCCGACCACGATGAGGTCGGGCTTCTTGCCGACGATGTCGACATCGCTGAGCTCGAGCTTTTTCATGAGCTCGGCCAGGGCCTCGGCGCCCTTCTGGATGGTGGTCGAGACGCGATGCATGACCGCGTGCTCGGCCTTCGGGTCCGAGTTCTTCTCGAGCAGCGTCGCGATGATGCGGCTGTCCTCGATGCGGCGCCACTCGCGCGGCCCCGGGAGGAGCGCCTCGTAGCCCTTCCAGGCGCCGTCCTCGCGGCTGATGAAGAGGAGCTCGGTGCCCATCGAGGCGCGGATGCGATCGTCCAAGCCGTTGGGACGCTTGGGGAAATAGAAGAGGAGGTCGCGGTTCCCCTGGCCCTGGCGGCGCCCGACGTAGAGACCTTCGCGCGACTTGGCGACCTCGCGGATGCGGTTCTCGACGGCGTTCAGGCGGTCCTCTTCCTCTTCAGAGGGGAGGCCGTCGGCGTTCTTGTTGGTCATCGGGATGCGGATCCCGAAGAACCACGGATGGGTCCGCAGCGGGAAATCCTCGCCGTGCCCAAGGTCGAGGAGGACCTCGAAGATCGCTTCCCCAACGGTCGTTCGCCAGAGCTCGTACATCGTGGCGTAGGCCATCTCGCTCACCCCTTCCCGCTTGGGTTCATCACTTGTGGAGCGCGCGTCGTCCGCAGTCGAGCGCGGCCTCGCGCACGATCTCCGACAGGGTCGGGTGTGCGTGGGATGCGCGCGCGAGGTCCTCGCTCGAGGCGCCGAACTCGATCGCGACCGCGACCTCGGCGATGAGATCGCCGGCGTGCGCGCCGACGATGTGGCAACCGAGGATGCGGTCGGTGTCCTTGTGCGCGAGCATCTTGACGAGCCCTTCGGTCTCGCCGAGTGCCATCGCACGCCCGTTCGGCCCGTACTTGAACTTGCCCTTCACGAAGGGCACGCCCGCGGCCGTGAGCTCTTCCTCGGTCTTGCCGACGCCGGCGACCTCGGGGTGCGTGTAGACGATGGACGGGATGGCGTCGTAGTTGACGTGCCCGTGCCCGCCGGCCAGGATCTCGGCGACGGCGATGCCCTCGTCCTCGGCCTTGTGAGCGAGCATCGCGCCGCGCGTCACGTCGCCGATGGCGAAGATGCCGGGCACGTTGGTCTGGAACTCGTCGTCGATGATGACGCGGCCGCGGTTGTCCTTGAGGACGCCGACCTCGTCGAGGCCGACCCCGTCGGTGAAGGGGCGGCGTCCGACGGCGACCAGGACGCGGTCGCCGATGATCTCGTGGACCGTGTCGTCTTTCATGCGCCAGCGCACGACGACGTCGTCGGCCTGGCGCTCGGCGGCCTCGACGCGCGCGCCGAGGACGAACTCGAGGCCCTGCTTCTCGAGGGCCTTCTTGGCCTCGTTGGCGATCTCGGCGTCGACGCCGGGCAGGATGCGGTCGAGGTACTCGAGCACCGTGACCTTGGCGCCGAGCCGCGACCAGACGCTGCCGAGCTCGAGGCCGATGACGCCGGCCCCGATGAGGACGAGGTGGCGCGGAACGTCGGGGAGCTCGAGGGCGCCGGTCGAATCGATGATGCGCTCGTGGTCGAGCGTGATGCCGCGCAGATCCGAGGGGACGGAGCCGGTCGCGATGACGACCGCGGCCGTCTCGACGGTGGACTCCGTGCCGTCGGCCGCGGTGACGGTGACGCGATGGAGGCCGTCGGCGTTCGGGGTGTCGATGCGGCCGAGCCCGGAGAGGCGGGTGATCTTGTTCTTCTTGAAGAGGAGATCGACGCCGCCCGTGAGCTGCCCGACGACGGCCTTCCGACGCTCGTGCATCTTGGCGAGGTCGAAGGAGACGCCGGTCACGGTGATGCCGTGCTCGCCGAGGCTGTGGAGGGTCGCGGCGTAGCGCTCGGAGCTCTCGAGCAGGGCCTTGCTCGGGATGCAGCCGACGTTGAGGCAGGTGCCGCCGAGCGTCTTGTCCTTCTCGACGCAGGCGGTCTTCAGGCCGAGCTGCGCGGCGCGGATGGCGCACACATAGCCACCAGGGCCGGAGCCGATGATGACGACGTCATAGCGAGGGATTTCCATGGTCGTGCCTCAGACCTCGAGCAGGATGCGGGCCGGATCCTCGAGGCCCTGCTTGACCTTGACGAGGAAGCTGACCGCCTCGCGACCGTCGATGATGCGGTGGTCGTAGGACAGCGCGACGTACATCATCGGGCGGATCTCGACCTTGCCGTTCACGGCGACGGGGCGGTCCTCGATCTTGTGGAGGCCGAGGATCGCGACCTGCGGCGGGTTGATGATCGGCGTCGACAGGAGCGACCCGTAGACGCCGCCGTTCGAGATGGTGAAGGTGCCGCCCGCGAGGTCGCTCAGCACGAGCGAGTTGGACTTGGCCTTGTCGGCCAGGGCGCCCAGGTTCTTCTCGAACTCGGCGAAGGACAGGCGATCGACGTTGCGCACCACCGGCACGACGAGGCCCTTGCCGCCGCCGACGGCCACGCCGAGGTGGTAGTTCTGCTTGTAGACGATGGCGTCGCCGCGGACCTCGGCGTTCACGGACGGGTAGGCTTTCAACGCCTCGACGACGGCCTTGGCGAAGAACCCGAGGAAGCCGAGCTTGACCCCGTGGGTCTTCTCGAAGCCGTCCTTGTAGGTGTTGCGCAGCGCCATGACGGCGCTCATGTCGATCTCGTTGAAGGTCGTGAGGATGGCGGCCGTGTGCTGGGCCTCGACCAGGCGACGCGCGATCGTCTGGCGCAGCTTGGACATCGGGACGACCTCTTCGTGGTCGCCATCGGCCGAGTCGTAGATGGCCGGAGCCGGGGTCGCACGCGCGGGCTGCGGCGGCAGCACCGGGGCGCTGTTCCTGCTCGCGAGGTAGTTGAGCACGTCCTCTTTGAGGATGCGCCCGCCCGGGCCGGTGCCGCGCACCTGAGACGCGGTGAGGCCGTTCTCTTCGAGGAGTCGACGCACGGCGGGCATGAGGGCGACAGCCTCGTGCTCGGCCTTGGCGGGCGCTGCGACGGGAGCCGCGGCCGGGGCTGCGACGGGAGTCGGCGCGGCGGGAGCGACCGGGGCGGCGGGCTTCGCTTCGGCCTTGGGCGCGGGCGCGCCTGCCGTGGCCGACTCGTCGATGCGCGCGATGATGGCGCCGATCTCGACCTTGGCATCGACCTTGGCGACGTGCTCGACGAGCACGCCGGCGACGGGCGAGGGCACGTTGACCGTGATCTTGTCGGTCTCGAGCGCGACGAGCTCCTGGTCGACCTTCACGTAGGTACCGACGGGAACGAGCCACTCGACGACGACCGCTTCGGTGATCGACTCACCGACCGGGGGGACCTTGACATCCGTTGCCATTGAACGATTCCAGGCAGGGGTGGAGGGATCGCAGGAGCCACGAGCCCCGCATGGATGCGAGGCCTCGGGCGCGCGAACTCAGCGCGTGAAGGCGCGGGTGAGCAGGTCGTCCTGCTCGATCTGATGGGCCTTGGGAGAGCCGGTGGCGGGCGACGCGCTCTCGGCGCGCGCGACCCAACGCAGGGTGAGCGGACGGTCCGACTCGCGGAAGAGGCGATGGAAGATCGGGTGCAGGAACGCGTAGGCGCCCATGTTGGAGGGCTCCTCCTGGCACCAGATCACTTCGCGGAGCTGTCCGAGCTCGCCCAATGCTTGCCCGAGCTGCGACTCGGGGAAGGGATAGAGCTGCTCCATGCGGATGATGGCCGTGCGGTCGTCGCCGTTCTGGTCGCGGCGCTCGAGCAGGTCGTAGTAGACCTTGCCGCTGCACACGATGGCGCGGTCGACCTTCGCGAGGTCGGTCAACTTCGACTCGCCGATGACGCGCTGGAAGCGGCCACCGATGAAGTCCGGGCGATACGAGACCGCCAGCTTGTGGCGGAGCAGCGACTTCGGGGACATCACGACGAGCGGCTTACGCCACGGGCGGACGACCTGGCGACGCAGCGCGTGGAAGATCTGCGCGGGGGTCGTGAGGTTGCAGACCTGCATGTTGTCTTCGGCCGCGAGCTGGAGGAAGCGCTCGAGGCGCGCCGAGCTGTGCTCGGGCCCCTGCCCTTCGAACGCGTGCGGCAGCAGGAGAGAGACGGCCGAGAGGCGGTTCCACTTGTCTTCGCCGGCCGAGATGAACTGGTCGATGATGACCTGGGCACCGTTGGCGAAGTCGCCGAACTGCGCTTCCCAGACGACCAGCGCCTCGGGCGCCTCGAGCCCGTAGCCGTACTCGAAGCCGAGCACGGCCGCTTCGCTGAGCAGCGAGTTGAAGACGTCGAAGGCCGCGGCCCCGGGCTTGCCGGTGTGCTGGAGCGGGAAGTAGGGGCGGCCGTTGTCGAGGTCGAAGAGGCCCGCGTGGCGATGGCTGAAGGTGCCGCGCGTCACGTCCTGGCCCGAGAGGCGCACCGGCGCGCCCTGCAGGACGAGCGAGCCGTAGGCCAACATCTCGCCGAGGCCCCAGTCGATGGGCACGGTCGGGTCGAGGGCCTCGAGTCGGCGCTCGAGGATCTTCTGCACCTTCGGGTTGACGTGGAAGCCGTCGGGGACCTTGACCATGGCGCGGAGCGTCGCCTCGAAGGCGGCGTCGTCGATGCCGGTGTCGGCGGGCTCGACCCCGCGGTCGGGGCCACCTTGATAGGGCGCCCAGCGGCCGCCGAAGGGCTCGATGCCGCCCTTCTTGGTGGTCTTGGCGGTCTCGAGGCGCGCCTCGAGGTTGGTCTTCTGGCGGAGCTCGATGGCGTCGACCTCGGCATCGGTCACGGAGCCGCGCGCGATGAGGACCGTGCGGTAGCCGACGCGCACCGGCGGGTGCTGGCTGATGGCCTTGTACATGAGCGGCTGAGTGAAGGTGGGCTCGTCGCTCTCGTTGTGGCCGTACTTCCGGTAGCAGTAGAGGTCGATGACGATGTCGCGCTGGAAGGTCTGCCGGAAGTCGGCGGCGATGCGCGCGACGTGGGCGACGGCCTCGGGATCCTCGCCGTTGACGTGGATGATCGGCGCCTGGATCATCTTGGCGACTTCGGTGCAGTAGTGCGCCGAGCGCGAGTCTTTGGGCTCGGTCGTGAAGCCGATCTGGTTGTTGACGACGACGTGGATGGTGCCGCCGGTCGTGTAGCCCGCGAGCTCGGCCATGTTGAGGGTCTCGGCCACGATGCCCTGACCCGCGAAGGCGGCGTCACCATGGATGAGGATGGGCAGGACCTTCTTCTTGCCGTCCAGGCCCTGCGTGGCCATGCGGTCCTGGGTCGCGCGGACCTTGCCCTCCACCACGGGGTTGATGAACTCGAGGTGGCTCGGGTTGAAGGTCAGGGCGAGCCGGACCTCGTCGCCGAAGCGGGTCTTCAGGATGGACTCGTACCCCATGTGGTACTTGACGTCGCCACGACCGAGCATGGCCTCGGGGTTGTTGTCCTGGAACTCGGCGAAGATCTTGGCCGGGTCCTTGCCGAGGATGTTGGCGAGGACGTTCAGGCGCCCGCGATGGGCCATGCCGAAGACGATCTCTTCGACGCCACTCCTGGCGGAGGTCTCGACGATGAGGGCGAGGATCGGGAGCAGGGACTCGGCCCCCTCGAGCGAGAAGCGCTTGGCCCCGCGGAACTTGTTGTGGATGAAGTCCTCGAAGAGCTCGGCCTTGGCGAGCTGCTCGTAGACGAAGATCTGGGTGTCGCGGTCGAGGTCGGAGCGGTTGCGGGTGCGCTCGAAGCGCTCCTGGCACCACTGCTTGATCGCGACATCGTGAATGTACATGAACTCGCAACCCACCGTCCGCGAATAGGTATCGCGGAGCCAGGTGGTGAGGTCGCGCAGCGTCATGGTCTGCGGCCCATAGAGCGGGGCGGTCGAGAAGACCTTGTCCTGGTGCTGGTCGGTGAGACCCCAATAGGACGGCTCGAGCTCGGGGTGGAGCACGGGCTCGTTGAACCCGAGCGGGTCGAGCTGCGCGCGCAGGTGGCCGCGCACGCGGTGCGCGTTGACGAGCTGCGAGATGCGCGCCTGCGCCTTCATGATGTCGGCGTCGGGCGAGGGTGCCGCGCCCGGGGCGTGGCCGCTCTTGGGCGCGAAGAGGCTCGATGGCCTGCGCGTCGGGCCGTCGATCGGCGCGACCGCGTCCAGGTATTCGCGGCCTGCACCTTCGAGCCAGGTCCGCCAGCTGGCGTCGACCGAGCTCGGGTCGTTCAGGTACCGTCGCACGACATCTTCGAGGAAGGCGACGTTTTCGCCGTAAAGCATGATGCGCCCCGTGTTCGCGCGCGCCGTTGGCATTGTGAACGCCAGGGCCGGCGCGCGAGTGCGCGGCAATGTAGGCGAGGAAGGGCAGCGGGGCAAGCTCCTCGAAGGGGCAGGATCCCGGAGGCGGCTTCCCACGCGAGGCGCTGGCGGAGCCAGGCTGCCCAACGGACCGATCAGGCCCGGGCGGTATCCGGGACGAAGATGACCGTGCGCTGGACCACGCCGCTCACCGAGTCCGGCGTCTTGCCGCCGTCCTTCACGGCGATCCGGACGCGCCCGATCGCCAGGACGTCGCCGTCTTCGAGCGGATGGCGATTCGAGCCGAGCGGCTTGCCGTTGAGCTCGGTGCCGTTGGTCGAGCCGAGGTCGCGAACGTAGCGCAGGCCCGGTCCGAAGTTCTCGATCTCGAGGTGGCGCGAGGACACGCCCGAGTCGTCGACCAGGACGTCGCCTTCCAAACGGCCGATGACCGTGATCGAGCCGGCGACCGGGAGGTCGACGCGGATCTCGCCCTCCTCGCGCGTCAGCACGAGCCGGAGCATGCGGGAGGCGACCGAGACCGCCGACACGAAGCGCCCTTCATAGGTGCCCAGCGCGATCTTGTCGCCGTGCGAGAGGCGCTGCTCTTCGGCGGGGCGACCATTGACCGACAGGGTGCGAACACGCGATAGGCGGCGCAGCCGGCAACCGTTCTGCTCGCGCTCGATGGCCGCGTGGATCGGGCCGACGGCGTCGTTGTCGACGACCACGCCGCACGGACTGCGCGAGCCGATGGTGAGCGGCTGCTCGCCGATCTCGCTGCGATCCAGGCGCCCTTGGTCATCGGTCCAGAGAAAGTATCCGCTCACGTTGTCACTCCTCGTCGCTTCGTTTCAGCGAGTAGCGCTTGCGCTTCTCGGATGGGATCGATGTGTCGGGTCGATAGGCGTCGGGCGCAGCCGACACGCGGCCGGTCTCGGGGTCGACGTTGTCGACGGCGCGCATGAACCACGCGGTCTCCGAGAAGCCCGGCTTGCGCTTGCCACCGACCTTGGCGGCCTCGGGTGCCGGTGCCGCTGGCATGTCCGTGCCGGTCTTCTTGCGAATGCCGCGGCCCTGGACCTTGGGAGCCGCGGGCTCAGGACGGCTGGGCGCGGGCATCTCGGGCTCGGTCGGGTCGCGCCGCTCGGCGGAGAGTGCGGCCAACATCGCCTCGGAGATCGCGGGGGACTCGAGGATGGTCGGCGCGGTGCGGAGCTCGCGCGCGCGGTCGATCACGGGCGTCGGCTGAGCCGGCAGAGGTTGGGCGGCCTGATCGGTGCGGCTGGCGCGGCGCTTCGGAGCGGCGGGCTCGGTGCGGGTCGGGGCAGCCGCGGGCTCGGGCCGGACCGGCTCGAGGTTCATGAGGCGACCGTCGTGCTTACGGCCGCGCGGTTGCTCGGCGGGTGCGCGTCCACCCTTGGCGGGAGACGGCGCGGCGCCGACCGTCGGGCGCGCGCTACGCGGTCCAGGGTCGGGCTCGAAGTAGGGAGGCAGGCTCGGCTCGGTGTCTTGCGCGGGCGCACGACTGGCCGGAGCCTCGTGCGTGAGGAGGGCCGTGCCGTCGTCCGGGCAGAACTTGAAGCTCATCGCCCATTGCTGGTGACAGCTCGGACAGGTCTTGCTCTGGGCCATGCGCCTCCTCTCCGACGCGTCGCGCGAGGGATCTCGTGCGTCGCGCATCATCGAGTTCAGGGGCCTTCCACGTCAAGGGCCGCCCGCGTAACGTGCCGCGCGGACCAACCGGAAGCCGAGGTCCGGCGCCCGGGTCGAGGGAGGCAAGTGCTCGCGGGCCGCGGCTCGGAGGGCGGCACGCGGCGAGCGGAAGCTGCCACCGCGGACGACCCGGTCGCCATCGCCACCGGGGCCGACAGGGTCTTTAAGAGGGCCACGCGCGCGGGTCGGGTAGGCCGCATAGGCGTCGTGGACCCATTCGCGCACGTTGCCGAGGGTATCGAAGAGTCCGAGTCCATTCGCTTTTTTCTGCGCCACCGGATGCGGACCGCAGGAGGCACGCCCCTGCGGATCGCCGACGCACGGGCTCGCCCCGAGGTAGTCGACACCGCCGTTGTCCGCGAACCAGGCGACGTCGTCGACATCGTCAGGGGGGCGGCCAGCGCGCGCGAGGTACTCCCACTCCGCCTCGGTCGGGAGCCGCCATCCGTCGCAGCCGACGCCTTCGAAGCGCGCGTTGCGGCAGGCGAAGGAACCCGAGCCGGGCGTGCCTCGGCACCCTTCGAGACCATAGCAGCGCGCACGACCCTCGCGCTCGGAGAGGGCGTTGGCGTACGCGACCGCGTCCCACCAGCTCACCGATTCGACCGGGCAGGTCGCGCCGCAACCCTCGTGTCGCGACGGGCGGGTCGGGTAGAGAGCAGCCCACTCGGCCTGCGTGATCTCGGTCGCGCGCACGACCACCCCCTGCCCGAGGACCACCTCGTGTGGGTCTTCGTCGTCGCCGCGCACGTCGTCGTGCGGCGAGCTCCCGCGCACATAGCCGCCGGCCGGAACCCGCACCTCGAGCGCGCCGGAGGGACCGGGGCGGGCCTCCTCGACCAGGACCGACTCGGCCCCACGATCACGAAGGAGGAGCCACGCGGTGAGCCCGGCTGCGAGCGCCAGCACGGCGCCCACGATCAGCCAACGTTGCGAGGAGCGACGCCGCGGCAGGCCGTAGTCACCAGGCCGTGAGGCTTCGCGCGTCGCGGGCCCGGTCGGCATGTCGTCGAGAGGGTGCCGACCCAGGCTCGCTGCCGCCGGGGCAGGAGGCCGAGCCGAGCTCGCCTCTCCGGCCTGGGGGGCCGCGCCCACCTTCGCATCGGGCGGGTCGACGCGCGTCGGAGGCGTCGCGAGGCCGCCGGGCGCGGGCGGAGGGGCCTCTCCTTGGGGAGGTAGCACCGCGACCCCGTCCGCCCCGACAGCGACGCTGGCGCGCGGACGCCCGACGCGGCGGGTCGGGTCGAGGGGGATCTCGGACGGCTCGGGCCTGACCGTCGGCTCGACGATCGTCGGCTCGACCAGGCGACCGAGTGGGATCTGGGCGAAGCGGCCGCCGGCCGCGCGCATGGCCGCGATCGCGTGTCCGAGCCCGGCCCGGAACTGGCGCACGTCGGCGAAGCGGGCCGCCGTCTCGCGGGCCATGGCGTGCGCGAAGAAGACGCGGAGCTCGTCGGGCAGCCCGAGGCCCGACACCCGCGACCAAGGGTCGAAGGCCGGGTCGAGCTTGAGCGCGAGCGTCTCCTGAATGCCTGCGCCCCCATAGGGGCGGCGCCCGGTGAGGAGCTCGAAGGCCAGCACGCCGACCGCATAGACGTCGGTCCAAGGGCCGAGGGCGCCGCGCGTGAGCTGCTCGTGGGCCATGTAGGCGGGGGTCCCGAGCAGCATCGAGGTCGCGTTCCGGTCCTCGGTGAACTTGGCCAGGCCGAAGTCGAGCACCTTCACGAAGAGCCCATGGCCAGCAACCGACTGGAGCATCACGTTCTCGGGCTTGATGTCCCGATGGATGATCTGTCGTTCGTGCGCAGCTTCGAGCGCGGCGATGACCTGGAGCAGGATGGCTTCGACCTCGTCGAGCCTCAGCGGCTCGCCCGCGGCGGCTCGCGACTCGATCATCGTCCAGAGGTTCTGGGCCCCCTCGATGAGCTCCATGGCGAGGAAGGGCGCGCTCTTGTGCTGCCCGAACTGGTAGAGGCGGACGATGTTCGGATGCGACAGGCGGGCCAGGGCCTGGGCCTCGATCTCGAGCTTCTGGATCTTCACCGAAGCCATGCCCGCGGGCCCGCTCTCGAAGTCGAGGAGCTTGACGGCCGCGGCCATGCCGACCGGGAGCTGGATGGCCTTGAAGACCTTGCCGAATCCGCCCGCGCCGAGCAGCGCGGTCAGGAGATAGTCGCCACAGCGCTGCCCGATGAGGGTGTCGACCTCGCCGTCTTCCCCATGAAGACCGAGCGGGATGAAGTGGTACCCGCGCAGTGCACAGACACGCTCCCGACAGGCTTCGCCCACGGGACCTCGGCCACGGCAGCTCGGACACCATCCCGGTTCTCGCGACTCGAGCGGCGCTGGCATTCCCACCTCGTCCGGGACCTTACCGCGAGCTTCGCGCAATGTCATGTTCCCTGACGAGGCAAGTCCGCCCAACGCGTAAGGTCTCGCGGGTCGCTCCGCCCATGGGTTCGGAGCCGCGACGAGGTGCGGACGTCAATCCCAGCGGCTGGTGAGCTCGAGCCCGAAGCGATGGATGATACCGGTCGTGCCACGCACCTTGTCGGCGACCGTGAGTTGCCACGCACCGTTGACCGACTCGTCGCCAGGGAAGCCGCGAATCGCGCGCCGCGAGAACCAGATCTCGGCGCCCTGCCCGTCCTGGATCACGACCTCGGTGCCCGCCGGGTTGGTGAGAGTGACTCTCAGATCTTCGGGCCGCGGGTGCTCGATCGCGAGGTCGAGCAGGACATCGGTCGAGACCGTCGCGAGACCGAAGGCCAAGAGCGAGGTCGTCACGCCGCGCGCGTCCCCGTCGGGGATGGACTGCTCCGGCTCGGACGTGAAGGCACCGCGCATCCAGCCTGGCACGCACACGCCGGCGCCGTTGATCGACGCACCCGCGCACGCGAGCCCGGTCAGGCAGGGCGTTGCGGTCCCGCACTCGACGCCCACCCCAGCCACGACCGTCGCCGTGTCGATGCACCGGCCGAGCGGCGAGGCCTCGGTCCGGCCGATACAGCGGAGCCCGGCCGCGCACTCACTGTCGGACTCGCAGCGCCGACGCTCCGGGCCCCAGGTGACCTTGCACTCGTACCAGTCGCCATCGTTGTTGGTCGCGACGGCCTGGGTGGTGCCGAAGGCGAAGACGCGCCCGAACGAGTTGTCGCCCGCGCCGACCTCATAGACCGTGTAGGCCTTGCGATGGCTCGCGTCCCAGATCTGGGTCTGGTTGACCTCGTTCTCGTCCACGGCGTCGAGCGCCTGCGCGAGGGTGGTCACCTCGTCGTAGGCGGTGGCGTGGACGGCGTCCACGATCTGCGCTGCCTCGAGCGCGGACGCCTGATCGGCCGACACGATCTTGCGCTGCCCGAGGATGGTGATCGCCTCGGCCCGCGAGAAGAGGTCGTGATACTGCTCGCCGAAGACGCACGCCGCATCCAGCCACCGCCCGACCACCGCTCGACGACACATCGGCAGGTAGCTCACCTGGAAGGCTTCCATGTCGATTGCACACAGCTCGGCCGGGGCCCCTGCCTCGGCGCAGCGACGATCGCGCGGCCCAGCCATCGGCTCGGCGTCGGCGCACTGCGCGATGAGATCCTCACGCGTCGTCCGCGACGGGTCGAAGTCCGGATCGGCCAGCCACCCCGCAACGCACGCCTCGATCGCGGTCTGGATCGCGGCGTCACACCCGCCCGCGACCACGACCGGCGCGCACTCTCCGCTCTCGCACGTGGCCTCGATCCGGTACGCGCCGCGACCGCGCGCATCCCGCGTTCCGACCACCACGAGCCACTCACCACCGGCCAGAGCCAAGCGCGAGAGGCGCGACAGGCGGCCCCAGCCACTGTCGTCGTCGAAGGCGTAGGCCGTAGTCCCAAAGCCCGTCGCGGTCTTCGGACCATAGACGAAGAGCACCGAGTCGAGGTTTCGCGCGCTGCCCTTCTGGGTGACTTCGAGCTTCACCACCGCGCCCGGCCGGACCTTCAGATCGAAGCCCTGCCAGCTGAGATCCTCGACAAAGGCCCCCGTCACCGCGGCCGCCGTACCGAACCCGAGCGCCCCTTTGCGCTCGACCCGATCGGCCGCATCGGCTTTGCCGTCCGCGGCCGGCAGGACCAGGTCCCCCCGCGGCTCATCCGCGCAGGCGAAGAGTCCCACGACCACACACACCGAGATCACTCGCAGCATCGCTTCCCCCTGGTCCTCTGGCTTCCTCGTCCGGGGTATTACCCGCGACCCGGCGAAAGCGACGCGCACACAAAAATAAATATCAGAGCAGGAGCCTGCTCGGCGCGTGCTGCATCCAATGGAGCTCGTTCTCGAGCCACGCCGCCGGCTTCATGTCGGCGAGCTTGTCGATGGCCTGCACGATGTCCTCGACCTGGAGCGTGATGGCGTCCTCCAGCGCGCGCGCCTGCCCGACGGCCGGGATGTCCATCTGCCCGACCACGCGCACCGCGACGCCCGGCAGGCTCTCGACCAGGTCGCCCTGGATCTGCCGCCCGAACCCCGCGAAGACACGATCGTTTTGCGCGATCAACACCTTGCCGGTGCGGCGCGCCGACGCGAGGATCGCCTCGCGATCGTAGGGCACCAACGTCCTGAGGTCCCACACCTCGCACTGGATCCCGCGGCGCTTGGCGACCGCGTTGGCCGCTGCCAGCGACTGCCACGCGGCCCAGCCCCACGCCACGATCGTGAGGTCGGCCCCCTGGCGGCGGCGCGCGGCCTTGCCGAACGGGATGCGAAAGTCCGCAAACGGCGGGGCGTCGCCGTTCTTGCGCGCCTCGTTGATGACGCGCGGGTCGACGGGCTCACCCGGCAACACCGGCCCGAGCTTCATCCGGTAGAGGCGCTTGGGCTCCATCTGGAGGACCGGGCCGTTGT
>JAEUKJ010000583.1 GCA_016792665.1 Deltaproteobacteria bacterium | reverse complement strand
CGCCTCGCCCCGTCGGCGCGAATCATCATCGAGAGCGCCAAGGACCACGCGCTCGACCCGACCCGGTTCGTGAAGCTCGGGCTCGCCCTCGATGACGCACGCGTCTACGGCGACACCGTGCTCCACTTCTTCTCGGCCCCGGCGGCCCCGGTCGCGGTGGTCCCTGACGCCCCGCAGGCGGGCGGAGCAGGGGCCTGATGAGCGCGCCTCCCTCGGACTCGCGCCAATCCGTTTCAGGCCTGGGCGAGCCAGGGCAGCGGCTCGCAGTGTGCCCGGGCTCGTTCGATCCGCTCACCGTCGGCCACGTCGCCATCATCGCGCGCGGGCTTCGCCTCTTCGATCGCGTGATCGTCGCGGTCAGCGTGAACATCCGAAAGCAGCCTCTCTTCTCGTTCGAAGAGCGCACGACGATGATCCGCGAGGCCTTCGACAACGACCCTCGCCTCCAGGTCGAGGCGCTCAGTGGACTGCTCGCGACCTGGGCCAGAGACCGCGGCGCGGTCGCCATCCTGCGCGGCCTCCGCGCGGCGGCCGACTTCGAGTACGAGCTCCAGATGGCGCAGATGAACCGCCACCTCCACCCCGAGGTCGACACGGTCTTCCTGCCGTCCGACCCCGGCGTGAGCTACGTGAGCTCGTCCCTCGTGAAAGAAGTCGCAGCGCTCGGTGGCGATGTCCGGGGCCTCGTGCCCCCCAACGTCCATGCCGCGCTCATGGGGCGCCTCGGCACGCGCACGCCATGAAGCTCTCGCGTCGGTACGAGGCCATCCCGCCCTCCGGGACGATGGCCGTCGTCCAGAAGGCGGCCCTCCTGAAGCGGCAGGGTATCGACGTCGTCAGCTTCGCCGCGGGCGAGCCCGACTTCGACACCCCGCCCGCCATCGTGGCCGCAATGGCCCAGGCAGCGACCTCGGGAGAGACACGCTACCCCGCGGTGCTCGGCCTGCCCGCCCTGCGCGAGGCCATCGCCGCCAAAGCGACCCGACGCTACGGCGTCCCCTTCACCGCGGCCTCGGCCATCGTGACGCCGGGCGCGAAGTTCGCACTGTGGGCCGCCTTCCAGGCCCTGGTCGACCCCGGTGACGAGGTGCTCGTGCCGACGCCCTGCTGGGTCAGCTATGGCCCGCAGATCGCGATGGCCCAGGGCGTCATGGTGCCGGTCCCGTGCGCGCCTCCGGACTTCGAGCTCGACCTCGAGGCCTTCGAGCGCGCTATCACCCCGCGCACCGTCGGCCTGGTGCTGAGCCTGCCGATGAACCCGACGGGCCGCCTGGTCGCGAGAGAGACCCTCGCGAAGCTCGCCGCGCTCGCCCTACGCCACGACCTCTGGATCGTCTCGGACGATCTCTACGCCGACCTCTGCTGGGGCCAGCACGACGGTCGCGTCAGCGGCGCGGCCCTCTTCGACGCTCACCCCGAGGTGCGCGACCGCGTCGTCATCGTCGACGGCCCCTCGAAGTCGCACGCGATGACCGGCTGGCGCGTCGGCTGGGCGCTCGTTCCCGACGCCCTGGTGGCCCCGTTCTCGCTGCTCCTGGGCCAGATCGCGACCGGCGTGACGACCTTCGCGCAGCACGGTGCGCTCCAAGCGCTGACCGGCGACCACGCGTTTCTCGACGCATGGAACGACGCCTACCGACGGCGCGCGCACCTCGTGGTCGACGGGCTCCAGGCCCTCGGCCTTCCCACCGCGCTGCCCGAAGGGGCCTTCTACGCGCTGGCCGACGTCCGCTCTCTCATTCATCCGACCGCGGCTCACCCCACCCTCGCGGACGACGTCGCCATCGCGACCCAATGGCTCGACCACGCCCACGTCGCCGTCGTCCCGGGCTCGGCCTTTCACGCCCCGGGCTTTGTGCGTCTGAGCTTCGCCTGCAGCGAGGCACGCATCGCCGAAGGCCTCGCGCGCCTCCGACACCTCATCGGGAACCCGCCATGAAGCGCGCCCTCCTCCTCGCGTGCCTCGTCGCGTGCGGCGACGACCCGCCAGCCTCCCGCGACACGGACCTGGCCGACGCCGCCGACACGACCGACGCCGCCGACACGACCGACGTCGCCGACACCGAGGCACCTCATCGATGCCTCACCTGGAGCGCGACGCGCATCCCCCTCTTCGGCGACCTGCACGTCCACACGCGCCTCTCCCTCGACGCCAACCTCCAGGGCACGCGCCTCGGCCCCGACGACGCCTACCGCTTCGCCAAGGGCGAGGAGGTCGGCCTCCAGCCCTATCGCCCCGACGGCACGGCGCTTCGCCACCTCCGCCTCACCCGCCCCCTCGACTTCGCCGCGGTCACCGACCACGCGGAGTTCCTCGGCACGGTCAGCGCCTGCGAGACCCCCGGCACCGCCGCCTACGACGACCCCGAGTGCGTCATGTTCCGCGAAGAGCCGGACCGCGCCTTCGGCCTCCTCAACCTCTACGTCGCAGCGTCCCAGGACGCGGTCGCCTACCCCGCCCTCTGCGGCGACGACGGCGCCGCCTGCGCCCCGGGCACCCGAGCCGCGTGGTCCACGATCCGCCAAGCCGCTGCCGCCGCCCTCGACCCGAGCACGGCCTGCACCTTCACCTCGTTCATCGCCTACGAGTGGTCAGGAAACCCCGGCACCGCGAACCTCCACCGCAACGTCATCTTCGCGAGCGACGCCGTCCCCGAGGCTCCGATCTCCTACCTCGAGGAGCCCTACCCCGAGGGCCTCTGGACCCGCCTCCGCGCCGCCTGCGACGCGCTCCCGGGCTGTGACGTGCTGGCCATCCCCCACAACTCGAACCTCAGCTCGGGGCTCATGTTCGAAGCCAAAAAGCGCGACGGCTCGCCGATCGATCGCGCCTTCGCCGAACAACAAGCCGCGATGGAGCCGCTCATCGAGGTCATGCAACACAAGGGCGACTCCGAGTGCCTGCCGGGAACCCCGACCGCCGACGAGCTCTGCGGCTTCGAGAAGCTCCCCTACGACTCGCTGTCGACCGCGGCGCTGCACATCGAGGTCGATCCCAACCCGAACGACTTCATCCGCGACGCCCTCGGCCGCGGCCTGGGCATGCTCGAGACCCTCGGTGTCAACCCGTGGCGCTTCGGCCTCGTGGCCAGCACCGACACCCACCTCGGCACCCCGGGCGCGGTCGCCGAGACCAGCTACCCGGGACATGGCGGAGCCGGCGCCGCCGCGCGCGAGACCTTGCCCTCGGGCCTCGTCGACCAGGTCGCCTTCAACCCCGGCGGGCTCGTCGGGGTCTGGGCCGAGGAAAACTCCCGCCCATCGATCTTCGCCGCCCTGCGTCGCAAAGAGACCTGGGGCACCTCGGGCCCGCGCATCACGGTCCGCGTCTTCGGCGGTGCCGACCTCCCCGCCGACCTCTGCGACACCCCCGACTTCGCCGCAAGGGCCTACGCCGCTGGCGTACCCATGGGCGGCCTCCTCACCGACCCCAGCACGCGCGCCCCGCGCTTCTTCGCCATCGCCCAGCGCGACCCGGGCACCGGCGCGCCGCGCGGCGGCGGGCCGAGTCCCAGTGACGCCGACGAGCCCTCCGCAGCCCTCGAACGCCTCCAGCTCGTCAAGGGCAGCTTCGTCGGGGGCACCTTCAAGACCGAGGTCATCGATCTCGCGAGCGCCGATGTCGACCTCCCAGGCGCCGACCCGGCGACCTGCGCCCCGCCTCCGGGAGGCCGCGATCGCCTCTGCGCCACCTGGACCGACCCGAGCTTCGACCGCAACGCCCCAGCCTTCTGGTACGTGCGCGTCCTCGAACGTCCCACCTGCCGCTGGTCGACCCGCCAGTGCCTCGCCGCTGGGGTCGATTGCGCCCGGCCCGAGACCGTCACCGACGGCTTCGAGGGATGTTGTGATAGTCGCTATCCTAAGACGATCCGCGAGCGCGCGTGGACCTCGCCGATCTGGTGGGAACCGCAGCGATGATCGCGAGCCCGCCGAGCCGCCTCCGCGCTCCCCGACGCCACGCGAGTGCGCGTCGTGCATGAGGCCCCTCCAGGCGCTCTGGTCCGCCGCCGTGCCCTGGTACTCGTGAGCTTCTTCGCGATCGGTGCCGTCATCGCCTTCGTGCCGCCGGCCCTGACCTCGACCCGCCCGCTGCTGGTCGTGCAGGTGCCACCGGAGGCGTCGCCCGAAGAGGTCGAGGCCCTCGTCGACGACGCGGTCCTGGTCGAGATCGGACTCGCCCTGGGTTGGCGAGGCGACCCGCTGATCCGCGACCGCCTCGTGCGCGACCTGCGCTTTGCCGGCCAGACTGGTGACGAGGGCACCCTCCTCGACCTTGCCGAGCGCCTGGACCTCCATCGTCGCGATCCCCTGGTCCATGCGCGCCTCGTCGACCGCGCCCGCGAGCAACTCCAGAGGCTCACCCCACCCGATGACGCAACCCTCCGCGCCCTCTACGAGGCTCAACGCGGCCGCTTCACGAGCCCGACCGTCGTGTCCTTCGACCACGTCTTCATCGCCAACCCACCGGACCCGCAACCCTCCCCAGAGGGTTCCCCGGCCGCACGCGCCGCGGCCCTCCTGGACGCCCTGAACCGTGGCGTCACGACCTCCCGAGGCGACCCCGAGCTCGCCCTCGGCCCGAGCCCGACGCGCTCGCTCCCAGCACTCGCCAAGACCCTGGGGCCCGACTTCGCGGACGCCGTCGCGAAGGCCCCGCTGGAACGCTGGACCGGCCCGATCGCCTCGCGCGCAGGCCTCCACCTGGTGCGCGTCCAACGCCGCATCGTCCCGCCCGAGCCCTCGTTCGCCGCGCTGCGCCCAGCCCTCGACAGCGCCTGGCGCACAAGCCAACTCCCCCTGGTCGAGCGCGAGCGCCTTCGGACCGCGCGCGCCGCCTTCACCATCCAGGTCACGCGCTGAACCATGGCTCCTGTGACCCGCGCACCCGCTCACACACGGACCTCCCCTGTCCCCCGTGCGGTGTCCGCGCGCCTCGTGCTCGCCGGGCTCGCCTTCGCGCTCGCGAGCCTGCTCGCCCCGCCGACCCACGCCCATCCGCTCTCGCCCTCACTCCTCCGACTGAGCTGCGATCGAGGCACCTGCGACGCGGTCTTCCGCACGACGGGCGATGCCCCGACGCTGCGGCTCCCTCCAGACTGCCGCGTCGAGCTCCTTTCTTCGATGCGCATCGAAGAAGCCTTCGAGCGCCACGAGCTCTGGCATTGCGCGCCCTCGGACGCCTCCTTCGCGCTGATCCCCGAGTCCTCCGCCCCGCCCCTCCTCGTGTCCTTCCGCGCGGGCCCAACCGGTGACACGACGCTCACCCTCCTCGACGCCGCGCACCCCGAGCACCCCCTCCTCCTCACGCCACCCAACGGCCTCGACCTCTTCGTGCGCTGGGTCCTCCTCGGCATGGAGCACCTCGCCATCGGCGCCGATCACGTCATCGTCGTCGTCGCCTTCGTCATGCTCATCGGCCTCCGCAAGCGGCTCATCGTCACGCTCACCGCGTTCACGCTCGGCCACTCCATCTCGCTCGCGCTCGCGGCCACCGGCGTCGTGACCCTGCCGTCCCGCCTCGTCGAGACCGCCATCGCGCTCAGCATCGTGGCCCTCGCGCTCGATCTCGCCACCTCTCGCGCCACGGCAACCGCCCCTCCGACCGAGCGCCGCTGGGGCCCGTGGCTCGCCTGCGCCATCGGGCTCGTGCACGGCCTCGGCTTCGCGGGCGCGCTGGCCGAGCTGAGCCTCCCGAGCGCCCACATCGCGGAGGCCCTCCTCGGCTTCAACCTCGGCCTCGAGCTCGCCCAGCTCACCCTCGTGGCGCTCCTCGCGATCCTCGCCCTGGCGACTCGGGCCCTCCCGACCGCGACCCGACCGCGCGCGGCCCTCGTGGTCGGCTGGGCGATCGGGATCCTCGGCGCGACCTGGACCCTCGAGCGCGCCTTCCTCTGACGGGGCCACGCGCTTCCGTCCGCCCCGAGGCCCGGAGTCCACGATGGCCAGCTCCGACGATCTCCGCCAGGCAGCCGCGTGTCTCGACGACCCGAGCGCTCAGCGCGTGCGACGCGCGCGACGGCCAACGAGGGCCATCAGCAGCGCAGCCCACACCCACGATGTCGCCGCTCCACCCTCGCAACCCTTGTCGCGCCCCTTCGTCGTATCGGTCGAGGCCGTGTCGCCTTCGCCGCCCTCGTCGGTGTCACGGCCCGCCGTGGCGTCCGTGGGGCCCTCCGTGTCAGCGGTCGCGATGTCCCCCGTATCAGCGGTCGCGTCGTCCGCCGTATCGGCGGTCGGGACGTCCGCCGTGTCGGCAGGCGCGGTGTCCAGGGGCTCTGGGTCGGCAACGTCTCCGGCGTCGGTCGTGTCCCCGATATCGCCTCCGGGCTCGATGGAATCGGCCACGACCACGTCGCCACCACCGTCGGCAACGTCCGCACCGACACTATCGGAGTCGCCAACGCCGCCCTCGGTGTCGACCGCCGTATCGCCGCCCCCCATGACGTCGTTGGTCATCAGATCCTCGCCGGCATCGGCGCTCGCCATCGTGTCATCGGTATCGGCCTCGGAGACCTCCTCGATATCGTCCGCGATATCGTACGCATCTGCGACGCCGAGCGTGTCCTCGCCGGCCGTCGCATCCACGGCAACGTCGCCGACGTCGTCCTCGGGGCCGGACCACGTATCGGTCCCCGGCGATGTGTCGAGGCCGTCGACGTCGGGAACAGGCCCGATCTCCTCCGTCGCGTCGCCCCCGACTTCGTCCACGCTCGTGTCCTCGATGTCGGCATCCGCGACCTCCGAGACCTCGACCACGTCGACCTCCTCCACCACGGGCTCTGGCTCCGGCTCGACCGGCACCGGGTTCGGGTCGTAGACCGAGGTAGTGGCCTGGGCCACGACCTCGCCGCTCTCCGACTTCACGCGGATCACCATTGTGGACCCGCCAGTCGGGGTGACCTGCGCCTCATAGCGCGCGAGCTGCGCGTAGACTGGCCCAGCGGAGACCTGTCCGCCCTCGACCTCGACCGTGAACACGGTTCCGCTGCCCAAGGCCCGGCCGGAAGGCCCCAGGGGAACCACCCGATAGGGCCGCGCGACCCCGACGGTCGGCATCCCGTAGCCCAGGTCGACGATGCTCGCGCCCTTGACCTCGGGGAGCTGCGGCCGCGGCACATTGGGCAGCACGCACTCGACGGAGTCGACCTGGTTCCCGAGGCTCGCCGCGGTCCGCCCGAAGGCGAAGCCCGACCGGACCGTGTTCGCAAACGATCCGATCCCGATCGCCGATCCATCATAGACATCCACGTTGGTCCCAGACCATCGCGGCTTCTGCCCGAAGTCTGGAATGCGCTGACCCGCACGGTCCAGGAAGACCGTGACCAGCGTCCCGCGGTCTTGCCCGTCATTCCACAACCTCGGCTCGGTGAGGAGGCACACCGAGCGCTGCGCATCGACGAGTAGGCCATTGTCCGCGATGTCCGTGACCCGCTTCACGATCTGCGGCTCGAACCACGCCTCACCCATGACCGTCGGCTGCAGCACCGCCCCCTCGCGAAGGTCCCGATGCGGTGCGCGGATGAGGAACCAGTCGCCCTCTTTCGTCGCCGCGATCTGCTTCTGGACGCCATCGACCTTCAGGCCGATGTCGCTCGTGATGAGCGTCGTCAGCGCTCCGTTCGCGTCCAGCATCCGAAACCGCACGAGCACGTCGCGGGTGGCCTGGTCCGTCGCCTTCACGATGCGGTCGCGCACCAGCAACTCCGAACGCTCACGACTCGCCCTCGGGGCGACCTCGAAGGTCCACTGTGTGGTCCTCGCCGGATTACCGTACGTCAGCTCGAGGACCTTCGGACCCGCGGCGATCACCACAGGAAGGCGCGCACGCCCGTCGCCATCGGCCGTCACCGTGATGTTGTTCCACTTCACGCGCGCGCCCGGCACCGTCCACGCATCGACGAGCCCCCCGACGATCGGCACCGGCGGGTTGAGGATCGGCGGCGCGACGTAGTCGGCAGACCGAAGCTTCGGATGAGCCCCCCACAGCTCCCCGTCGACCCGGACATCGAGTCGCCCCTCGAAGGCGCCGGCCTCGACGCCGACATCCGCCTCCCAAACGCCCAGCGCGAGCGGCTCCAGCGGCCCGACGACCAGTCCCACGCCTTGGACTTCGACCTCCACCGAGGGGTCCACATGCTGGCTGAGGTCGATGTGCACACGCCGGCCGCGGACCGGGTCGTTCACGAAGGTGAGCCACGCGGGCTCGGCGAGGGTGAGGTCCGCGCCCGTCAGGACGGCGTAGCGCGTGATGAGTCCACTCGGCCACCAGACCTCGAGGTCCACGGGCTGGTTCACCTGGTCGCACGGCGCGGGCCAGGACATTCGGACCACGCCCCGATCTGCGCTCCCATACAGATCCCCGCCCACGACCGTGCGCGTCCGCGCCACGCCGCCGCAGGTCCCATACAGGCGCGCACCCGCGGCCCCCTTCCCCGTGATCGTCGGCACCAGCCGTAGGGTCGTTGGCAGCGGCGTCACGTTCCGGTTCTTGTACACCGTGACGCGCCCGTTGATGTGAGACAGCACGACCTCGGGGCGACCGTCGAAGTCGAGGTCCTCGAACTTGATGTCGCGGGCCCTATGCGTGAGCTCCGAGAAGGTGCTCGCGAGCGGCACCTCCTCGAAGTGCCCGTCTGGAGACCCACGCATCAGCACGCTCTGCTCCCGCGCTCCAGCCGCCATGAAGTTGAAGACGGATAGGTAACCAGCCGCGAGGACGAGGTCGCTGTACCCATCGACGTCGACGTCCTCGAACTGAGCGGCCCAGGTCACGAGGTTCAAGTCGGCCGCGTAGCGGACAAACGCGCGCTTGGCGTCGGACGCGTCGGCGAACACGCCAAGCGCGTTCTGCTCGAGCACCGCGATCTCCCCGATGTTGGTGACGACGGCATCGAGACGCCCGTTCTCATCCACGTCCCCGAGCGCCAGACCCATGCCGAAGTTTCGCGCCTCGAACCCGAACTCGCGCGAGGCCTCGCGATAGGTAAGACCTCCGGTGTTGAGCCATAGCTCCTGTCCGAATTGATACTGACCGAAGTCATTGATGAAAAAGATGTCGAGCTGCCCGTCACCGTCGACATCAGTGACAGCACTCAGCAGCGAGCAAGCCTTCACGGCGCTGAACCCAGTTCCCGCGGTGACATCCCGAAAGCGCCCCGAGCCATCGTTCTCGAAGAGCTGATTCGACAAGCAGAGATGCAGCGGGAAGTCGGCGCGGTCGATGTAGCGCGCAACGACGAGATCGAGATCGCCGTCCCCATCCATGTCGGCGGCGGCTGCGCTGACGCTCTGACCCACATTCAGGGGGAGCCGACGCTCGCTCACGTCGACGAACACACCCGACCGATTCTCGAAGAGGAGCGGCCGCGTCCCCTTCGCGAAGAAGACATCCAAATCACCATCACCGTCCATGTCGAAGACGGTGTGACCTTCGACTTCCGACGCCCCGCTAGTTACGGCAAACGCGCCGGGAACCAGAGCGTACGGGGCGCTGCTGGCAGGTCTCTTATAGAGGACGGGGCCTGACGCCACCCCCGTAACGACGAGCTCGGGCAGGCCGTCACCGTCGAAGTCATTCAGTGACACGCCGGTGATCAAGGGCCCTTGATTGGCCCCGACCGGCATACCGAGCGCCGTCCCGATCTCGTCGAACGGCTGCGCGCTCGCCACCCCGCCGAACCCGATCATCAACGCGGCGCATCCCCAGCCCCAAAACGGGACAAGCCCGGCGAGCGTCTCCGCACACCGGGCTTGCATCTTCTTGTCACAGCTTCGCGCCACTGGACCCGCCTCCGCGTCGAACGATCGTCGCGGTAGCAGCCCCACGGGGCTCTCACCCCGTGGCGCGCTGCTGACCAGTCACTTACTGCACGCGGCGCATGCGGCGCGTGAGCATCACCATCAGGAGACCCGCCAGCGCGAGCCCGCCGCCGACGCCAGAGCCCGAGCACCCGCCCGAACCCTCGGCCGCGAGCTGGTCATACGGCGACTCGTCGCAGACGTCGCCGAGACCATCCTGGTCGATATCCTCCTGGCCCGCGTTCGCCGTGTCGGGGCAGTTGTCCGCCGAGTCGACGACACCGTCGCGGTCACGATCGCGGTCGCTGAGGTCGATACCCGTGCTGCAGTCGAGGGTCGTCTCGTTGCCGGTCGGGTCGACCGCAGTCACCTTCCACTGGACGCGGATCTCGCTGGTCGGGATCACCGCACCGGCGCCGTTGCGCACCGGAACACTGGTCACCGCCACAGCGACACCGTCACGGATGGCGACCGTGCAGCCCTCGGTCACGGCCGTTGCCGTGCCGCTGCCGTCCACCTGGAAGCAGCCCACGTCGCTCACCGTCAGCGTTGCCGAGCAGGCATCGGCCGCCTGCGGCGAGAACGCCGCCGGGAGCTTCTGCAGATCGACAGTGCCGCAGGTGATGGTCGGTGCCGTCACGTCGCGCACCGTGAGCTTGGTGGTGCAGGTGTCGGTGTCGCCACGATCGTTGCTCGCCTCGAAGGTGACGTTCGTGACGCCAATCGGGAACGAGTCCGACGCGCTCTTCACGTTCACGTCCGCCGCGCACACGTCCTTGACGTCGGCCGAGATCGCCTCGGGGTAGCCGCAGAAGTCGGCCGGGGCGTCGACGTTCATTTCCGCCGCGCACTCGATCTCCATCTTGTCGACCCCGGTGACCGTCACCTTCGTCTCGCACGTCGCCTTGTTGCCCGACTTGTCGATGGCCGTCATGGACACCGAGTTCTCACCCGGAGCCAGGAAGACCGGCTGGTCGACCGAGCCCGACGGCCCGAGGATCGTGATGCCCTCCGTGTCGCAGCCATCGGTCGCGGTCGCAGTGACCAACGTCGACGCCCCGCACACGCCAGGCTGAGCCTGAACCGTCTTGTCCGCTTCGCAGGTGATGGTCGGGACCTTCGTGTCCGCCACCGTCACACCGGTCACGCAGAAGGCCGTGTTGCCGTTGCCATCGGTCGCCTCGAACACGATCGGGCTGACGCCGACCGGGAGCGAGTCGCTCGAGCTCGTGCTCACCTCGACAGGCTCGCAGTCATCCTCGGCCGACGCGGTGATCTCCTCGAGGTCCACGGTGGCCCCACCATTGACGCACTCGACGACGAAGTCGGGGGCGCACGTGATGGTCGGAGCAACGTCATCCAGCGGGCACGGGCTCGGAGTGACCTCCCAGCTGTAGTTCGCCGGGGTCGGGTCGCACTTGACCTGGCCCTCACCGAACGCCGCGCAGCTGCGGACGCTGAAGGTGTGGGTCCCGAGCTCGAGCTTCCCGAGGTTCGAAGTGCCACCGTCGCACGCCTCCCACTCACCACCGTCGAGCTGGCACTCGAAGGTCGTGACGGTCGGGTCGGTCGGGTCCTCGTACTCGAACGTGTTGTTGGTGTTCTGACCGACGCGAATCGGCGGGGTCTTGGTGAAGACCGTCTCCGGGTAGGTCGAGTCGATGACCCAGGTCCACGTCGCCGGCGTCGCGTCGACCTTGCACCCACGGTCCGCCGCGAACACCTGGAAGGTGTGCGTGCCGTCCGCGAGCTCACTGTAGGTCTTGGGCGAGGTGCACGGCACGAAGTTCGCGGCCCCATCCAGCTTGCAGGAGAAGGTCGCCCCGGCCTCGTTCGACGAAAAGACGAAGGTCGCCTCGCCGCTCTGCGCCGGGTTGGCCGGCGAGAGGTCGATGGTCGTCTCGGGCGCCACGGTATCGACCGTGAACGTCGAGGTCGCCGGCGTCGGGTCGATGTTGCCGTTCACGTCGACGGCCGCCACCTGGAAGGTGTGCGCGCCCTCGGCGAGGTTGTTGTAGGTCACGGTGCCCGCGTTGCACGGCGCAAAGTCCGCGTTGTCGAGGCGGCAACAGAAGGCCTGGACCGCCACGTCATCGGGCGAGCCGAACGTGATGGTCACAGTCTTGGCGCAGACGATCTCGCTCAGGCCGCCGTTGATCTTCGTGTCCGGCGGGACGGTGTCGATGACCCACGAGTAGGTCGCCGGCGTCGTGTCCGCCACACCGAGCTCGTTCACCACATAGACCCAGATCTTGTGGGGGCCTTCCGCAAGGTTCGTCCAGGTCCAGGTGTCGTCGCACGCGAACCACTGGTTCTGCGTCGGCGCCGCACCCGCGACGTCGATGGCGCAGAACCACGCGCTCGGGTTGGCGACATTGCTGCCGAAGACGAAGTTGGCGGTCGAGGACTGCGACGGGTTCTGCGGCCCCGAGAGGACAAAGGTGTCCGGGATCGAGGTGTCGACGACCCAGGAGTAGAACGCCGGGGTCGTGTCGACCGCACCGTTCGCACCCACCGCACGGACGAGGAACGTGTGGCTCCCGTTCGCGAGCTCCGTGTACGTCTTGGTTCCGCCACCGTTGCCAGTGCCGTTGCAAGGCGTCCAGGCGCCACCGTCGAGCGCGCACTCGAAGCGGATGTTGCTCGCCGTGATCGGGTCCGCGTACGTGAACGTCGCGGTCGTCGAGGCGGTCACCGGGGCCGGCTTCGTGTTGATGACGGTGTCGAGGGCCGGGCAGATACCCGCCTCGTCCGTCGAGCCGTTGCAGTTGTTGTCGAGCGCATCGCAGAGCTCGTTGGCGCGATAGGCCGGGTTCGACTGCGGGTTGCAGGTGCCCTTCACGCGGTCTTCGACGCCGCCGATGCAGGTCGACTGACCCGTGGTGCCGGCGCAGACGCCCACGCCGCAGGTCGTGCCAATCGGCGCGTAGCCCTCGTCGGTGCTGCCATTGCAGTTGTCATCGACACCGTTGCAGACCGCATCGGCCACGCCGTTGCCCTGCACGGTGATGATCGCCGCGCACGTGCCGAGCGAGCTCGCGTCGTTGCACTTCTGGCACTGCCCACCGCAGGTCGAGTTGCAGCAAACGCCGTCGGTGCAGAAGCCGGTCGCGCAGTCGAGGTTGCTCTCGCACTCGTTGCCGCGGTCCTTCAAGAAGGAGCCCGTGACGACGTGATCCTCACCCACCGGGAGCGAGGTGTAGACGGTGCCCACGATACGACCCGTACCGCTCGCGCCATTGTCGATCACCGTCGCGAGCGCGTAGCCCTCTTCGGGATACGCGGTGCAGGTGAAGGTCCCACCGGTACGAGCACGCGACTCGCACTCGATGACACCGTGGGGCTGCTGGATGACCGTGATCTCCCAGCTGTCCATCTCGATACCGATGGTCGCCGTGCCGCCACGCGGAACGGTCGCGAGCGGGGAGATGATCGTCAGGCGGTCCTCCGACACGGTCTGACCGTTGCCACCCGAGAGGATGGTCGCGGTGATCGGGTCGGCGTAAGCGGACTGACCTGCCTGCACCTTGTACTTCGCCCCGCCCCACACCGGCCCGAGCGAGAAGTACCCGTTCGAGTCCGTGATCGTGGTCATCGCCGTGTTGGTGATCGGGTTCATGACCGGGTTGCCGAACTGGTCGAGCAACGCAACGGGCACGCCAGCGACCGGCGACTCGTTCTGGTCGTGGGCCCAACCCTCGAGGCTGCCACCGCACTGGTCGATCGGCGGCTGAGCAGGCGACCCGCTCGTGCCGTACTCGCGGTGCGTGTAGTCACGCGACTGCCCGAGGCTGTTCGAGTAGTCGGCATCACCGGTGACGAGGGTGTCACGCGCGCCCGGATCGGCGTTGACCGCGTAGCCCGAGAGCTGCGGGCACTCGTCGCTCGGCGGGTAGAGGCACCAGCAGACCTGCGGTGGACCGCCCGAGACGACCTTGAGCTCGGCGCGCGGGATGATCGAGAAGTCCTCGAGTCCGGTCGCCGAGATGTCGAAGGTCGGAGTCGTACCCGCGACACGGACCGTCAGGGTCGAGATGTCGATGGTCTGGTTCGCCGGGATGTCGATGTTGGTCCAGCCCGGGATCTTGATGCCGTTCGAGTCCTTGATGGTCAGCTTGGCGCCCGCGTACTGCGAGGGGGTCGGCGAGAGCAGCTTGAACTGGCGGTACTCGAAGACGCGCGAGGTCTCATCGCACCCGAGACGCGGGATCGAGACCGACGCCTTGAACTGGATCTTCGGCGGCCCGCCCGAGCACCCCTGTTCGCCGGTGTCGATGCGGTAGTTGCGGATGACGCCATCGTCGCCGTTGGTCCAGATGCAGTTGTCGTCCTCGGGGTCGAAGGTCGGGGCGTAGAGCGGGTACGCCGACTTCGGCCACGCGGGCGAGCAGGTCGAGTCGGTCGACATGTCCCAGCAGCAGACCCACGAGCTGTCGCAGGCCCAGGCGATCCGAGGCCCAGAGCGCGCCGCCCCGGCATACTGCGGGTAGTTGGAGCTCAGCGCACCGGCGCGATGGTTCGGATGGTACTGGAGATAACCGGCGGGCAGCGTGTTCGGGCCGGCGTTCGCCACCGTGATGGGCTCGCCCGCGAGGGTGAAGCACTGCCAGTCGGCGCACACGCTGCGAATGACGCCGTCCGCACTCGGCACGCCGAGAACGCGGCCCGTCGACTGCGTCTGCACCGGCCACGGACCAGCGCAGCGGGTCGGGTTGCCCGAGCCATCGACCACTGCGGTGTCGAAGCAGTCGAGCTTGCCGCTCTCACGCGGAAGCGCGTAGAGCTTCGTCCCGACTGCGTCGAGACCCGCCCCTGAGAACGAGAAGGACTCGGTGAGCTGGAAGCCCT
>JAEUKJ010000531.1 GCA_016792665.1 Deltaproteobacteria bacterium | reverse complement strand
CGTCCCTCCCTGGCAGGAGCACCTCGGTGCCGCCCAGAGACGATTGGCGAGCGGGCCCCGCATCCGTCACGCGGACGCACGGGAACCCGAAAATCGCCGTAAGATTCGTCACTTGTGGGCCTCGTGGCTCCACTGCAGGCGACCGTTCTCGTCGATCGCCTCGGCCGTCAGCGCGTCGTCGCGCAGGTGCACCCAGAAGAAGCCGGCGTTGTCGACATCCTGGAAGAGGTAGGGATGGCGCTCTTTCAAGGTCGTCATCTTCGAGCCGGCGCCGCTCACGACGAAGGTCGTGCCGGGGCAGGCCGGCGCGTCGGCGAGCCACTGGCGGCTGTGGTCATGGCCCGCGAAGTAGAGGTCGACGCGCCCACACACGATCACGTCGAGCGCGTCCTTCACCCCGTCGCCGGTCACGACGTCGGACAGGTCACCGAGCCCCGGCACGCCGGAGATGAGGTCGGTGATGTTCTCCTCGAGGCCTTCGTACGCGCCCGCGTCCCCGTGCTGCCCGTTCGAGAGGAAGGGGTGGTGCCCGAAGGCGATGCGCCAGGTCTCGGGGGCCTGGTCGATCTTGGCGGGCAGGGTATCGACCTGGACCTGGGTGCGCGCCTCGGCCCCGTTGTTCAGGAGGCTCCAGACCATGTCGTTGGTGTCGAGCGCGAAGAAGTGGGCCGGCCCGGCGGCGAAGTCGTAGGTGCGCCCGGGCATCTTCCACTTCGACGAGAAGCGCGTGTAGTCGACCTGGTAGTTGCCGCGCTCGAACTCGGCGCCGGCCCCCGCGAAGGTGTCGCCGAGGAACTGCGTCAGGAAGCCGCCGTTGTCGTGGTTGCCGAGCACTGCGTAGAACGGCATGTCGAGGTTCTTGTACGGGTCCTCGAACTTCGCGGTCCACTGCGCATCCATCGTCGAGGTCACGCCGACGTCATAGATGTTGTCGCCGAGCAGGATGGCGAAGTCGCAGCCGTCGCGCTCGCACTTCTGGCGGATGGCCTCGGCCACCTTGTACTGGCGCTCGTTCCCCTCGCCGGTGTCGCCCATGACGATGAAGCGGACCTCCTTCGGGGGGACGGTGACGTCGGGGGCGGTGTCGACGGCCGTGTCGAGCGTGTCGACCGTGTCCACGGTGTCCACCGTGTCGGGCGTCGTGTCTGCGACCGCGGTGTCGGCCGTGTCCGCCGTGTCGGGCGTGCTCGTGTCCAGCGTATCGGCGGGCACCTTGGTGTCCGTCGCGTTCGTGTCGGCCGTGTCGGCGACGTCGCTCGCCGTGTCGGTCGTGTCGCCCGGCCCCGAGCCGCCGGTCTTGTCGTCGCCGCACGCCGCGGTCGCCATGGTCACCATCGTCCCCATGGCCCCTGCCCACACCAGTCCCCATCGTCGCATCGTCGCGTCCTCGCCCGACTGTCTCACTGCGCCCAAGCCCCGCTCGGGCCCGCGCATTCTCGCGCCAACGCGGCCCCAGATGCAACGAGCGAGTGCGAGACAAGCGCGGCCGAGCTGGGCTATCACCCCCAGTCATGAACGCCCTCTCGCACGCCTCCAGCCCGTACCTGCGCCAACACGCCGACAACCCCGTCGACTGGGTCGAGTGGTCGCCCGCCGCATTCGCCGAGGCCCGCCGCCGCGACGTCCCGGTGCTCGTCTCGATCGGCTACGCGACCTGCCACTGGTGCCACGTCATGGCCCACGAGTCGTTCGAGGACGCGGCCGTCGCCGAGCTCATGAACCGCCTCTTCGTGTGCGTGAAGGTCGACCGCGAGGAGCTCCCCGAGGTCGACGAGATCTACATGGACGCCGTCCAGGCCCTGCACGGGCACGGCGGCTGGCCGCTCAACGCCTTCGCCGACCACGACGGTCGCCCCTTCTTCGCAGGCACCTACTTCCCGAAGGAGCGCTGGGTCGAGCTTCTCGGCTACCTCTCCGACCTCTGGACGCGCGAGCGCCCACGCATCGACGCGGCCGCGAGCCAGCTCGTCGGGCACCTGGCCTCGCTGTCGACCGCGCGGCGGACACCGTTGCCCCCCGACCTCCGCGCGCACCACGCCGATGCCGTCCGGCGCGCCTTCGACGCCGCGCACCCGGGCTTTGGCCAGGCCCCGAAGTTCCCGCCGAGCCAGTGGCTCGTCATGGCGCTGACCGTCGAAGACCCGCGCCATCGCGAGGTCGCCCTCGCCATCCTCGAGGCCATGCAGGACTCGGGGCTCCACGACCGCGTGGGGGGCGGCTTTCATCGCTACTCGACCGACCGCGAGTGGCGTGTGCCGCACTTCGAGAAGATGCTCTACGACCAGGCCCAGCTCGCCGTCGCCTATGCACTGGGGCACGCCCGCACGGGCCGCCTCGACTTCGAGCGCACCGCCCGCCGCATCGCCACCTACCTCGAGCGCGACCTCCGCGTGACCGACGCGAGCGGGGCCTTCCTCGGCTACGCCTCGGCCGAAGACGCCGATGACCCCGACGGCGAGGGTAGCTTCTACGCCTGGTCGCCGGGCGCGCTGGTCGCGGCCCTCGGGCCCGACGAAGGCTCGCGGCTCGCGCGCGACTGGCACCTCGCCGAGGGCGAGCGTGAGGTCGGCCGATCGGGTCACCTCGAGCCGGTCACGCAGCACATCCCGCATCCGCGCGCGCTCGGCGACCTCGACGCCCACGCTCGCACTATCGGACACGCGGACGCCGAGTCCCTGCGCGCGAGCTGGGAGCCGCACCTCGACCGGCTGCTCGCCCTCCGCAGCATGCGTCCGCGCCCCATTCGCGACGACAAGGTCCTGACCGACCTCAACGGCCTGGCACTCATCGCTTTCGCGACCCTCGCCCGCGTGTTCTCGGACCCGCACTTCGCCCACCGAACGCGCGAGCTCGCGGCCGTCCTCGCGGGTCGCCTCACGCCGTCAGGTCTCGTGCGCCTTCCCGGGCGCGCGGCCTTCATCACCGACTACGGGCACCTCGCCCTGGGCTTCCTCGAGGCGCATCGCGCGCTGGGCGACGTCACGTACGTGACCCTCGCCGAGCAGATCGTCGATGAGGCCGTGGAGCGACTCGGCGCGTCTGCGGACGACGGCGGTGGCTTCTTCACGACGCCCGCGGGGCGCGCCGATCTCGTCCGGCGGAGTCGCGAGTCCCACGACGGGCCGTATCCTGCTGGTGCGCACGCACTGGCCCTGGCGGCGGTCCGCCTCTACGCGATGACGTCCAAAGAGGGCTATCGCGAGCTCGCCGATGCCGTATTCTCAACGCAGTCCGCGACGCTGGATCGCGCGCCGCTCGCCTGCCCGACGCTCGTGCACGCGCTCTACGAAGCCGAGGCCGAGCCCCTCCACATCGTGGTCGCCGGAGAGGGCCCGGTGACCGATCGGCTGCTCGCGACCGCGCGTCGCTGGCCGGGTGCCGCGTCGGTCCTGCCCACGGCCGGGCACGCCGCGACGGGCTGGCCGCTCTTCGAGGGGCGGCTCGACCTCGCGCCTCGAGCGCTCGTGTGCCTCGGCACGCGCTGCCTCTTGCCGGTCACCGAGCCCGAAGCGCTCATGGCCCAGCTCCGCGCGGAGCGTGTCGCATGAAGCGCCGCGCCGCCTCCCTCGCCGCGGGCCGCCTTGCGACGTTGGTCGCGGTGCTCCTCGCCGTGTCCGCGTGCGACGGGGCGCGCACCGAGACCACCTCGGTCGACCGCGAGCACCCGCGCTCCGACGCTACGACGTTCGCCGCGGACGCCCTCGACACGAGCCCCCCGCCCGACGCGCGCGACACGAGCACGAACCCCGACACCGCCGTGTCGGACATGCCCGACGACCCCGGGCCCGATGTCATCGACACGACCAACACGACCGACCCCTCGGACACGACCGACACGACCGACCCCTCGGACACGCCCGACACGACCGACCCCTCGGACACGACGGACACGACCGACTCTTCGGACACGACCGACACGACCGACACCGACACGGTGCCTCCGCCCACCGGCACGCCGTCCGACCCGATCCCGCTCGGCCACTTCCCCTTCGTCTACGCCGACGACACGCGGCTCGCCGCCTCCCGCGCGCTCGACCGCTACACCTGCGCCCCCAACACGAACGAGTCCGGCCCCGAGCGCGTCTTCGTCTTCGACGTGACGGCGAGCGGCACGTTGACGGCCGAGGTCGCCGAGTCCACTGGCGTCGACGTCGACCTGCACCTGCTTACCGCCGACCCCGCGCTCGCCCCCGCGGCCGCTGTCCCGTGCCTCGCACGCGCCAACACGAAGCTCGTCCAGGACCTCGCGCCCGGCCGCTACTACCTGGCGATCGACACCTATGTCGCGGCGGCCGGCGAGAAGGCCGGCGCCTATCGCGTCGCCGTCGAGTGGGTCGTGCCCGACGCCTGGCAGGTCGTCCCCGTCGCGCCCGGCATCGTCTGGAAGCAGAAGGTCTACGCGAGCTACGCGGGCGGCCGCCAGACCATCAACGTCCTCGACGTCGACCTCGCCGAGCCGACCGTGACGGTGCGCCCCCAAGGCGGCCAGGGTTGCCTCCGCGCGAGCACGACCGCGCCCGTCGAAGGCGCCATCGCCGCCATCAACGCGGGCTTCTTCGACACCGGCCCGGGCACCTGCCCGCCGCTCGACCTCATCAAGATCGAAGGCCGCGTCGTGAGTCTCAACCACCTCACCGGCGCGGCCCAGCGCAGCTTCGGCGTCGACCAGGCGATGACTCCGATGGTCGCCTGGATCGATGCCAACCGCGACTGGCCCGCCGCCTGGAGCGCTTTGGGCTCCTACCCGTCGCTGGTCATCGGCGGTCAGATCGTCATCGAGCCCGAGAAGGACACCTCGTTCTTCACGAGCCGCCATCCGCGCTCGGCGCTCGGACTCACCGCCGACGAGCACCTCCTGCTCGTGACCGTCGATGGCCGCACCGCCGCTGGCGCCGGCATGACCATGCGGGCCCTGGCCCAGCACATGGTCAACCTCGGCGCTGTCGAAGCGATGAACCTCGACGGCGGCGGCTCGACCGCCCTCTGGATCCGCGACCAGTCGCTCAACGGCATCGTCAACTTCCCCTCGGACAACGACGCCGCCGACCACCTCGGCGAGCGCGCCGTGAGCGACCTCCTCCTCGTGTTCTCACGCGCTCCTTGAACCTCTCGCGAGCCCTCCGCGCTGGACGGTGACCATGACCACGTTCGACTTCCGCACCCGCTACCCGAACCACGCCGAGCTCACGGCCATCGTCCAGGCCTGGGCCGCGGCCCACCCCGACGTCGTGCGCCTGAGCTCGCTCGGCCGCTCTGACGAAGGGCGCGAGCTCTGGCTCCTCACGGTCGGCCGTGACCCCGACCGCCTCCGCCCTGCGTTCTGGATCGACGCCAACATGCACGCCTCGGAGCTCACCGGGACCTCGGTCGTGCTCGGCATCGCGGAGGACCTCATCGGCCTCCTCGCCCATCCCGCGACGCTGCGCGCGACCTCGCCGCTGCATGCGCTGCCCGCGCACCAGCGCGCGCTCGTCGCCGACGGCCTCTTCTATCTGATGCCGCGCATGTCCCCCGATGGCGCCGAGAAGGTCCTGGACGACCAGCGCTGGGTGCGCTCGCGTCCCACCTTCGACGCCACCCAGCGCCTCCACCCCCGTTGGGTGGGCGCCGACATCGATGGCGATGGCCGCGCGCTGGTCATGCGTCAGGCCGACCCGGCCGGCGACTGGGTCCCCCTCGAGGGCTTCCCCGACGTGCTCCGCCCGCGCCGCCTCGAAGACCCGCCGCCGTACTTCCGCCTCTATCCCGAGGGCCTCATCGAGGGCTTCGACGGCCACCGCATCCCCGAGCCGCACTATCTGTCCGACAACGATACCGATCTCAACCGCAACTTCCCGGCCGACTGGCAGCACCCGACCAAGCAGGCCGGCGCCGGTCCCTATGCGCTGTCCGCGCCCGAGTCGCGCGCCGTCGTGGAGTTCGCCTCGAAGCACCCGAACATCTTCGCGTGGGCCAACCTCCACTGCTTCGGCGGCGTCCTCATCCGCCCGCCCGGCTCGCACCCCGATGCCAAGATGGACCCGGACGAGCTCGCCCTCTATCGACAGCTCGGCATCTGGTCCGAGGCGCTCACCGACTACCCGGCCGTGTCCGGCTTCGAGGAGTTCACCTACACCCCCGACGAGCCGCTGCACGGCGATCTGACGGCCTGGGCCCACGAACATCAGGGCGCCTTCGCCTGGGTCGTCGAACTCTGGGACCTCTTCA
>JAEUKJ010000475.1 GCA_016792665.1 Deltaproteobacteria bacterium | reverse complement strand
GTCGTGACCCCGCCCTGGACCGCGCGCTCGATGGCCGGATCCTCGGCCCAGAAGCTGTGCTCGACCCACACACCGGCGGTGTTGGGCGAGGTCGCCTCGTTGCCGTCGCGCGTGGCGCTGATGGGCGGCGAGGGGTAGACGCCGAGGTGGGAGTGCACGTCGATGAGGCCGGGCGTCAGCACCTTGCCGCGGAGATCGACCACCCGCGCGTCGCCTGTTGGCGCCGGCCCCTCGCCCAGCTCGGCGATGCGGCCGTCGACGACCAGCACCCACCCGGGCGAGAGCTTCCGCCCCTCGGCGGTCCATACGGTGGCGCCGCTCAAGAGGACGCGCCCCTTGGCCGGGCTCGGTGGCGCCTCGATCGGGGCATGTCCCTTGGCCTCGATGAGGTCGAGACCGCGCTCGGCCTTCGTGGTCGACGTCGCGGGCGGGCTGGGCGGGGCGCTGGCACACGCTGCGAGCGCGACGACGCCGACCGCGCCGACAGCGCGGCGCAGCCAGGCCGCCCTCGGACGGAGGAGGGGCACGGAGATGGCCTTCATGAATGACTCGTTCGGGCTCAGAAGGGCTGGAAGAACGAGTTCACGTACATCGGCGTGATGAACTCGGGAGCGCCGTCGGCCGCGCAGCGAAGGACGGCGGGCACCGGCCAGTTGATCTTGCCGACGCACCACATGTCGCGGTCCTGCATGCCGTTCTGGGTCACCTCATAGATGAGGTCGGCGTAGTGGAAGACCTTCACGGTGGCGTTCGAGATGCCGAAGCCGGCGTCGTCCCAGTAGTGGACGCCGATCTTGTAGGTGACGTTGTCCTCTGGGATCGAGAGGTTCAGGTTCTCGGGCCCGGCACCATCCGTGTCGTCCCGGTCCAGGGACGGGTTGTCGCGGTCCTGACCCATCGTCGCCCAGTCGGGGTTGCGGTTGAACCAGAAGGCATCCCACTGCTTGTCGAACCAGGGATCGGGCTCGCCGTCCCGATCGAGATCGGGCCCGCGTCCATTCTGGTGCGCGAAGTGGAGGTCCAGGTCGGCGCCCTTGCCCTTGCCGGTGTCGGTCTCGTCGAGGTCACCCGGCGTGACCCAGGTGAGCTCGATGTGGATGGCCTGGTCGGGCTGGACGAGGATCTCGTAGACCGCGTCGGGGCACGCGCCCGAGCCCGAGGAGTTGCCGAACTCGTCGCGCACGTTGAGCTTCAGCGTGTAGAGGCCGACCGAGTTCAGCTCGACCACCGGGGTCGGGTCCGTGAAGCTCGGCACGAAGAGGACCGCCGGCGCGCCGTCGGGGCGCGTGATGCTCCACTGCCAGCGGGTGATGGCGCCGAACGGGGCGTAGCTGCCCGTGCCCGAGAGGTGCACGACCGTCTGCGGGATGACCTCCTCGCCCTCCTGGACCTGGATGACCGCGGTCGGGCACTCGGCCTCGGCGCCCGAGCCCGAGACCGGCACCTCGACCTCGGAGTTGAAGCCGTTCGAGCTCACGACCACGATGCCCTCGTCCGGGATCGGGATGTTCTCGGCGGTGCGCGGATTGACCGAGTCGGGCACGAAGACGACGCCGACGGTCACTTTCGTGTTGATGGGGATCGTCAACGCATTCGAGGGGTTCGGGCCGTCATCGAACCCCGCCGGGAGGCGCGTGAAGTCGAAGGTGAAGTCCGGCGAGCTGTTCTCCTTGAAGACGAGGTCGGTGATCTTCAAGGGCTCGGTGCCGCAGCTCTCGATCTCGAAGTCGATGACCGAGACCTTGCCGACCTCCTTGCCGCGGAAGTTGATCTTGGTCGGGTTCACCGAGATGCAGGGCCCGTTCTTGTTGGCGACCAGGTTCACGACGAGGCCGTTCTGGCCCGAGACCGGGTCGTCCGAGAAGATGAGGAGCTCCCCGTTGGCGGGCAGCGGCGAGTCCGAGAAGAAGGTCACCGTGATCGGGCGGCCCTCGCCAGCCGGGATCTCGATCGGGGTCTCGAGGTCGACGAGCTCGAAGGCGTCGACGCCCTCGGCCTCGAAGCCGTCACCCTTGAAGCCGAAGCGGCCGTCCTTGCTGATCTTGAAGCCCGTCACCTTGAGGCCGCGCGTGCCGGTGTTGAGCATCGTCAGCGGTCGCTCGCGCCGCTGTCCGTTCGGCACCAGGCCGAAGTCGACCGGGTTCTCCTGCACGGCGAGGCGCGGGGCACCGACGGCCGTCGTGAAGAGGACCTCGATCTTCTTGTCGGGCACGAGCGGGTCGTTCGACGTGATGACGAGCTTGGCCTCGCGCGCCAGGGCATCGTCGCCCTTGGTGTACTCGACCAGGATGTCGACGGCCTGCGGGTAGTTGTCGCTGCCGAAGATCTGGATCGCGAAGGGCAGGTTCACCGGCAGGGGCAGCAGGCGGAAGGCGGGCTTGTCGCCGTCCTTGGCGCCGCTCGGGGCGGTGTACTCGAGGACGACGTTGCGCAGATCGAGCGGCGCGCGCCCGACGTTGATGACCCGCACGGCGCGCGTGACGCTGTCGCCCTTGGCCATCGCGGCATCGACGACCTCGATGCGGCGGTCGGCCGGGACCGTGTCGATCTGCGGGATCTCCTCGCACGCGATGCCGCCGCCCGATTGGCAGGTGTCCGAGCCTGGGTTCCCCGAGTCGTCCGGGCACGCGGCCAGCGACGTGGCGAAGAGGCCGAACAGCGTCGCGGCGACCGCGCGCAGCCACGGGGCGGCGGCGGTCGGATGGGGGCGGGTCAGGGCGGGAACGGGCATCGGTGGCTCCTCATCTCGCTCGGGACGGGCGGGACTCTCGATATCGTTGGGGTCACGGGGGTCACGGCGCGGCGTCTGCACGGCCTCGGGGCGGCTCGCGGCGCCCCGTCGGTCGATGCCTGAGGCGTCGACCCGCCCGGAGATTGGGTCGTCGAGAGGTATCGAATCAAACCCAAAATGTCCAAGGGCCGTTCGGATCGAAGAATAGGTCCCTCCAGGCGGCACCACCCGGGTGGCGAAGGCCGCTTCCCCGCGTCGCTCGGGCCTCGGACGGGGTTCGCACGGGGATCCTTGCTCGGGGCTTGCCTTCGCCGGTTCGGTCCCCCATACTGCGAGCCGATCCGGGGGTCTCCAGGTCTTGTCTGCGCAGTCACGCGTCCACGTCTCGGTGGGCGAACGACTCGGCAGCGTCGGTGTATGGCACCCCGGGCTCACGCTCGGCCCCCACCGACACCCCGGCCTCCGTCGGGAATCGGATTCGCGGCTCTCAGCTTGCCGCGCCGTGACGGAGGCAGGCCCTGCAGGTTGTCGCTCGTGCGCAAGCCTGCTACGGTCCCGAGGGGCTGGTTCCTCTACCGCATGGTTGCAGCGATGTGACCCCGCGGGCACCGACACGTTCGAGGCATCAACCGGGAGAATTCGATGTCCTACTTCGACGCCGCCATCAAAAAGGCCTTTCCGCCGCAGCCGCCGTTCCCCGCGTACAAGTTCCCGGTCTACACCCGGGAGGTGACGGTCACGAAGCTCGTGACCACCGCCTACACGCCCGCGGGACCCGGCAAGCTCGTTCCGATCGCCGTCCGCAAGGTGACGACGATGGGGCTCGTGCGGACCATGCGCTTCCAGGTTGCCATCTGGACGCGGATCGCTCCGGTGCGCCCGGTGCGCCCGCCGCAGACCCTGCTGCCGCACTCGACGCTGGCCAAGCCGGGCTCGAGCCCGCACAAGCCCAGCAAGGGCCGCCGCGACTTCGATCCGTACGGCGACTTCGCGTTCTACATCGACATCGAGGGCCTCGGCATGATGGCCTTCCAGAAGTTCGATGGCATCGACGTCGAGATCGACCAGATCGAGTACAAGGACAGCTTGGACACCCACCCGCACAAGCGGCCGGGCATCCATCGCTTCGGCAACATCAAGCTCACCAAGGGCGTGATCGCCAACAAGAAGCTCTGGGACTGGATCCACACCGTCATGGGCGGCAACATCCAGCGCAAGAACGGGTCGATCCACGTCCTCGCGGACACCCACGACAAGAACGCGCCCGAGATCACCTACAACTTCTACCAGGCGTGGCCGTGCAAGTGGTCGGGGCTCCGCCTCGATGGCAAGGGCGCGGGCGGCCTCGTGGAAGAGCTGGAGCTCGCCGTCGACTACGTCGCGCGCTCGAAGTAACAGCCTGCTGAAGAACGGCCCACTGCCGCGGCGCTCGGAACGAGTCGTCGTTGCAGCGGGCCCCCGAGCAGCCTGCCGGCCTCGGCAGTGAGCTCCACTCTCCCGGTAGACCACCCCAGCGTCTCGCACGCTCGGGTGGTTTTTTCGTTCAGAGGAACTGGATCGGGTCGACGTCGAGGGCCACGAGGATGCCGTGGGGCTGGCGCCCGGCCCACACGCCCCGGGTCGCCTCCAGCAGCGCGCGCAGATCACGGCGTTCGCCCGCGCGCACGAGCACCTGGTAGCGCCAGCGGTCCTTGATGCGCTCGATCGGCGCGGGCTGGGCGGGCTGCACCGCGACCGACCCCGAGCTCCCCGCGGCTTCGGCCAGCGCCTTCTCGAGGGCGCGCGCGACCGTTGCGGTCTGCCCCTCGTCAGGGCCGGCGACGCGAAAGAGCGCCAGGTGCGAGGAGGGCGGAAAGCCGCGGGCGTCGCGGAGCTCTTGCTCTCGATCGAGGAAGCCCGTGACGTCGTGCGTGACGGCGTAGCGGATCGCATAGTGTTCGGGCAGGTGGGTCTGCACGAGGACGCGGCCGACGCGCTCGCCACGCCCCGCGCGTCCGGCGATCTGGGTCAGCAACTGGAAGGTCCGCTCGGCGGCGCGGAAGTCGGGGAAGGCGAGGCCATGCTCGGCCGAGAGCACGCCGACCAGGGTCACGCCCGGGAAGTCGTGGCCCTTGGCGACCATCTGCGTCCCGATGAGGATGTCGATCTCGCGCTTCCTGAAGGCGCCCAGCAGCTTGATGAGGGCCTTGCCGCGCGTCGTGTCCTTGTCCATGCGGCCGAGTCGCGCGCCTGGGACGAGGGCACCGAGCTCTTCCTCGATGTGCTCGGTGCCAGCGCCGATCTCGCCGAGCTCCGGGCTCTGGCACTTCGGGCACGCGCGCGGCATCGGGCGGGTCTCGTCGCAGTAGTGGCAGACCAGGCGGCCGCGCTGGCGATGCCAGGTCAGCGATACGCTGCACGACGGACAGACCAACGGCTCGCCGCAGCCCAGGCACTGGATGGCGCTCGCGTAGCCGCGACGATTGAGGAAGACGATGGCCTGCTCGCCGGCCTTGACCGTCTCGATGAGCGCCTCACAGAGCGCGCGCGAGACGAGGCGGCTCTTGCGCCCTCGAGGCGAGCCCGGGCTCGAGGGGCCCGCGCCACGCGGCACCAACGCCATCGGGGCCGAACGCAGATCGACGACCTCGACCAGCGGCAGGGGGCGATTCTGGTGCGCGCGCTCGGGCAGTGACAGGCGCACGAGCTTTTTCTTGGCGACGTTGGCCCATGACTCCAGCGACGGCGTCGCGGAGCCGAGGACCACGGGCACCTTCGCGAGGTGGCCGCGGACGAGCGCCAGGTCGCGCGCGTGGTAGCGCGGAGAGGTCTCCTGCTTGAACGAGGGCTCGTGCTCCTCGTCGACGATGACCAGGCCGAGCTCGGCCACGGGCGCGAACAGCGCCGAGCGCGCGCCGACGACCACCGGCAGCTCCCCCGAGCGGATGCGCAGCCACTGCTCGTGGCGGGCCAGCGGGTCGAGGCCCGAGTGTTGAACGGCCACGCGTTCGCCGAGACGCACGCGAAAGCGCGAGACGAGCTGCGGGGTCAGCGCGATCTCGGGCACGAGCACGAGCGCGCCCTGGCCTCGCG
>JAEUKJ010000472.1 GCA_016792665.1 Deltaproteobacteria bacterium | reverse complement strand
AAGCACCAGAAGGTCATCGAAGAGGCCCCGTCTCCGGTCCTCTCACGCGCGACCGGCGAGCGCCTCCTCGCCGCCGCCGTCCGCCTCGGCGAGCGCGTCGGCTACCGCAACGTCGGGACCGTCGAGTTCCTGGTCGACCCGTCTCGCGACTTCGCCCACTTCCTCGAGGTCAACACCCGCCTCCAGGTCGAGCACACCGTCACCGAGGCGGTCACCGGCCTGGATCTCGTGCACGTCCAGCTCGACATCGCGCGCGGCCTCCCCTGGGACCCCGAGGCCGCCGCAGGCACCGCGCCGGCGTTCTCGACCCCCGCCGCGACCTATGCCCGCACCCGTGGCCACGCCATCGAGGTGCGCTTGAACGCCGAAGATCCCGAGCGCGACTTCCAGCCGAGCCCCGGCCGCATCCAGGTCTTCCGCGCACCGATGGGACCCGGTATCCGCGTCGACTCCGGCGTCGCCGAGGGCGTCACCATCGCCCCCGAGTTCGACTCGATGATCGCCAAGGTCATCGCTCATGGACGCGATCGCGGTCAGGCCCTGGCCCGCCTCTCCCGCGCGCTCCGCGAGCTCGAGGTCGCGATCGAAGACGGCCAGACCAACAAGGCCTGCCTGACCTCGCTCATCACCATTCCCGAGGTCGTCCTCGGCACGGCCGACACCGGCTGGCTCGACCGCGAGATGGCGAAGAAGAAGGCGCCGCGCGCCGAAGGTGCCCTGGTCGAGCGCGCGCTCACCGCGGCGGAGCCCCTCTTGCCCGGCACCTTCGAGGCCTTCTGCGTCGCGGCCATCCTCGTCCGGAAGCGCAACATCGAGGAAGCGGTCGGCGCGTTCCTGGCCGACGTCCAGAGCGGCATCCCGTATCGCTTCGAGGTCTCGCGCGACCCGATAGCACTCTCGCTGCGCGGCCTCGCGGCCTCCTTCGAGGCGCACGCCATCGGCCCCGGACGTTGGCTCGTCGGCCCGGTCGCCTCGCCCGGCATGCCCACGACACGCTTTTTCGAAGCCCGCCTCGCCCCCGGCCCGGGTGGCCCCAACTCCTTCGAGCTGACCCTCGAGGATGGACACACGGCGCACGACGCCCAGGTGCAGCCCGGCTCCGCGAAGGCCGGTGGGAGTCGCCACGAGGTCCTCGCGGTCTTCGGCAAGGCCGGGCTCGGCCTCGAGATCGATGGCCGGAGCCACACCGTCGAGCTCGCCGCTGGCGGTCAGGTCAAGGCCCCCGCGCCCGCCCTGGTCGTCGGGGTCCACGTCGCCGAGGGGCAGGTCGTCGCGGTCGGCGATCGCCTTTGCACGCTCGAGGCGATGAAGATGGAGGTCCCGGTCCTGGCGCGCGAAGCGGGGGCCATCCGCCGCGTGATCTGCCGTCCGAACGAGCAGGTCCAAGCCGGCCAGCCCCTCTTCGAGGTCGAGCCCGTCGAGGCCTCGAGCCCGTCCGAGGCCGCGACCCCGACCCAGCCGCGCGTCCGCCCGCGTCCGCCCTTCCCCGAGCCGGCTTCGCGCCCGCTGAGCCTCCTCTTCCCGAACAAAGAGGCCGATCCCTCGGCCATCCTGCGCCTCTCTCCCGAGCTCGCCCAAGCTGCGATCGATGACCTCCTCGGCCTCGCCAGTGCCTTGCTCTCGGGCTGGGAGGTCCCGCCCGCACTGCAGGCGCGCGTCGAAGCCGTGCTCGGCAACGAGGACGCCTTCCGCGTCCTGACCGACCCGTCGGTCTACAAGCCACTCACCCGACTGCTCGGTCGGTTCGCCGACCTCGAGTACGTCTTCGCGCGCGAGCTCGAGACCGACACCGGCCGCCCCTTGCCCGCACGCCTCGCGTTCTTCGAGGCCTGCCGCCGCCTCGCGCCGAGCGCGCTCCCCGAGGTGGCCGAAGACCTCCTCCACCCGGAGCTCCGGCGCCGCCTCCTCCGCGCCGTCGCGCCGCATGGCGTCACCGCGCTCACCCGCTCACCGGCGCTCTCCGAGGCCCTCTGGCGCATTGCCGCGGCGCAGGCGGATCCAGGCGCACGCCATCGCCTGACCAACTCGCTCCTCCGCGCCCTGCTCGCGCTCCACGATGCCGGCCTCGACCTCGACGACGACTCGACCGTCGAGCTCTGGCTCGCGCGAACCGCCGAGGTCGCCCGCCCCGAGCTTCCTGGTCTGCGCGACAACGCGCGCCAGGCCCGCTACGTCCTGTTCCGTCGGCAGCGCATGCCGGGCCGCTCCGAGCCGCTCCTGGCGTTGCGCCTCGTGCACCTCGGCGACCCCGATCCCGATCCCTACGACGACCTCGAGGAGACCCCGCTCGAGGTCGCCGTCGACAACGTCCTGCGCGCCGTCTACGGCGTCGAGGCCGACCTCGCACCGCTGCCCGCCGGCCTCGGCATCGAGTGCCGGAGCGTCATGGGCCACGGCGGGGTGCGCTCGGTCGCGGCCATTGTCTCGGGCGCCCTCGCGTCTCGCGCCGTGGCCGCGCTCACTCCCACGCTCGAGGCCTTCTCGCGCGACAACCCGGGCACGCGCTACGAGCTCCACCTCTTCCTCTCGGGCTCCACCACGACCGCTCCCGAAGCGCTCCTGCCGCCCATCCTCGAGGCCCTCGCCGCCCCGATGGACGTGCTCGCCGCCGCGCCCGATGCCCATCGCCCGACGCGCATCGCCGTCGCGTGGACCCCGGACGGCGCGCGCGAGCACCACCGCAGCTGGAAGGTCAACGGGCAGCTCACGCCCGAGCGCGACCTCGACGACGTCCACCCCGAGCGCGCCCGCCGCCTCGAGCTCTGGCGCCTTGGCGAGTTCCACCAGGACCGCCTCCACACGACCCATCCGCTGCTCGCGGTGCGCGGCCGCGCCAAGGCCAACCCGAAGGACGAGCGCGTCTTCGTCTTCGCCGAGCTCTCGCGCGCCCCGAACTTCGACCGCGCCGACGACCCCGCGCACCGCGAGCTCGAGTGGATCTTCGCCGAGTGCCTGCGCGTCCTGCGCGAGGCCCAGGCCAGCCGCGAGGCCTCGCAGCGCTACTTCCTGAACCGCATCATCCTGCACGTCGGCGGGGTCATGCGGGCGTCGAATCGCGACCTCATGAACCTCGCGCGCCGCATGGAGGGCGCCACGCGCGGCCATGGTCTGCAGAAGGTCGTCGTCCAGGCGCGGGTCGAGCGCGACGGGCAGATCGTGAACCGCGTGCTCTCGTTCGCCATGCGGGGACGCTCGCGCCTCGAGGTCCACGAGGACATCCCGAGCGCAGCCCCCATCCGCGCCGCCAGCGACTATCACGTCCGTGTCGAGCGCGCGCGCCGCCTCGGCACGATCTACCCCTACGAGATCATCCGCACCCTCGAGGGCACGGCAGGCGCCGACCTGGTCTCGACCCCGCACCCCGACATGGCGCACGGGCGCTTCGAGGAGCTCGACCTCGACCCCTCGGGCACGCGGCTCGTCGCCGTCGACCGCCCGCCCGGCGAGAACAAGGCCGCGCTGGTCGTCGGCCTCGTGACCCACCAGACGCGCAAGCACCCCGACGGCATGACCCGCGTCTTCATGGCCTCGGACCCGACGACCGCCATGGGTGCCCTGTCCGAGCCCGAGTGCCGCCGCGTACTCGCCGCCCTCGACCTGGCCGAGGAGATGCGCGTTCCCATCGAGTGGATCCCGGTGTCCTCCGGCGCCAAGATCGCCATGGACAGCGGCACCGAGAACCTCGACTGGACCGCCCGCGTGCTGGCTCGCATCATCGAGTTCACGCAGGCCGGGGGCGAGATCAACATCATCGTCGCGGGCGTCAACGTCGGGGCTCAGAGCTACTGGAACGCCGAAGCGACGATGCTCATGCACACGCGCGGCGTCCTCATCCAGACCGGCGAGGGCTCGATGGTGCTCACCGGCAAGAAGGCGCTCGAGGTCTCGGGCTCGGTCGCCGCGGACGACGAGCGCGGCATCGGCGGCTACGACCGCATCATGGGCCCCAACGGTCAGGCCCAGCACAAGGCCCAGCACCTGGGCGACGCCTTCCGCATCCTGTTCACCCACTACGCCTTCACCTACGTCGCCCCGGGCGAGCGCACGCCGCGCCGCCTGGCGACCACCGACTCGCCGCGCCGCAACATCCTGCTGACCCCGTCCGACGCGCTCGGCGAGGGGCTCGCGACGCTCGGCGACCTCTTCTCGGAGGCGACCAACCCCGGCCGCAAGAAGCCGTTCGCCATCCGCGAGGTGATGCGCGCCGCGATCGATCAGGACGGCGGCTACCTCGAGAAGCTGGCCGACATGGAAGGCGGCGAGACGGCCGCCGTGTGGGACGCTCACCTCGGTGGTCATCCGGTGTGCCTCATCGGCTTCGAGTCGAAGAACCTCGATCGCAAGGACAAGGCCCCACTCGACGGACCCGAGCGCTGGAGCGGCGGGACGCTATTTCCACAAAGTTCGAAGAAGGTCGCGCGCGGCATCAACCAGGCCTCCGGCAACCGTCCGGTGGTCGTGCTCGCCAACCTCTCCGGCTTCGACGGCAGCCCCGAGTCGATGCGCAAGCTCCAGCTCGAGTACGGCGCCGAGATCGGCCGCGCGGTCGTCAACTTCCGCGGTCCCATCATCTTCACGGTCATCGGTCGCTACCACGGCGGTGCCTACGTCGTGTTCTCGAAAGCCCTGAACCCCGGCCTCGTCGCCTTCGCCGTCGACGGCGCCTTCGCCAGCGTCATTGGGGGCGCGCCCGCGGCCGCGGTCGTCTTCCCACGCGAGGTCCGATCCCGCGCCATGAAGGACCCACGCGTGGTCGAGCTCCGTCAGGCCCTGGACGCGATCGACGAGCAGGTCGACACGGGCAGCGAGGACGAGGAACGCCTCGCCGAGTGGCGTGCCGTCATGCAGGCCGAGTACGACCGTGTCTTCGAGGCGGCCATCCTCGAGCACCAGGGGCGCCTCGCCAAGGAGTTCGACGCCATCCACTCGGTCGAGCGCGCGGTGAAGGTCGGGTCTCTCGACGCGGTCATCGCGCCCGAGAACCTGCGTGCCTCGATCATCGAGGTCCTCGACCGGCGCGCCGAGCGCCCCATCACCTGGAAGGCCCCGCGACCCGCGGGCGGGATCGCCCGCGCCTGACCGGACCGCCTCATTGGCGCCACCCTCGCCCTCGGCTATGCTGCGCCCGCCATGACCGCCGCCCCCGCACCCAATGACGCCTACGCGACGGCCCGCCGCCCGGCGACGTACGCCGATCTCGAGAGCGCTCCGGACGACAGGGTCGCCGAGCTCATCGGGGGCGAGCTGGTCCTGAGCCCTCGCCCCACCGGACGCCACGCGCGTACGTCATCGGTCGCGGGCATCGTGGTCGGCTCGGCGTTCGGGCTTCGAAAGGGCAGCGCCGGACCCGGCGGTTGGCTCATCCTCGACGAGCCCGAGCTCCACGTCGCGGGCATCCTCCCCGACGTCTACGTCCCGGATCTGGCCGGCTGGCGCCGCGAGCGCCTGGACGAGGTGCCGGAGGACCACCGCTTCATCATCGCCCCCGACTGGGTGTGCGAGGTCCTCTCGCCGCGCACGGCGGGCCGCGACCTCCTCCAGAAGGGGCAGGGCTACCTCGCCGCGGGCGTACCTTGGTTTTGGACCATCGATCCGAACGAGCGCTACCTCGACGTGTACCGCTCCAACGAGCGCGGCTGGGAGCACGTCCAGCGCGCCGAAGGCGACATGGTCGCGCGCCTCCAGCCGTTCGACGCGGTCGAGATCGATCTCTCCGAGTGGTGGGTCCAGCGCGCCCCCTGACGCGCTCGCCACCCCCGCGACGACCTCAGAAGGTCTCGCGCGAGACCTCGACCCAGCCCGCGCCCGGCGCCGCGCTGCGGTCCTCGATGAGCCACTGGAACCGATCGCCCGCAGCGCTCAACGTCGCCCGCCTCAGCCCCAACACGGGCGCGCCGCCCGGAGGTCCATCCGACGGCGGTCCACCCGGAGGTCCACCCGACGGCGGTCCACCCGGAGGTCCACCTGGAGGCGGCCCACCCGGAGGTCCACCCGGAGGTCCACCTGGAGGCGGCCCACCTGGCGGCCCCCCTGTCGGCGGCGCTCCCGGCGCTCCCTCGGGCCTTGGGGGGCCTCCGGGGCCCGGAACGCGAGGGCGCTCGACGAGGACCAGCTCGAAGGGGCTTGTCGAGACCCGCCCGGATTCGCCATCCAATCGTTGCGAGAGCGCGTTGGCGCCAAAGCCCGGCGGGAGGCCTCCCGTCGCTTCGAGCATCACCTGCGCGGCGCCGACATCAAGCGTCGGGCGGGAAGCGATCCCCGCCCGTCTGAGGTACTCACCCAGAACGGCATAGCCCTTGTCCTGGCGGCGCTGACCTTGGGTCCAGAGGAACTTGTGGACCTCGCCCTCACTCTTGTCGCCTTCGCCCCACGTCAGGATGACCCACCAAAGCTCCGGCAGGAGCTCCTCGCATCGGGTCGCGGTCGCGCCAGGACGTCCCAGCAGCGCTCCGGCTCTCCCGCACTCGAAGCTCGTCGTCTTGTTGCCCTGCTCCATGTCTCGAGTCTCCGGATGCTTGTTGCAAGCGGTCAGCAGCACCACGAGGAGCGCCGTGCCCGAGGCCCGGGCCACGCGCCAACGTCCCTCGAACTCAGTCATAGCCTCCCCCAGCCTCGAGTCGAGTCGGGCTGCGCCCCAGCCCCTCGCGAGCTCGCGCACAGTCCACGTGCGGCCCCGCGAAGAGCCCTGGCAAGAGGACCTCGAGCGTCTCGCGCGTCGCCGCCATGTCGGCATACATCGCCCCCGCGACGCTCAGCTCGCGCCCGTCCGAAACCCCGCCAGCTTTGATGATGCCAAAGCGCAGCGCCCCGTCGTCGGCGACATCCACCAGCACGAGCCGCTCGACCCCCGCCTTCTCACGCCCGGGGATCCCTTCCAGCAACGCCAGCTTCACCGCCTCGACCGCGCGATCGTCGAGTCCGCGAGAAAAACACAGCACCTTCTCGCGCAGCGCCGCATACCCGAATACCACGCGTAGCCGCTTCTCGGCCCCGAAGCTCCGCCGCACGACAGCGGGCGCCTCCGTGTCGATGACCCGCGCCCACGTGTCCCTCATCTGCTGCTCGAGGGCCGCTCGCTCGCCGCTCCGCGTGCGCGGATAGACGCCGATCATCACGCCGTTCAAGAGATCCGTGTAGAGGCAGTCGCGCTCGACCACGAAGTTTTCGCCGCACTCGCGGCAGTCGAAGCGGTTGAACGTCCCATCGAGGACCTTCTGCCGCCACTCGACCGCGCGCTGCACGTTCGCGCTCTCCGGCATGAGCAGCTCGAGCGCCGCCCCGCACCCGGGGCAGCGTACGTTGTGGACGATCGTCGTCGACACCTCAGCCGCCCGGCAGCGTGGTCGTCGGCGCCGACGGCGCCGGCGGGTTCTGCGGCAAGCTGCCGCGCGACGACTCGCCTGGGGTCGTGAACTGCGAGTCCGGCGACTTCTCCATGTCCTCGAAGAACTTGGTCGGGTCCTTGCCGTTGACCGTCGCCGGCAGCGCGCCGCCCGAGTACTTGTTCGTGTAGATCTCAGCGAACATCTCGGCCGGCGACGCGAGGCAGTACCACCCGTGCGTCGCGTTCAGCGCGTCGAACGCCGCCTTCGAGTACTTGACGAATCCCTGGTTCCAGCGCGAGCACCAGATGACCGGGTCCGCCCCGGGCGTGTAGCCACGGTACTCGTAGCCCGATCCCTTGAAGCCCTGGAGACCTGCTCTCCGGTAGACGGCGTCGAAATACTTGACCATCGCCTGGTCGCCGTACTGGCTCTTGATGGCGGCGAGCTTCGCGTCGACCTGGTCGGCGGCGAGCGCCGTCACGGCGTTGGTCGCCGGCTCGGCCCCGGTCGCGATGAGCGCGGTGATCCAATCGCGCACCGCGCTCGCTTCGACCTCGGTCTCCGTCCCATTGAGGGTCAGCTTCTTCTTGTCGCCCGACGTCCACATCGTCGATTTGAACTCGGTCTCGCTGCTCGCGGTCCACCCGCCGTAAGCCTTGGCCCAGTCGTCGCCCTTCTCGGGCATCCCCGAGAAGACCTTCGCACCGACCGCGTGACCGACCTCGTGGCGCGCATGGTTCAGGAACCACTCGAGCGCCGGGCCGCCCTGGACCTGCCCGACTGCGGTCGACTCGCCGCCCGAGGCCGGGGCCGACGCGAAGTCGTTCTGCGCCCCGCCCGACGCGTCGCAGAAGATGACCGAGGTCTTGCACGGGTCGAGGTAGTACGAGGTCGTGAGGTTCACGGCCGCGCCCTGGTTCGTCCACGCACCGACCGTCGGGGCGGTCTGCTTGTACTGCTGCTGACTCTGGTTGACGAAGGCGATGTTGCCGAGGTTGACGTGCCCGCGCGGCAGCGGGCGCACGCCCACGAGGAGGCGCTTCATCGTCGCCTCGGACGGGCCGACCGGCATGTAGAGCGTGCGCCACTCCCAGGTCGTGGCCCCGTTGGCCGAGGTCCCGCCCGGCCACGTGACGCTCACGTCACCGGCCGGGAGGATCCGAGACGTGTACAGCTTCTCCCACGAGAGCTTGGCCGCGTTCAGCGACCGCGCCGAGGGGTCCTTGTACAGGGTCCACACGTTGTTGAAGGCGTTGGCGTCCGTGATGGCCGCCGTCTTCGTCATGAGCAGCTCGTAGCGCGCGTCGCTGAAGCTCGCGGCCCAGGTGCCGACGTTGCCGGCGGTCTGGACCATCGTCAGGAACTCGGTCGCGAGGTTCGCGGTCAGCATCGCGTCGAAGACCTTGCCGCGGCTCGGCTCGTCGGTCGCGAGCTTCGCCAGCGCGTCGAGGTCCTTCTTCGTGACGGCCTCGGTCAGCGCCTCTTCGAAGGTCGGCTGCGGCGGCGCGGACGGCGGCGGGGGCGGCGGACGGCTCGGCGGAGGCCCGCTCGGCGTCGGGGGCGGCGGACGGCTCGGCGGCGAGCTCGAGGTCTCCGAGGTCGGCGTAGGGGTCGGCGTCGGCGTG
>JAEUKJ010000402.1 GCA_016792665.1 Deltaproteobacteria bacterium | reverse complement strand
GCAGGCAAAGAAAAAGCCCCGAGGCATTCGCCGCGGGGCCTTTCAGCGTCACCGTGTGACGACGATCACTTGAACGAGAGCAGCTCGACATCAAAGACGAGCATGCCCTGCGGCGCGCCACCACCAGCGCCCTTGTAGGCGAGCTCCTCGGGGATCCAGAAGCGCACCTTCGAGCCGAGCTCCATGAGCTGCACACCCTCGGTCCAGCCGGGGATGACGCCCTTCAGCGGGAACGAGGTCGGCTCGCCGCGGACGACCGAGCTGTCGAACATCTTGCCGTCGGTGGTCCAGCCCGAGTAGTGCACGGTCACGGTCGAGTCGACCGTCGGCTTGGGGCCGCCCTTGCCGGGGGTGAGCACCTTGTAGGCGAGGCCCGAGGCGGTCTTTTGAGCATCGGCCGGGACGGCCGCGACATCGGCCGGGGTCTCCGGCGCCTTCTGCACCGAGACGAGCTCGACGTCGAAGACGAGCATGCCGGCGGGGCGACCCGGGCGGTCGTTGTAGGCGAGCTCCTTCGGGATCCAGAAGCGGAAGCGGTCGCCTTCCTTCATGAGCTGGACACCCTCGGTCCAGCCCGCGATGACGCGGTTCAGCGGGAAGGTGATGGGCTCGCCCGGGGGCAGCTTCTTGTCGAACATCTTCCCGTCGGTGGTCCAGCCGACGTAGAAGACCTTGACGGTGTCGGTCGCGGCGGGCTTGGCCGTGCCGGTGCCGGCCTTCAGGACCTTGTAGGCGAGGCCCGAGGCGGTCTTCTCGACGTTGGCGGGAGGCGCGGCCACATCGAGAGGGGCCTGCTCGACGAGGCCATCGGCCGGGGGCGCCGGCTGGGCGGGCGCCGTGTCAGCGGCCTGCGCGGGCGTCGTGTCGGCGGCCGGGGCCGGCGTCGTGTCGGCGGCGGGGGCGGGCGTGGCGTCGGGCGCCGGCGTGGCGGACTTGCCGCAGCCGGGGGCGGCAAACGACGAGATCGAGAGAAGGGCGAGAGTTGCGAGTCGGCGCTTCATGGCTGGGCCTCTGCGGCGCTCCGTTCGAAGCCCGCTCGGGGCGCGGAGCGCGCGTCGCGCGTATACGCCCGATGTGACCGCAATGCCAGTCTTTCCCGCGGGCCGACAGATGCGCTATGAGCCGCGGGTGATCGCCACACCCGCCGACCTCGCCGCTCTCCCGAACGTGCACGGGCTCTTCCCCGAAGAGCTCGTCGCGCACCTCGGCCAGGGCGCGACGCTCGGCCACGCGCGCAGCCTCCTGGCCTCGTGCATTGCCTTTCATCCGGCTCTGCGTCCCAAGCGCTCGGCCATCCCGAGGCCGGTCCGCGAGGCTTGGAACCAGCTCGACCACCGCCAGCTCGAGGTCGTCGACCGCGCCCTCGATCCCTCGGACGGCTTCCTGAAATACCTCCTGCGCTCGCCCGACGGATCGCTGTCCGAGGCCGTGCGGATCCCACTCGAGAAGGACGGCTGCTTCACGATCTGCCTCTCGTCGCAGGTCGGCTGCGCCATGGGCTGCGTCTTCTGCGCGACCGGACGCATGGGCCTCTCGCGCAACCTCGAGGCCTGGGAAATCGTGTCGGCCTTCACCCGCGTCCGCGACGAGCTCGACCCCGCGCAGCGCATCACCGGCGCGGTCTTCATGGGCCAGGGCGAGCCGCTGCACAACTACGACGGCGTCATCCGCGCGGCCAAGATCCTCTCCGACCCCAACGGCGGCCGCATCCGCGCCGAGGCGATCTCCATCTCGACCGTCGGCCTCGTCCCCGAGATCCGCCGCTACACGGCCGAAGGCCACCGCTATCGCCTGGTCGTGTCGCTGACCTCGGCCATCTCGTCGCGTCGCAAGTCGCTCCTGCCCGTGACCCGCAAGTGGGACCTCCCCGAGCTCGCCGCCGCCATCGCCGACTATGCTGCGGCGCGCCGCGAGCGCGTGACCCTCGCCTGGGTCGTCATGAGCGGCGTCAACACCGGCCAGGACGAGGTCGACGCCCTGCGCGCGCTCTTGCCCGACACGGCCTACAAGCTGAACCTGATCGACATCAATGCATCCGTCGGCAGCCAGGCTCCGCCTGGAATGACGAGGATGGCGACGGACGAGGCTGAGTTTGTGCGTGCCTCCGCCGCCGAGCTGGACGCCTTTCGCGACCGGTTGCGCGCGCTGGGCCAGCCCGTGGTGCGCCGCTATTCAGGCGGCCGCGCGCAGCACGCGGCGTGTGGCATGCTGGCGAGCCTCGCAAGGGAGACGGGACCATGAGCGCCGAGAATGCCACGCCGACCGACCTCGATATCGACGCCTATTTCGCGCGCATCGGCTACGACGGTCCCCGGGACGTGTCACTCTCGACCCTGAACGCGATCGTCTTCGCCCACGTCACGGCGATCCCCTTCGAGAACATCGACGTCCTGCTCGGGCGCGGGATCGACCTCGAGCTCTCCGCCATCGCGCAGAAGCTCGTGCACGCGCGCCGCGGGGGCTACTGCTTCGAGCACAACACCTGGCTGCTCCACGTCCTGACCACGCTCGGCTTCGAGGCCCAGGCCGTGAGCGCGCGCGTGCGCATCGGTCGCGCCCGCGACTTCACGCCGCCGCGCACCCACGTGTTCGTGCTGGTCACGCTCGACGGTGAGCGCTGGCTGGCCGACGTCGGGGTTGGCGGGCTCTCGCCGACGGCCGCCCTGCGCCTCTCCGCCGACACCCTGGGGCAGCCTCAGGCTACCCCGCACGAGCCACGCCGCATCATCGCCGAGGGCGCATGGTCGGGGCTCTCGCAGCGCTCTCCCGACGCGCGCCTCTTCCATCAGGCGCAGCTCGCCGACGGGCAGTGGCACGACGTCTGCGAGTTCACCCTCGAAGTCATGCACCCCATCGACCGCGAGCTCGGCAACTGGTTCACCAGCGCGCACCCGCGCTCCCACTTCCGCGACCGCCTCATCGTCGCGCGCGCGACCCCGACCGGACGCGTCACGCTGCTGAACCGCGAGCTCACAGAGCGCGGCCCCGACGGGGTCGGACACACGCGCCTCCTCGAGAGCCCGGAGGCGTTGGTCTCTGCCCTGGCCCAACACTTCGACCTCGACCTGCCCGCCGAGACCCGCTTTCCGGGCCTCGACTGGGGCGTCTGACCCCGCGCGCCATCGCGGCTCGATCGCCTCGCGAGGCAAAAGACGGCAGGTCAGCGCGCGAGCGCCGCGCCGCAGCGCGACAGCGGCACCTGCTTCACCTTGCGCTCGCTCACCGTGCCGAGGGCCTCGCCGCTCTTGGCGTCGAGGACGCTCAGCGTCGTGCTGTAGTGGTTGCCGACCAGCGGACGCTCGGCGAAGAAGGCCTGTCCGGCGGGCACCGTCGTCTCGTCGGCGCTGGCGAGACGTGTCGCCTTCGGGGCCTCGAAGCACCCCCACGACGTGAGGAGCTGCGCGGGCGGCTTGGGCGAAGGCGCTGGCGTGAGCCCGTCAAAGGGCGGGCTCCACACGAGCAGCTCGTCGTAGCGCGGCTGGTAGAGGGCCTTGCCCTTGCACTGGTCGCGCGCGACGACCTCGGTGAAGGTGAAGCGCGCGATGCCGATCTCCATCGGCGCGTTGGGCGACATCACCAGCACCTTGTTCTCGCCGACGACGCGCTGGCCCAGGAAGACCTTGCCGCGCGGGATGCTCGCGACGATGGGCGAGTACGTGAAGTAGTTCTCGCGCACCGGCACCGACGGGCGATCGAAGGCGACGGCATAGCACGAGATGCTCGGGTCGGCCTCGAGCGCCGCGAGGCGCTGGGCTTCGGGCGTCGGGGTCTGGGTCGGCGTGAGGAGCAGCGCGAAGAGGAGTGAGGTGGGTCCCATGGGTCGTTCCTTCGAGGTGACAGTGAGCGGACCCCGCCACAAGGGTCGAAGCGCGCCGACTACTCCCGACCCGATCGCGCCGTTGGGCAGTCTGGCTCCTTCGGCCGTCGTCAGTCGTCGATGCGGCGAGGATGCGCGATGCGCGTGCGCCAGAGCGCTTCACCTGCATCGGACCAGAGTTCCCGCAAGGCCGGCTCGAGGGTGATGAGGCCGTCGGCTCCGCGGTCGAGCCCGACCAGCGCGATGTAGACCCGGCCGACCTCGGGCGCCGCGAGGGGGCGCGCCGACCAGGTTCGTCGGTAGGTGTCCGCGCTGGGGCCGCTCCAGTCGATCCCCGAGGGCGGCGCGTTCCAGAGCCCCTTCACGCGCTCCCGCGGCAGGTCGCGGGGCAGCGTACCGCCGAGCACTCGAAACACCTGGAGCTCGACCCTGGGGGGACGACCGAAGGTACCGCTGGGCGTGGCGCGCGTGACGTAGACCACCGCGATGGCGAAGCCCGGACGACGCGCCAGGTGCTCGGGCGGGAAGTACTCGAGCGCCGAGATCCCCGCGGCACCGGCCTGCGGGCCGGGCTCGCGGGCCGATGCGGGGACTGCGACGGTCGTCATGACGAGAGCGAGCGCAAAGAAGGTTCGTGCGAGCATGGGCGGCCTCCGTTCAGGAGTCGACGGAGACGCGCCGCGCGCGGCGATGGACTTGTAAAACTCTTCGCGCGTTCGCGGCCCGGACTACTGCTGGACGGCGCGGCACGCGGCCGGGAGGCCGTTGTCGCAGGCCTCTTTCAAGAGGGCCTTGGCGCGCGCGACGTCCTTGGTCGTGCCCATGCCGAGGTTGTACATGATGCCCGCGTTGTGGCACCCGGTCGCCTCGCCGAGCTTGCAGCCCTTCTCGAACTGCGCGAGCGCCAGCTTGTCGTCCTTCTTCGCGCCCACCGCGGTGAAGACGTAGATGCCGAAGTTGACGCAGCCGAGCCCGTCGTCGGCGTCGCAGGCCGCGAGGAACAGGAGGCGCGCGCGCTCTTGCTCCTCGGCCAGGCCATCGCCGCTGAGGTACATGTAGCCGAGGTTGACGCAGCCTTCCTGATTGCCGAGGAAGCAGCTCCGGTCGAAGAGGTCACGGGCCTGCTTCGGGTCGGTGTCCTGCAGGATGAGGCCCAGCTTCTGGCACCCGTTCTTGTCCTTGTCGACGCACTTCTGGCGGAAGAAGTCCTCGGATGCCTTCAGCTTTTCGACCGAGATATTCGGGCTGTAGCGCATGACCTTGTTGACCATGCAGCGCGACGAGTCCGACCCCTTGCACTCGTTGGCGTTGACCTCTTTGCCGCCGTCGGTGGTGCGCGTCTCGTTGCCCTGGCCGCCATTGCAGAAGCGCGGCCCGCCGTAGGTGCAGGCCGTCTCGAAGAGCTTCTTCGAGAGCTCGGCGTCCTTGGGGCCGCCCGAGCCGTCCTTGGCCATGACCGCGGCCTGGAGGCAGCAGCGCGCGTCGGCCGAGTCGCAGCCGGCGACGAAGGTCTCGCGCGCCTTGGTCAGGTTGAGGTCTCCGCCCTTGCCGTTCTGCCAGAGGAGGCCGAGCTCGTAGCAGCTCACCCCGTCGCCGAGCTTGCAGGCCTTGCCGTAGACCGCGCGGGCGCGGACCGGATCGACCGGCAGCTTGTCGCCCTTCGACACGAGCGCGGCGAGCGCCTTGCACGCATCGAGATAGCCGCCCTCACAGGCCTGGTCGTAGAGGGCCGAGGCCTTGGCGCCGTCGGCCGCGATGTGGACCCCGGCCTCGTAGTAGCGCGCGAGCTCGTGACAGCCCTGGACCTCTTTCAGGTCGCAGGCCGCGCGGTAGAGCTCGATGGCCTTCTTCTGGTCTTCGGGACCGCGGTCTCCTTCGGCCCACATGTAGGCGAGGTCGACGCAGTCCGAGGCCTTGCCGCCCTTGCAGGACTTCTCGAGCTTGGCGCGGTCGTCGCCGCGCTTGGCGTTGGCCTCCGGCGCGAGCGTCAGCTGGGCGCCGAGCAGCAGGACGGCGAGGACGAGCGGGTGTGCGAGCGTGCGCATGGGGTTCTCCTGAGGGCCACGGCCCTGGCCGGTATCATGTCTCACCGAGCAGGCCCGAGCAAAATCGGGCCTCTCTCTTTTCGAATCGCGTGGACCTTGCGTCTCCTGGAGACATGCGCACCAAGCCGATTCGTGCCCTGTCTATTGCCATCCCCCTCTTCCTGGCCGACGCCGCGCCGCGCTGCGGTGGGTCGAATCGGCCCAACCACGAGCCGCCGCCGGAGACCCCGGACGTGACGACCCCGAAGGATGCACGCGCGTCCGCGTCGGGGATTTCAGTCGCGGAAGTCGGGCGTGTAGTAGACCCCGGGCGGTGAGGTCGTCTTGTCGACGAGGTAGCTGACCCCGGTCTCGACGAGACCCTCGGGGAAGCCGACGATCTGGCAGTTGACCGTGCCCTCGCCGCCATAGGGACAGGCGCCATTGACCTTGGCGTAGTACACGCCGGGCCACTGCGGGTCGGGGTCGACCCAGTACGCGGGGGCCGCGGCGATCTGACCGGGGGCGAAGTCCCAGACCTTGCATCGCCCGCCGACGAGCTCGCCGCCGTTGACGCAGGGACGCGCGCTCGGTTGGCACGGGCTCGGTGAGACGCGTCCGTTGGGTCCGATGCAGCCCGTGCCTTCGACGAAGCGGCCGCCCTGTGGGCAGTACTCGCGCGGGTCGGTGCCGCAGGCGACGTAGTTCCGCACGTAGTCGATGGCGAAGGTCTGCTGTGCGAAGCTGGCCTGGTTGTTGGCGCCGACCCAGGTCGAGTGGTTGAGGATCCAGTAGAAGGGGCTGGTCGGGAAGTTGTCGCGCTCGTACGCGGCGAGCTGGGGCGGGGCGCCCTCGGTGAGCGTGCCGCTGGTGCCGACCTGGATCGTCCCGACCTTCAGGTTGTTGATGAAGTAGTCGAGGCGGTCGCCCGCGGGGGTCTCGGTCCACTCGACGGCGTAGAGATGGTCGCGCTTCCAGAACTCGTCGGAGACGCGCTGCCGCGTCGTGAAGCCCTTCGAGAGGTGCGTCGTGGCGCCGCCCTTGCGCGCACAATCGGCGGAGTCCTCGGCGTCGATGCGCTGCTTCGTGGTGGGGTCGTAGCACTTGCCGTTGTGGTAGGTCTGGTAGACCTCGTCGGCGGCATCCCGCGCCTCCATCACGTCGATCTCGCCGCCCTTGTAGGGCCAGCCGCCTTCGATCGGCATGAGCCACGTCGCCGGGAAAGCGCCGATTCCCTTGGGGATCTTGGCCTTCGCCTCGAAGCGGCCGCGGCGCTGGGCAACGCCGCGGGGCTGGACGACCCCGTCTGGATCGGTCCAGAGGCGGTTCGTCATCGGGAAGCTCATGACCCCACCGTTGAGGATGGGACAGGTGAGGTTGCGAAATGCCAAATCCGGCGAATAGTCGATATTGTCACGGCAGGCATAGGCGCGATTGGCATAATAGACCCCGGGCCAGCGCGGGTCCGCGTCGGCCCAATAGCTGACGTCTCTGGCCTCGAGGACGTTGGGCGGGAAGGCGTAGACCAGGCAGTTGACGCCGGTGAAGGTGCCGCCGTTCGGGCAGGTGCCGCCGGTCGGGGCGTAGTAGACGCCGGGCCAGCCCGGGTTGGGATCGACCCAGTAATTGACACCGACCTTCAAGGCCCCGGCGGCAAAGGCGTGAATCTGACAATTCGGATCGCCACCGGCGCCGCCGAAGATGCAGTTGGTCTGCATCGGGGCGCGCGTGGCGTAGAGGCGCAGCGTGCCCTTGCCGCGCGTGTCGACCTCGACCTGGGTGGCGTCGAAGCGCGCCGACCAGTGCCCCTGGTAGTCGGTCGCCATCCAATTGACCATCGTGTAGAGGGTCCAGTTGCACTTGTCGAGGTTCGCCAGGCGATCGCGAATGACCTGCCCGTAGAGGGCCTTGACCTCGCCGAGCGACATCGCCGCGTAGTCCCGATCCGGCAGGAGGGTCTTCAGGGCCGCGATGAAGTTGTCGCGCACGGGCTCGATCGGGGCGCGGCGATCGTCGCCGACGAGGTCGCAGTCGAAGCTGCCGCCGGGCCAGATATGACATTGCGGCTTGAGCTCGCCGTAGCAGTAGTCGTCGGAGGGCTTGCCGGTCGGGCCGCGGAAGTCGTCCTCGAACGTGACGCGCCAGTGGGTGCGCGAGACCGCGACCGGACCCTGGACGGTGTCGGTCTCGGCGGTGTCGCCCGACGAGGTGTCGCTCGTGTCGGTGTCCTCGAGCGCAGCGTCCGGGGCGGTGTCGTCGGTGGTGTCGGTGTCTGCGACGTCGGGTGCGGTGTCGGGTGCGGCGTCGGGTGCCGTGTCGACGTCGGGCGGCTGGTCCTCGTCGAAGTCGGCGGGCCCACTGTCCCTCGTGTCGGTGTCGACCGGCGCGGTGTCGGCGGTGTCGGCGGTGTCGGGGGCGAAGACCGTGTCCTGGGTGTCCGAGGTCGCGCTGTCGCTGGGGCACGCGGACAGCGGCAGGGAGAGGGCGATGGCCAGGAGGAGTTGACGGTGAATGTGGCTCACGAAAGGACCCTAGCGGTTTCGAGGAGGTGGGTCGAGTATGCGCTCCGCTTATGGTGAACGATAGGCCATCGGCATTGGCGCTGGACCCGGGGACTGGCTAGGGTCAGCTCACGGAACACGGAGATGGCGCCGTGGCGTCGAGGAGGCTTGCATGGGCACGCGAAGCGCGTTGGGGTCGTGGGGATCGAGGCTCGTCATCGGCGGCCTGGGGGTGATGGGGCTCGGCGGTGCGGCGTTGGCGAGTGCCCCGGCTGGCGTCTGGGGCAAGGCCCCGCTGGAGGTCACGGTCTTTGGCGGCGAGAGCGCGACGCCGACCGTGGTCATCCGCGGCCTCTTCACGGTCCACGATGGCGAGGGCCCGGGCGGCACGCAGTGGGGCATGTCGGGGTTCTCGGGCGCGGTCGAGGGCTACCTCTACTATGCATGCCCGACCGGCCAGGCCGAGCTGTGTCTCTTGGCCTGGAGCGATATCCAGAAGGCGACGAGCGACACGCGCTGCGTCGGCTGGGGCGACGCCGAGGGCACCAGCAACGGCACCGTCCGCCCCGAGGGGACGCCGCTGTCGAACCCCGATCCGTTCCCGTTCGGGGTCGGGGTCGTCTCGGGGTATTCGCCGTGCGCGAGCTACCTCGATCTCTATGTGCCGCCGACCGAGGACGTCACGGTCGAGCCCGGGCCCGAGGCGGTCGAGCCCGCACCCGAGGTCGTCGAAGCGACCCCCGACGCCAGCGACCCGGTGGCTCTGCCCGACACCACCGGGGGCGATACGGCG
>JAEUKJ010000378.1 GCA_016792665.1 Deltaproteobacteria bacterium | reverse complement strand
GAGCAGCGCCGCGTCCTTCGGGTAGATGATCTGCGCATGGCGCTGCATGAGGCGCGTGTACTGCGGCAGGGTGGCGCGCACGACGCGGAACTCGACCGCGCGGCTGCCGCGCACGCGCACCCCCTCGGGCGCGCCGAAGAGGCGGTCGTGCGCGATGAGGTTGCCGCGGATGTCGATGACACGGTTTGGTGTCAAGGTCGCGAAGTACTCGCGGGCCTCGCGGTCGACGAAGATGACGTTGTCGCCGGGGGCGAGGAGGTGGGCCGTGCTCTCCGAGAGCGGGGCACGCTCGGGGCGCGGCGCGCGGGCGGGCGTGGTGTCGGGGTCGAGGTCGAGCACGAGGTCGGGGTCGGGGGTTTCCACGGGCGTGCGGTAGCAAGTCGGCTCCGCGGTGACAAGGGTTCCGAGGGCGGGGCTCCCTTCCGCGCGGGGGGCGCTCGTGGTAGCCGAGGGCGCATGAGTGGAACGACAAACGATCGCGAGCGGGATCGGGCCGGACACGTCGTGGGCGAGCGCGTCCGCTTGGAGCGTGTCCTCGGCAGCGGCGCGGCGGCGACGACGTGGCTCGCGACCGAGCTCGCGACCGGGCGCCAGGTCGCGGTGAAGGTGCTACACGCGCGCTCGCTCGAGGACTGGAAGCAGCTCGAGCTGTTCGAGCGCGAGGCGCGGGTCCTGGGCAGCCTCAGGCATCACGCGGTGCCCGAGCTGATCGCGACGATCGAGGAAGACCGCGGCCAGGGCGCCGAGATCCACCTCGTGATGGAGTGGATCGAGGGCCGCTCGCTGGGCGAGTATATCCGGCTCGGGCCGAGGCTCGGCGAGGTCGAGGTCATGCAGCTCGCGAGCGACCTGCTCGACGTGCTGGTCTACCTGCACGGGCGCGCACCGCCCGTCTTCCATCGCGACATCAAGCCGTCGAACATCATCCTGCGCGAGGACGGGTCGCCCGTGCTCATCGACTTCGGCGGGGTCTGCGACGGGTGGCGCGCGGGTGCCAGCGGCGAAGGCGGCATGACGATCGTCGGCACGGCCGGCTACATGCCACCCGAGCAGTACCTCGGTCAGGTCGGGCCGTGGAGCGACCTCTACGCGCTCGGGGCGACGCTCTTGCACCTCGTCACGGGGCGCGCGCCGGCCGAGCACGACTTCGCGTCGGGGCGGCTCGAGGTGCCCGACGGGCTCGGCATGAGCCCGCGCTTCGTGCGCCTCTTGAAGGCGCTGCTGGCCCCGGCGCCGCGCGATCGACCGCAGAGCGCGAGTGAGGCGCGGGCCCTCTTGATGGGCGACATCGTCGAGAGCCGAGCCCCGAAGGCGGCCGTGCCCGTCGTGCGCGACCCCACCACCATCGAGAGGCCGGTGGTCCCGGTCGGCAAGCCCGTGGCACGGAAGCTCCGCGACCTCGGGCCGCCGCCCCGCGACGCGCGCGGCAAGCACGCGCACGTCTACAAGCTCATGCGCGGGCGCTACTCGCACCCGGCCGGGTGCCTCCTGCACGTCGCATTCCTGGCTGGGCTCATCACGGCGCTGGCGCTCGAGAGTGCGCTGGCGAGCGTGGTCACGCTCCTCGCGTGGATCGCGTCCGCGAAGGGGCTCAGCGTGATCTCACGGAGGCACGACGCGACCTTGCCCGACGACGGCACACCGGGCGGGCGCCTCTTCGTGCACGGGAACTACGCGGTCGCGGAGATCACCGCACGCGAGAGCTCGGGCGAGTCGAGCATGAAGCTCAACTACCGCTTCGAGACCGACGGCCGCGGGACCATCAGCGGGAGTCATGGGGTCTCGACCCTGGTCGCGCTCGCGAACCCGCCTGGGACGCGGCTCGGCGTGATCTACGACGCCGACAATCCCAAGAACCACTACCTCATCAAGGACGACCTCGCCCCCGGGGTGTGAGGCGCGCGGTCTCTTGGGCAGCCTCGCTCCGCGAGGCCTTCTGCGCGCGGGCACTTGGGCAGCCTCGCTCCGCGAGGCCTTCTGCGTGCGGGCACTTGGGCAGCCTCGCTCCGCGAGGCCTTCTGCGTGCGGTCGTACACCGGTCTGACAGCCGTGCATTCGGCGTTGCCCCGGCCCGTCGGGACCTCGCATGGTGACAGCCGACGGTGTTCGGTTCGCACCGCACGGAGGTCTCATGAAGTCGATCCAGCTGCGCCCCTCGGGCGTCGGCGCTGCATTCTTTTATCTCGTGTTTGCCGCGGGTTGCGAGCCTCAAGCCGAGCCCGGAACCGAGCGCAATGCCTGCGCTTTCGACGCCACCTTGTGTGGCTCGATGGAGGGCGCGACCTGCACCCCGGTCGGTGAGTCGTTCTCGTGCGAGTGCCCCGCAGGCTATGCGAGCGCGGGGGTCGGGCGGCGCTGTGAGGACATCAACGAGTGCGCCGACGGGCCGACGGATGTGTGTGGCTCGGCGTACGCGCGCTGCAACAACACCCCGCAGGGTAGCTTCACGTGCGCCTGTCCGGCCGGCTTCGAGAAGCAGGGCCCGGCGCCGGAAGACCCGTGCGTCGATGTCGACGAGTGCGCGACGATGGATCGGCAAGCGATCTGCGGGGTCGCCACCTCCGGCTGCACCAACGTCGAGGCCGGCTTCCTGTGCGAGTGCCCGAGCGGCTGGGAGCGGCGCACCGTGAGTGGCGACACGTCGGGGATGAACCAGTTCTGCGTCGACATCGACGAGTGCAAGAACGCGGACTTCTGCTCGGCCATCTGCAAGAACGCCGAAGGTTCGGCGAGCTGCGTGTCGACCATCGCGGACGAGTCGAGCCCTTACTGGCGCTACGCGTGCCCGTCGGCCGACGATCGCTTGATCAACAACAAGACCCAGTTCGAGATGGACTGCCGCTGCGCCAAGACCCAGGTCGGGCGCCCGACCGACGCGAGCCACCCGGACTTCGCGGCGTTCAACCGCTGCGAGAACGTGACCGACTCGGGCAACTTCGAGCTCGGCACCGGCCCGAGCGTGCGGCGCTGGAGGAAGGAGTTCGGCGCGGACGCGGGCGCCACGCGCTTGAATGGCGGCTTCCTCGACCACGCGGAGCGCAAGGTCTACGTGGGCGCGCAGTGGAAGGACAACACCGCGACCGACGGCAACCCCGAGTTCACCTACTACGGCGCCATCCTGTCGGTGGACGTGGACTGGTCGAGCTCGACGGTGGGCAATCGCGCGCTCGTGTCGGGCTACACGCCCGAGGGTCAGCGCGGCGCGGGGCCGACCTTGCGCGCGGTGCAAGACATCAAGCGCGGGGCCGACGGCATGCTCTACACGATGAGCTGGGAAGCCGGGCACCCGGCGCAGATGATGCGCATCGACCCCGCCACCGGCGATCGCACGCTCATCTGGAAAGAGCAGTCGCTGCTGCATCGCGACGTCGTGGACCCGAGCACCTTCCCCGCGAGCCAGTGCCACAACGGCAGCACGGTCGGTGTCGACGCGATCACCGCAGGCAGCCGCTACAGCCTGCAGATGACGCTCACCGGGCAGAACCTGACGATGGCCCCCAACGGCGACTTCTTCCTGAGCGCCTCGCAGAACGGGCCGGCCAAGGGGCCGCGCGGCATCGTGCGCATCTCGGCCGACGGCTCGAAGTGCACATGGATCACGCGCTTCGCGGCGACCAACGGCAACCGCTACGCGCCGCGCGCCCCGGCCGACCAGGGCGCGGACTACGGGCTGGCCGACGGCACTGGGCCGCTCGGCGGCGGGCCGAACAACTTCGCGTCGAACCCGGCGAACCTCTTCTATCGTGAGGACGAGGCCGGGGTCGCGTGGCTCTATGCGCTGGACGGCATCGGCTCGGGCGGGGCGGGCACGCGCTACTATCGCGTCAACGTCGCGACCGGCGATCGCGAGAACCTGTTCTCGAGCATCATCGGCGACACCTACTCGGTGTGGGATCCCGAGCGCGAGGTCCTCTGGACGACCGGCGGCTACGACACGACGCGCATCGTGGCGCTCGACATCGTGGGCCACGACGGCGCGGCGCCGACCGAGCTCGGCGGCATCCGCTGCCTGTCGACGACCTCGGATTGGTACAGCTGCATGCGCGGCCCGGGCGATGTCGACAACCAGAACCGCAGCGGCACGTTCTACGACCCGCTCGACGGCAACCTGGTCATCGCGCACGGGAGCTGGGGCATGGTGCGGGTCGAGGTGAAGACCGGCAACACGTACGTCTTCTCGCGCTAGTGCTTCGCCGCCGACGTTTCGATGTCGGCGTCACGGCACCAGGCGCTGAGTCAGTCGCGTTCGATGCGAATCTTCGCGGCGACGGCTTCATGGTCCGAGAACGGTGCGGTGTGGTCGACGATCACATGCACCGACTCGGCCGTGAGGCGGGTCTGGCGGCCGTCGGTCCCGCGTGCACCGTCGCGCAGGTAGATGCGGTCGAAGCGGTGGTCGTCGCGCTCGGGCACGTAGGGATTGGCCGAGAGGTAGGTCGCGTCGGGGCGGTCGAGCGACAACGAGGCGTCGCGGAAGCCGTGCCGCTCGAGCGAGGCGGCCGCGGCGCGATCCTCGGCGTTGCGGTCGAAGAGGTTGAAGTCGCCAGCCAGGACGACCGGCGTCCGGGTCTGGTCGAGGGCCTCCAGGACCTCATCGAGCTGCGTACGGCGGATGCGGGCCTGGTTCTCCTGCGCCTGGAGGTGCGTGTTGACGAAGGTCACCGGCCCCTGCGAGGTCTGGACCTCGACCGAGAAGATGCCCTTGGTCTTGACCCGGTCCCAGCCGCGATGATGCGAGAACGAGCGCACCAGCTCACGCACCGCACCGACCGAGCGCGAGAGCCCGCGGCGCACCTTCACACCGAGCCCGGACTCGACCATGCGCACGCCGCGCTGGGTCTGCGCGTCCTCGCCGGTCCAGACCATGCCGGTGTCGCCGAGCGCGGTCTTGGCGCCGGCCCACAGCTCCTGGAGGAGGACGACGTCGTACTGGTCCTCGGAAAGATGGCGCTGGAGCCGGTCGAAGCGGGTGGCGCGGTGGCGCGCGAGCGGCCAACGGAAGCCCCAGGTGTTGAGCGTCATCATGTCGAGGGTCGCGGTCGTCACAGGCGTGGTCCTTCGGAACTGCACTCGCCGGCAGCCTCGCGGAGCGAGGCCTTGTGCGAAATCTCCCAGACCACGGTCTCGCAGACGTCGCCTCGGGGTGCTCCACTCTACGGACCCTATCGGTCGATTCCAAGGGGCTCTGCGAAACTATTTTCGCACCCCGCACGATCGGGTGTCACCGAGGCGTAACGCGAGGCCGATCCCGCAGCGAGGGAATGACTGAACGGTGATTCATTCGCCGGGTTGCACCGGGGTCCCACGACCCGGCGGGCCGGCCCTTACTCGCCGAAGATCGCGGACTTCAAGATGTAGGCGCCCCCGCCGAGCGACTCGACCCAGGCCAGGGCGACGGCGCCATCGCGCGCGGCGATCGCGGGGCGATAGGCCATCTGGAACTTGCCGGTGGCCACGGTCGTGGCTTCCGAGAAGGTGCCGTCGACGAGGCGTGCATAGCGGACGTCGACCGCGTTGCCGCTGCCCCTGAACCAGACCACGCCAAAGCGTGAGGCGGCATAGGCGGCCGCGGCGGCCGAGGTGGTGGCGGTCTGGGCGGACTCGGGCAAGGGGGTCGGGATGAGCTCGGCCGCGCCGAGGTCGAGCGAGGGCTGCACGCGACCGCCGACCTGGCCCCCGAGGAGGGCGTGGCCCGAGGCGGGGTCGACGGCGACGAAGGCCGCGACCGCGTCCGACCCGCGCGCGGCGACGACGTTCGGCCAGTGGGTCAGCGTCTCGCCGACCTTGCGGGTGGCGGCGATGGTCGTGTCGGCGTCGGCCTTGGCGGTGTCCTCCCAGGCGACGAAGAGGGCCTCGGTCGAGAGGCCGACGTGCGGGAAGGCCTGGCCGCCGACCGTGCGCGCGATGGGGATGAACGGCGGGCCATCGAGGCTGCCATCGTCGTCGAAGCGCTGGACGAAGACCTCGAAGCCGGCGGTGCCAGGGCGCACCCCCGCGACCGCGAAGCCGCCTTCGGGGCCGCAAGCGACGCGCGCGAGCCAGTGGTTGGGCGAGGCCTCGGGGGCGGTCGTGCGGACCAGGACGTCGGCGGGGTCGAGCGGCGCGAGGGTGGCGTCGAAGCGACGGAAGGCGACGCGCAGGTTGTCGGTGCCGTTCTGGAGGTCGACCGACCACGCGATGACGTAGCCACCGTGAGCCAGGGCGCACGCGCTCGGCTCGTTGCGGAGGCCGGTCGCGTCGGTGTTGACGAGGCGCGGCGTGGCGACCGCGGTGTGGGCGTCGTCGACCTCCCAGAGGCCCGCGAAGATGCCGAGGGTGTCGCCGCGCTTGCCGGTCCAGGCGACCAGCAGGCGATGGTCCGTACCGAAGGCGAGGGCTGGCTGGACGAGGACCGGCGTGAGCTCGGCGGGGTCGTCGCCCGGGCTCCAGCGAAGGGCCGAGGCGATGGACGGGAGCGGCGCGCGGGTGTCGGTATCGGCGGTGTCCGTGGTGTCGGCGGTGTCCGCAGTGTCGGTGTCCGCAGTGTCGGGCGCGGTGTCGGTGTCCGCGATGTTGGTGTCCGCGATGTCGGTGTCCGAGGCGGTGTCGGCGGAGGCGGTGTCGCCGCACGCCGCGGTGGAGATCGCCAGCGACACGAGTAGGGTCGAAATCGCCAGCGGCATGCGCATCGACTTGTACATCGCCTTCATCGGACACCTCTCTTCGGGTCGAGCCGCGCCGCCTCTAGCACAGATCTCCCCGCCGTCGCACGTGCCAGCAGCGGCCGCCGCCAGGGCCCCCTCCCCGTCTCTTCCCAAAGGCGAGCGGATTGGCTATCCCCTCGCGTCCCCGAGAGAGGAGCCCAGCATGGTCACGGCCGCGTCGTTCACGTCCCCCTCCGTCCAAGTCAAGAACCCCAACACGGGCGAGGTCGTGGGACAGGTCCCCGATCTCGGCGCGGCCGACGTGGACCAGGCCATCGCGCGCGCACGCGGCGCCTCGCGCCGATGGGGTGCCTTCGATCACGCGCAGCGCAGGAGAGACCTCGGCGCCTTCCGCCGCGGGCTCGCGCAGGCGGCCGAGGCGCTCGCGACCCTCATCCACCTCGAGAACGGCAAGCCCAAGACCGACGCCATGGCCGAGGTCCTGCTGGCCATCCAACACCTCTCGCACGCGGCCGCGCGCGCCCCCGAAGTGCTCTCGACCCGGACCGTGTCGTCGGGGCTCATGGCGAACTTCAAGTCCACGGTGAGCTACCATCCCCTCGGGGTCATCGGGGTCATCGGCCCCTGGAACTACCCGATCTTCACGCCGATGGGGTCGATCGCGTACGCGCTCGCGGCGGGCAACGCGGTCGTCTTCAAGCCGTCGGAGCTGACGCCGCTGGTGGCCCTCGAGGTCGGGCGCATCGCGGCCGAGACCTTGTCGGTCCCCGATCTCCTGCAGGTCGTCACGGGGCGCGGCGCGACCGGCGCGGCACTGGCGCGCGGCGCGGTCGACAAGATCGCCTTCACCGGATCGCCGGCCACCGGGCGCCGGGTCATGCAGGCCGCGGCCGAGAGACTGACCCCGGTCCTGCTCGAGCTCGGCGGCAAGGACCCGATGATCGTCCTGCCCGACGCGGACCTCGACAAGGCCGCGGAGGCCGCCGTGTGGGGCTCGATGAGCAACGCCGGCCAGGCATGCGTGTCGATCGAACGCTGCTACGTGCACGCATCCATCTATGATCGATTCGTCGACAAGGTCGTGGCCGAGGCCCAGGGCGTGACCTTCGGGTACGAGGGCGCGCACATCGGCGCCATCACGCTGCCGGCGCAGGTCGACATCATCAAGAAGCACCTCACGGACGCCGCCGACAAGGGGGCGAAGTTCCTGGTCGGCGGGCCGGACAAGATGCAGGGCAACGTCGTGCCGCCGACCGTCATGGTCGATGTCACGCACGACATGCTCGTCATGAAGGAAGAGACCTTCGGCCCGATCCTGCCCATCCTGAAGGTGCCCGACAGCGAAGAGGCCCTGCGCCTCGCCAACCAGACGAGCTACGGACTCGGGGCGGCCATCTTCGGCAAGGCCCACGTGCGCGAGCTGGCCGAGCGCATCGTGAGCGGCATGACGACCATCAACACGGTGCTGGCCTTCGGGTCGGTGCCCGGGCTGCCCTTTGGCGGCATCGGCGAGTCGGGCTTCGGGCGCATCCACGGGGATGAGGGGCTGCGCGAGTTCTCGCGCACCAAGAGCGTGGTCGAACAGCGCTTCGCCATCCCGGGCATGAACGTCTTCACGTTCAAGCTGCCCGCGAATGCCTACGAGCAGTTCAAGGGTATGGCCGAGAAGCTCTACGGCTCGGCGGTACTCGACAAGGCATCGGAAGTGCTGAAGAAACTCCACCTGCGCTGAAAAAGGAAAAATCGACCTGGCCCCGGCGTCACTTTCGCCTTTCGCCGGGTAATACCCCCCTGACCGATTCCGCCGGGATGCCTCGTACCGCGAGGCCTCGGCGCGCACGCGCGGTCGGGGGCGGTGTCGATATCATGGTGACGGGCGGCGAGCAGGCGGGGCACGGGCGGCTCATGGGGCTCGGCGCCGTCGCGGCGTGTCACGCGACCGTGGTGCTCGGTCTGCATCACCAGGTCGAGGCGGTCAGTGCGCTCGTGCTCGTGGGACTCGTGGCCGCGGGGTCGTTCGCGGTGGCCCTCGCGGGGACCGGTCTCCTTCGCTGGCGATGGGCGCTCTGGGGGCTGGCGATGGCCGGGGCGGCGGGCCTCGGGACGGTGCGCATCCAAGAGGAAGTGCCGCGCGAGGCCGTGAGCGTGAGCGGCATCGTGCTCGAGTCCGAGTCGCTGGGACGCGGGGGGCGAGTCACCTTGGCCGAGCCCGAGGTCGCCGCGCTGGGCGGAGGCAAGGCACTGACGCTCGAGGCACCGACCCTGAGGGCATCGTTCAAGTGGTTCGAGCCGCTGCCGATCGGCGCCGCGGTGAGCGTGACGGCGCGCCTCGAGTCGCCGCGCCAGCCGAGGAACCCGGGGACCGTGCCCGACTCACGCCCGCCGGTCTTCGCGCGCGCGGTCGATGCGCCGCACGCGTCGTCGCGAACCCCGTCGTGGCAGACCCAGGTCGCGATGGATCTGCGCGCGACCCTGACCTTCGAGAATGCCGAGGCGACAGCGCTGTATCGCGCCCTCATCCTCGGCGATCGCAGTGAGCTCGACGCGACGACGCGCGCTGCCTATCAAGACACGGGGACGACGCACCTGCTCGCGATCTCGGGCATGAACCTCGCGGTGCTCGGCCTCGCGGTCTATCGCATCTTCCTAGCCCTCTTGATCCGCGTCCCGCCCTTCCGGCGCCGCGCCCAGGGGGGCAGGCCGACCGCGTGGGCCGCGGCCTTGGCGCTCGTGGTGACCGCGGCCTACACGATGATCATCGCGCCATCGGACGCGACCGACCGTGCCATGGTGGCGCTGGCGATCGGCTTTGGTGCGGTCCTCCTGAGGCGTCGCGCCTCGGGTGGACAGGCCTTGCTGGTGGCGCTCATCGGGGCGGCGCTGTTGGTGCCCGACGCACTCTTGCGCGCGGGCTTCCAGCTCTCGTTCGCGGCGACCGCGAGCCTCGTGCTCATCGCGCCGACCGTGAAGCATTGGAGTCAGCGCGTCGAGGCATGGCTCCCGAGAGAGGCCGCCGAGCGGCGGCGGCGACGCTGGGCGCGTGTGGCGCTCGTGGCGCTGGGGGCCCTGGTCATCACCGATCTCGCAACCGCGCTGGCCACCGCGCCGCTGACCCTGGCCTGGTTCGGGCAGCTCTCGGTGCACGGGCTGTGGGTGAACCTCTTCGCGATCCCGCTGATGACCCTCGCGGTGTTTCCGGTGGGCGTCGTCTGGACCCTCGTCGCCACCCTGTGCCCGCCGCTCGGGGCCTGGTTGGCACCCGTGCCCGAGGCCCTGGCCGAGCTCTTCAACGGTCTCATCCGCGGGGCAGGCGCGGTCGCGGGCCCCGCCTCGAGCGAGTCCTGGCCGCTCGTGTTGGGGGTCATGGCGTCGTTGGCGCTCTTGATGATGATGACGCGAGGGCGGGGCCGGCTCATCGGCGGCCTGGCGTTGGCCGTGACGACCCTCATCGCGTGGTCGTGGGAGACGGCGCGCCCGGGCCTCACGCTCATCGCGTTCGACGTCGGGCACGGCGACGCGGTCGCCATGCGCCTGCCCGATGGCACCCGCGTCCTCTTCGACACCGGCGGCGCGGTGAAGAGTCGGGACGACAACCGCGGCCTGGCCGAGCGCGTGCTGGTCCCGACCCTGCGCGCGTCGGGCTGGTCGTCGATCGATCTGCTGGTCTTGACCCACGCGCATCTCGACCACGTCGGGGCCGCGGCGGCGCTGGCCGATCGGATGGCGGTGCGCGAGCTCTGGATCCCACCCTGCGCTGCGCGCTCTCGCGCCGTGGCTCGCGCCATCGAGAGGGTCGAGGCCTCCGGTGGGCGGGTTCGCGTCGTCGGTCGCGCCATGCCCCTTGTGTACGGGGGCGCGACGATCGAGGTCCTCGGCCCCCCGCGGGACCTGGAAGGACCAGGGGGACATTGCCAGCGCAAGACCAACGACACCTCGCTGGTCATGCGGGTGAGCTATGCGGGCCGGCACGTCCTCATGACCGGCGACATCGAGGCGAATGCCGAGCGCGAGCTGGTCCGCGCCTACCCCGAGCGAGGCACCGAAGGCAGCACGCTGAGAGCCGACATCCTCAAGTCACCCCATCACGGGTCTCGCTCGTCCTCGACCGAGGACCTGCTCGACGCTTTGGTATCCGCGGGCGACACCGGGTCGGTAGGCGCGCGCACGGCGACGGAGGTGGCGGCGACGGAGGCACCGATCGCGCTTGTGTCTGGACTGCCCGGCCACGCGCCGATGCCGCCGCACTCCATCGTGCTCGATCGCTATCGTGCGCGCGGCATGCCGACCTTCGTGACCGGACTCGTCGGCGCGATCAAGGTCCACATCGATCCGGACGGTGCCATCGACGCCGGAGGTATCGAGAGTGACTCTCACATCTTGCGGCCGCCGCGCGAGGCGTTCTTGGCAGGCCTAGCGGACCCCGAAGACCAGCCCGAGGTCGAGCCCCGGGACGGCGTGCCGGTTCTCGGTGAGCAGCTTCCGCACCGACTCGGAGAGGGCGTCCTCGATCATCTTGCGCGAGACCCCGCGCACGAGCTCGGGCTCGAGCCCGCCGTTCTGAGCGGCCACGCCGACACCGACCTCGCCCGGCAACCCGTGGCTCGCGGCCGTGCCCGCCGCGACGAGCAAGCGGATGAGGGTCTCGATGCCGGCGCCGGTTCCGAGCCCGCCGAGCATCTCGAACCG
>JAEUKJ010000289.1 GCA_016792665.1 Deltaproteobacteria bacterium | reverse complement strand
AGATCCCCTCGGTGCGCGGGCCCGGCGCGGCGCCAGGTCAAATCTCGGTCACGCGCGAGCTCAACGAACTCCTCGTGCGCGCTGCCGACGAGGCCGAGCGCATGAAGGACGAGTACATCTCCATCGAGCACGTCTTCATGGCGTTCTTGACGGGCATGACCAAGACCCCGACCCGGCGCCTGCTGGAGGCCTTCAACATCAACAAGGACCGGCTCGCGCAGGCCGTCGAGGCGGTGCGCGGTGGGCAGCGGGTGACCTCGGCCAACCCCGAGGCGACCTACGAGGCCCTCGAGAAGTACGGTCGCGACCTCGTCAAGGAGGCCCGGAACGGCAAGCTCTCGCCGGTCATCGGCCGCGACGAGGAGATCCGGCGCGTGGTCCGCATCTTGTCGCGGAAGACCAAGAACAACCCGGTCCTCATCGGGGAGCCGGGCGTCGGCAAGACCGCCATCGCCGAGGGGCTGGCCCAGCGCATCGTGCGCGGCGACGTGCCCGAGGCCCTGAAGGACAAGTCGCTGGTAGCGCTGGATCTGGGCGCGATGATCGCCGGGGCGAAGTACCGGGGCGAGTTCGAAGAGCGACTGAAGGCCGTCCTGAAGGAGGTCCAGGGCGCCGAGGGGCGGGTCATCCTGTTCATCGACGAGCTGCACACCATCGTCGGCGCGGGCGCGGCCGAGGGGGCCATGGACGCGGGCAACCTCTTGAAGCCCATGCTCGCGCGCGGTGAGCTGCACTGCATCGGGGCCACGACCCTCGACGAGTATCGGAAGTACATCGAGAAGGACAAGGCGCTCGAGCGACGCTTCCAGCCGGTCATGGTCTCGGCCGCGACGGTCGAGGACACCATCTCGATCCTGCGCGGCGTGAAGGAGCTCTTCGAGGTCCACCACAAGGTGCAGATCCGCGACCGCGCGCTGGTCGCGGCGGCCGTGCTGAGCGACCGCTACATCAGCGATCGCTTCCTGCCCGACAAGGCCATCGACCTCGTGGACGAGGCGGCGGCCGGGATCCACGCCGAGATCACCTCGATGCCGGTCGAGCTCGAGCAGGCCACGCGCCGCATCCTGCAGCTCGAGATCGAGGAGCAGTCCCTCTTGAAGGAGAAGGACTCGGCTTCGGCCCTGCGCTTGAACGCACTCCAGGGAGAGCTCGCCAACGTGCGCGAGGACGCGCGTGCGCTGCGGAGTCGCTACGAGGACGAAAAGACGCACATCGAGCGCATCTCGAAGCTGAAGGAGGATCTGCAGAAGATCCAGCAGCGCATCGAGGAGGCGCAGCGCAGCTACAACCTGAACGAGGCGGCCAAGCTGAAGTACGCGGATCTGCCGGCCATCGAGAAGCAGATCACCGAGGCCGAGGAGGCGCTGAAGCGGAACCAGTCCGGCGGGGCGCTGCTCAAGCAGGCCGTCGACGAGGAGGACGTGGCGGCGGTGGTCGCGCGCTGGACCGGCGTGCCGGTCTCGAAGCTGCTGGAGGGCGAGCGTGAGAAGCTCTTGCGCCTGCCCGAGATCCTGCACCAGCGGGTGGTCGGCCAGGACGAGGCGGTCGAGTCGATCGGCGACGCGGTGCTGCGCGCGCGCTCGGGGTTGAAGGACCCCAAGCGCCCCATCGGCAGCTTCCTCTTCCTCGGACCGACCGGTGTCGGCAAGACCGAGCTGGCGCGCGCGCTGGCCGAGACGCTCTTCGACTCCGAGGACAACATCGTCCGCATCGACATGAGCGAGTACATGGAGAAGCACGCGGTGAGCCGCCTCATCGGCGCGCCGCCGGGCTACGTCGGCTTCGATCAGGGCGGGCAGCTCACCGAGGCCGTGCGGCGTCGACCGTATGCGGTGGTGCTGCTCGACGAAATCGAGAAGGCCCACCCGGACGTGTTCAACGTGCTCCTCCAGGTGCTCGACGACGGTCGCCTCACCGATGGGCAGGGTCGCACCGTGAGCTTCAAGAACACGGTCATCATCATGACCTCGAACATCGGGTCGCCGCACCTCCTCGAAGGGGTGCGCGAGGACGGCACCATCGACGAGCTCACGCGCGAGCTCGTGATGGGCGAGCTGCGGCGCGCCTTCCGTCCCGAGTTCCTCAATCGTATCGATGAGATAGCGCTCTTCAGGCCGCTCACGCGCGGCGAGATCAAGCGCATCGTCGCGCTCCAGCTGAAGGGCCTCCAGAGGCGCCTGGCCGACCGCCAGGTGAGCTTCGAGCCGACCGACGCCGCGCTCGACGTCATCGCCGAGGCTGGCTACGACCCGGTCTTCGGAGCGCGACCGCTCAAGCGGTACATCCAGCGGCACGTCGAGACCGCGCTCGGGCGGAAGCTCGTGTCGGGGGAGATCGCCGACGGGACCCTGGTCACGCTCGACGCGAAGGACGGGAGCCTGGTCTTCGAGGTGCGCGCGCTCAGCTGAGGCCGCTCTCGCGGGTCGCGCGCTCGGCCAGGGCGGCGTCGACCAGGGTGAGCAGCGCCTGGGGGTGGAACGGCTTCTGGAGGAAGCTGAGCTCGCCCTCGTCGTGGTAGCCCGAGATGAAGATGACGGGGAGGTCGGGGCGCTCTGCGCGGAGCGCCTCGGCCAGGGCTCGACCAGAGCGTCCCGGCAGGCGGAGATCGGTGACGAGGAGGTCCAGGCGCAGGCTCGGACCGAGGCGTGCCAGGAGTGCCTGGGCGTCGTCGGCATCGCCTGCGACGAGGACCGAGTGGCCGCGCGACTCGAGCGTGCGCTTCACGAGGCGCGCGACCGCGGGCTCGTCCTCGACCACGAGGATCGAGGCGCCGTGCGAGGTGGCCTGGGCCGGCGGTGCAGCGGGCTCGGGACGCGTGGGCAGGGCCGCCGGGGTCGGCTCGAGCTCGGGCAGCAGCACGCGCACCGTGGTGCCCTGACCGACCTCGCTGTCGATCTCGATGGTGCCCCCACTCTGCTGGATGATCCCCAACGCGACCGACAGCCCGAGACCGGTGCCGCGACCCGGCGGCTTGGTCGTGTAGAAGGGCTCGAAGGCGCGCGCGCGGGTGACCGAGTCCATGCCGACGCCGCGGTCCCTGACCTCGAAGGCGATACGCGGACCGGCCGCGAGCACGACGCGTCGCACGCGGATCGACACGACCCCGCCGTTCGGCATGGCGTCGCGCGCGTTGATGCACAGGTTCATCAGGACCTGCTCGAGCTGCGACGAGTCGGCGCGCACGAGGCCGAGGCCCGGGGCGATCCCGAGGCTCAGCTCGACGGACTCCCCGAGCAGGCGGCGCAGCATCGTCGAGAGCCCGCGCACGAGCGTGGTGGGCTCGATGGACTCGAGCTTCTGCGGGCTCTTGCGGCCGAAGGCGAGGAGCTGGGCGGTCAGCCGGGCAGCGCGATCCGAGGCCGCGCTGACCTCGGCCAAGACCTCGCGTGTGAGCTCGACGTCGATGGCTCCGTCGCCTTCGAGTGTCTCGCTGAGGTAGGAGGTGTTGGTGCCGATGACGGTCAGGAGGTTATTGAAGTCGTGGGCAACGCCGCCGGCGAGGCGCCCGATGGCCTCCATCTTCTGGGCCTGGCGGAGCTGCTCTTCGAGGGTGCGGCGGTCCTGGATGTCGACGGCCGTGCC
>JAEUKJ010000288.1 GCA_016792665.1 Deltaproteobacteria bacterium | reverse complement strand
TCGTGCGGCGCCACCTGGACGACGCGAAGGCCCGCGGCGCAAAGCTCCACGGCACCTACCCGGGCGCCGTCATCCTCGAGGACGTTCCCGCCGACGCCCTGATCGCCACCGAGGAGACCTTCGGCCCGGTGCTGCCCGTCTGGTCCGTCGCCTCCTCCGAGGTCGCCCTGGAGCGCGCCAACGCCAGCGTCTACGGGCTCGGCACGAGCTTCTGGACCCGTGACACCGCGCGCGCCGAGGCGCTGGCCAAGCGCGCCACGACCGGCGTCGTCGCCATCAACAACGTGGCCTGCACGGCTGCGATGCCGGTTGCGCCCTGGTCGGGCCGCCGCCTCTCGGGGCACGGCGTGACCAACTCGCACCTCGCGCTGCGCGAGCTGTCGCGCCCGAAGTTCGTGCTCGTCGACAAGAACGCGGTGCCCGAGGTGTGGTGGCATCCCTTCGACGAGCAGGCCGTGGCACTCGCGCGGCAGAGTCTCGGCTGGCTGGCCGCGACGGGCATGGACAAGCTCGGTCGGACCCTGGCGCTCTTGTCCGCGATGAAGAAGCGGACCGCCGCGCAGGTGGCCTGGGGCAAGAAGCCGCGTTCATAAGGAAGAACGAGGCCACGTCTTGAGTGGACCCGGTGCGGCCGTTATGGTCGTCCCCATGTCCATTCCCCGCCCGCTGCCCCGCGCCGCACTTTGTGCATGGTTCTTCACCGCGCTGGCCGGCGGACTCGCGGGCTGTCCCGACCTCCCCGACAAGACGGCGGGCGACGCCACCGACGCGAGCGACACCGAGGTCTTCGTGCCCTTGTCGCTGGGCCGCGTGTACGAGGCCGCGGGCGAGCCGGTGGGCGGCGAGCGCGTCGCGATCTTCGGCGCCGGCTTCCTCGGCGGCGGCACCGACACCAACAAGGGCATCGGCATCGAGGTCCGCTTCGGAGGCACCAAGGCCGAGGGCGTCCTCGCGCTGGACGACACCCAGATCAACGTCACCGTGCCCGCGCGCTCGGCGGGTCTCGTCGATGTCACCGTGACCCTCCCCGACGGACAGGAGGCCACGCTCGAGGACGCCTATCTCTATCGCGGCCCGCTCGCCATCGCGTCGATCCAGCCCTCGCGCGCGTCGATCGACGGCGGCGTCGAGGTCACGGTCGAGGGCGCGGGCTTCACCACCGGCACGCGCATCCTCGTCGGCGGGCGCATGCTGGAAGGCGCGCGCCGCATCGACGACACGACCATCCGCGGCATCGTCCCCGCGCGGCTCGCGGCCGACGCTGGCGTGGTCGACGTCATCGCGTCCAACGGCTTCGAACAGCGCGTCCTCGGCGCCGCCTTCACTTACGTCCGCCCCTTGACGCTGGCCGGCCTCGACCCGGTCTCGGGCACGGCCAGCGGTGGGACGCTGGTCACGCTGCGAGGCACCGGCCTGTCGATGGACACGGTCGTGCGCTTTGCCGGCGTGCCGGCCGAGAACGTCAGCGTGGACACGCGCGGCGAGCTGCTCGTGACGCGCGCCCCGCCGGGCCCGCACGGGGCTGCCGACATCGTGGCCGAGAACAGCGATGGCTCGGCGACCGACGTCGTCGCGACCGCGAGCCTGCCCAAGGCCTTCTTCCGCGTGGACGCGGACGCCCTTCCCGGGGTGCTCTGGGCGGGCCATGCGTTCCCCGCGACGGGCGGTCTCGCCGGTGGCGAGGTGGTCGCCATCTCGGTGCGCGGGCTGACGAGTCGCAGCGGGGTCTCGGTGCGCTTCGGGCAGGTCGAGGCGACCATCCTGGAGATCCGCCTCGAGGAAGGCGCGGTCGTGGTCGAGGCCCCCTCCGCCACCGCGCCGGGCCCCGTCGAGCTGGTCGTGAGCCGCTCCGGCGTGAGCACGAGCCCGCTGGTCTACACCTATGCCCAGACCGTCGGCCTCGAGCGCGTCTCACCCGACACCGGGCCGCTGGCCGGCTTGAACGTGGTCCTCTTGGGATCCGGGCTGGCGCGCGACGGCGTCGTGAAGATCGGCGGGCGTGTGGCCCAGGTCCGCTCGGGCGGCGGCAACACCCTGCAAATCGTCGCACCGCCCGGCGTGCCCGGCACGGTCGACGTCACCTACACGCACGACGGTCGCGAGCTGCGACTCCCGGCCGCCTTCGAGTATCGCGCGACCGAGGCCAAGCTCTGGGCCGTCTCGCCCGGGCTCGGCGCCCAGTCCGGGGGCCGCATCGTCCGCTTCTTCGGCGAGGGCTTCCAGACCGCCTTCCCCAACCCCATCTTCGGCACCACCGCCGGCACCGACCTCGTCCGCGTCGACGACCACGAGGTCATCGCGCGCGCGCCCCGCGGCGACGAGGGCTGGGTCAACGTCGGCAAGGGCACGGTCGGGCGCATCGCCATGTCCTTCCGCTACTTCGACCCGCGCCAGCGCTTCGGCGGCACCTCGGGCGGCCCCATCCCCGAGGCCCTGAACGTCACGGTCCAGGACTACGTGACGCGCAAGGGCGTGCCCAACGCCTTCGTCATCCTCTGGGACGACATCGATGGACCCTACCAGGGGCTCACCGACGACCGCGGCCAGCTCACGTTCTCGGACGTGTACTTCGGCCCGATGCAGATGGTGACAGCGGCTGCCGACAACTACACCACCGAGAGCATCGTCGAGTTCGACGCGCGCGACGTGACGCTCACCCTCATCCCGCTCCTGCCCAGCGGGGGCGGCGGCGGCGGCGGTGGCGGCGGCTCACAGCCCCTGCCCGACAGCACACTGGCCGGCAAGGTCCTGGGCTTCGACAAGTACGTCCTGACGCCGCCTGGTGACTGCGACGCGCGCCTCGCGACCGGTCAGACCCCAGGCGCCCTGTGCGCCCCCTGCGCCAGCGACGCCGAGTGCGGCGGTGGCGGCAACCTGTGCACGCCCATCGACGGCCAGGGCGCGCGCTGCACCACGGCCTGCGCGCAGACCAGCGACTGCCCGAGCGGCTACGCCTGCATGGGCGTCACCGGCGGAGCCCAGTGCGTGCCCTCGTCCGGCCAGCGGACGGCCATGTGCAGGACGACCGTGGCCGACGTCTTCACGGCGGTCGACTCGCGCTTCGCCGAGACCACCAACCAACAGTACCGCTTCGCGACCCGACCCGGAGAATACGCCGTCGTGTGCCTGGGCGGCGTGAAAGACGACGTGAGCGGGGTCTTCCGACCCTTGGTGATGGGCGTCCGCAGGCACGTCTTCGCGCAGGCCGACACAGTCGTCGAGGGCCAGGATGTGACCCTCGACATCCCGCTCACGCGCAAGCTCAGAATACGGCTCGACGGTGCCCCGGTCGGTCGCTTCGAGACCGAGCGGCACACCGCCCAGGTCTTCGTCGACTTCGGGGCCGACGGCGTCTTCCTCATGCCGCAAGAGGGCGAGGGTATCGACACGAACCTCTTCGCGCTCGACGGTTTCCCGGCGGCCTTCGCCGAGAGCCTCTACGATGCCTCGTTGACGGTCTATGCCACCGCGGTCTCGAGTGCCCCCGATCCGGACGGCTTGGGCAGCTTCGTCTTGCAGGACCAAATCCGCGAGATCTTCTCCGACGCGGTCTTCGAGCTCGAGGCGACCGTCCTCGGCGGCGCCACCACCCCGGCCCACCGCAAGACCGGCATCTCGCAGCCGGTCTATGCCATGGCGACTCTGCCCGGCTCGGACCGCATCTGGGCGGCGGGCGACGACGGCCGCGTGGTCGCCTTCGACGGCGAGGTCTGGGGCTTCCAGCAGGCGCCGACCTCGTCGCCGCTCTTCGGCATCTGGGCGCACGCGGCGGACGACGTGTGGGCGGTCGGCGATGCCGGCGCGGTCGTGCACTTCGACGGGCTGCGCTGGCTCGCGGTGCCGATGCCGGCCGCGGTCGCGCGCGCCGCGTGGTGGGGGATCACCGGGGCCAGCGACGGCAGCCTCTGGATCTGGGGCGAGCGCGGCACCTGGCGCAAGGCGGCAGGTGGCCCCGGCGAGGCCTGGACCGCGGTCTCGGAGGTCGCTCCGGGCGGCGTCAACGCCATCGCCGTGGTCTCGCCCGACGAGGCCTGGTTGGTCGGCGCCGGCGGTCTCATCCGCCGTTGGCAGAGCGGGGTGCTGACCACCCTCGACAAGCCCGGCTTGGCGCTGCGCGCGGTCACGGTGGTCGGCCCGAGCCTCGCGTGGGCGGTCGGCGATGGCGGGCGCATCTTGCGCTGGGATGGCAGCGTGTGGTTCGAGCTCTTGCCGGTGACCTCGCGCGGGCTCCGCGGCGTGACGGCGAGCGCGCCCGAGGTCGCGTGGGCGGTCGGTGATGCGGGGGAGGTCCTGCGCTGGGATGGGATCCGCTGGCGTCGCGAGGCGAGCACGCCGAGCTCCGATCTGTTGGCCGTCGGCGAGACCGCTTCGGGCCGGGTCTTCGCGGCCGGCGTGGCGACCCTGGTGATCGGTCCGTTCATGCAGCTCCCGCGGCCGAGCAACCCCAGCGCGAACGGCAACCTGAGCTCGCTCGAGCTGCGCTGGCTCTTGGATCCGGGCGCCGACGCGAGCCTCACCTGGATTTCGCTACTGCATCCTTCGGGCTTTCCGTTCTGGCAGATCATGGCCCACGGTCCGCGGACGCGTGTGCCGCTGCCCGACCTCGAGGCCGCGTGGGGGCTGCAGGCGCTCTGGCCTGGGCAGAACCAGATCCAGATCGTCCGCATCTATGTCCCGGGCTTCGACATGGGAAGCTGGGACGAGTCACTGCTCACGCCGTATCGCTGGCGTTCGTGGTCGGTCGGCGCCTTCCCGCTGAACGTGCCCGACCCGTCTTCGGGCGAGTGAGGCCTCGGCTCCGCACCGCGCGGATGCACTCGGAAAAGCGCTTGCGCGCGATCGGCGGGTGCGCGAAGACCGATGGGACATCGCGCGGGCCTCCTCTTGGAGTCGAGCGCGAGCGCGCAACACCGGAACGAGGGCGGAAGCGATGGCGCACGCAGCGAAGGCGTGGATGAAGAACGGGGTCGGCGCGATGGGGACCGCCGCGATCCTACTGGGCGCCGGCGTCGCGTCGGCCGACCTCCGCCCGCCTCCCGAGCTCGCTCCCACGACGACGCCCTCGCGCCGGATCGAAGGCACGCGTCCGACGCGTCTCCCGGATGGGCTCTTCGTCGGCAAGATGGAGGGCGCGGGCGCCGCGGCCGAGCTGCAGATCACCGTGGTCGCGGGCCGCATCACCGAGGCCTTCGTCCGTCGCGAGGCGCAGCCGGCCATCTTCGACCTCGAGCCCGACGAGACCGGCGACAGCCTCGAGCTCCGCCTCTCGGGAACCATCCACAGCGAGTTCGTGCGAATCAACGGCGTCTTCTTCGACGCCGAGCGTGCCACGGGCACCTTCGACGGCGTCCTCAAGCGTCAGAAGGTCCGCGGGACCTGGGTGCTCGCGCGCCGTTGATGGAGAAGCTCCGCCCGATGCGCCCCATACGACCGCCGGCGGCCCGCATCCGCGTGCCGAGCTTCGACGACGCGATGACGCTCGGGATGTTGGTGCACGCATCGCTGCACGACGCACCGTCGGCCCCGGTCGAGCCGGACGAGCTCGACGGCGACCTCGAGCAGGTCGGCCGCGACTTCATCTCGGCCATGAGCTACGGGTCCGAGAGCCTCCTCTACGCCGAGGTGGGCCGCAACGCGGCGGGCCTCGCCCGTCTCGTGCCGCGCGAGTTCGTGCGCGGGGCGCATGTCGCGACGCTGCAACTCCTCGTCGCGCCGACCCTGCGCGGGCGTGGGGTCGGTCGCCAGCTCCGCGACCAGGCCCTGGCCGAGGGCTTCGGACCGAGACGCTTCGAGCGCATCGAGATGGCCATCGCGAGCCACGACGACGCGCTCGAGCGCATGGTCGGAGACGGCGGCTGGTCGCTCGAGCGGGTCGAGCGGCGCGCGATGAAGGTCGGCGGACGTTATCGCGACGTCGCGATCTGGGTGACCGACGCGACCCCGCGCCGCGGAAGACGCTGAGCCCCTTCGTCCGGCGGAAAACGCCCGAATCACCGACCCGTGCGTGATCGGGCTTGCGGTTTTGGGTCACCCTTTGTGATAGAGTCGCTCGGTTCGCCGTAGAGGAGCGTGGCATGCGCGCAGGTCGAGATTCGCATTCGGGACGCGGTGCGTCATTCATCAAGGCCGGGATGGTCGTGTCGCTCGCAGCCTGGTTCGCGGCCTGCGGCAGCGACGAGAAGACCGGGACGGCGGACGGGGACACCACGGTGAGCGACACCGAGGTCTTCCTGCCCGACACCGAGCCGGTCGACACGGTCGACACCGCCGAGCCCGACACGACGCCGGTCGACACCTACGAGCCGCCCAAGCCCGGCGAGTTCGGCTACACCTGCGACGAGAACCTCGACTGCAACAGCGGCTGGTGCATCCAGACCGCGACCGGTCGCCAGTGTACTCGCACCTGCCTCGACACCTGCCCCAACGGCTTCGAGTGCCGAGAGGCGCCGGGCACGGATGCGACCTACATCTGCTACCCGCGCTTCATCAACCTGTGCGACCCGTGCCGCGAGACGGCCGACTGCAACCGCCCCGGTGAGGCCGGCAACTACTGCCTCGCCTACGGCCTCGACGGGCGCTTCTGCGGCGCGGCGTGCAACGTCGACAGCGACTGCCCGAGCGCCGACTACGTGTGCCGCAACGTGCCGGTCGGCGGCGGGGGCGAGGCCAAGCAGTGCGTCCCGGCGGAGGGCACGCAGTGCAAGTGCTCGCCGCTCGCCAAGCAGCTCCAGAAGGCAACCGTGTGCGGCGTCGAGAACGCCAACGGCAAGTGCGAAGGCACGCGCTTCTGCCTGCAGAGCGGGCTCTCGCAATGCGACGCGAAGGACCCGCTGCCCGAGAGCTGCAACAAGTTGGACGACAACTGCAACGGACAAACCGACGAGTTCGCGCCCGACTATCAGTGCCAGATCACCAACGAGTTCGGCTCGTGCCCCGGCAAGGGCACCTGCGTCGACGGCGTCGAGACCTGCGAGGGCACGCCGCCCGCGCCCGACATCTGCGACCTCGTCGACAACGACTGCGACGGCAACACCGACAACGGCCTCTGCGACGACCTGAACCCGTGCACCAAGGACTCGTGCGACCCGAACACCGGGACGTGCCTCCACGTGAACGACAACACGGCGTTGTGCGACGACGGCAGCGTCTGCACGCAGGTCGACAAGTGCCAGAACGGCACCTGCACCGGCTTCAACCCGATCACCTGCGAAGACGGCAATCCCTGCACGACCGACGAGTGCGACCCCACCATCGGCTGCCTGAAGAGCTTCAACAGCAACCCCTGCGAAGACGGCAACCCCTGCACGGTCAACGACAAGTGCAACCAGGGCGCGTGCGTCGCGGGCGGGCCGAACACGTGCGACGACAACAACGCCTGCACGCGCGACACCTGCCAGGCCGGCGTCGGCTGCGTGAACACCAGCGACGACAACCTCTCGTGCAACATCCCAGGGCTCGCGCAGTGCAAGCGCAGCAAGTGCCAGGCGGGACAGTGCGTCGCCATCAACAATGACAATATCAGCTGCACGACCGGCAGCGGGGACTGCCCCCAGGGCACGTGCGGCGGCGGTTCGTGCCGCGTGAACCAGCCCCAGACCTGCCAATATGACCCGGATTTCTGCCAGGCCAATGTGCCAGGGACGTGCGCCGCCGACGGCAAGTGCATCCCGACCGCCGACCCGAGCTGCCAGTGCGGCCCGTGCGCGGGCGTGTGCTTCTGCTGCGCGACGCCGTTCGGGCCGCTCTCGTTCTGCTTCGCGTTCTGACGACCTGGCGAAGGCCAGGCTGACTCCCGCCGCAGGCCTGGCGCAAGCCAGGCGGCCCAACCGCCAACGCCCGAGGTATCCCATTGGACGGCGAATCCATCGGAGTCCTGGTGGTCTTCGCGAGCCTCCTCGGCTTCGCCGGCTTGGGGGTCGGGATCGCGGCGGCGCGGCGGCGGCAGCGCGAGAGAGAAGCGCCCGGCGCGCCGGAGTCACGGGCCCGGGTGTGGCCCGAGGAACGCGAGGCGAGGCGGGCCGAGGCGATCAAGTGGGGCGCCGCGACCGGCCCGACCACCCTGGCCGACCTGGCGCGGCACTTCGGGGTGAGGGCCACGGGCGACGGTCTCAGCTTCGAGCGTGAGGGCGTGCCGGTCGACCTGGTGATCGAGCGCGTGGAGGGCTCCGAGGGTCAGATCTACGAGCAGACGACGCTCGCGGTCGGGCGCGACCTGGCGCCGATCGCCATCGAGGCCGAGGGCATGCGCAAGAGCGGCGACGTCGAGACGGGCGACGGCAGCTTCGACGGGGTCGCGCGCATCCACGGAGACCCGTCGCTGGTGCTCGCCTTGTGCGACCCCGAGACGCGGCGGCGCATGAGCGCGGCCGTCCTGCACGGCTGGAGCTTCACGGGCAAGGCCTCGGGCAGCGGGTCGCGGGCGGTCATCAAGCGAAGCGGGAGCTACCTCGGGGACATGGTGGCGCTCATCACGGAGGCGGTCGCACTGGCCAAGGCCTTCGTGAAGCCGGACGACCTGGGGGATCGGCTCATGCGACGCCTGGGGTCGGAGACCCTCGCGAGTGTGCGCATCCGCATCGCGGCGCACATGGTCGCGGCACGCGACAGGGAGTCCCAGCTCACCGGCCTGCTCGGGGCGGACGACGCGGTGCGGCTCTTGACGGCGACCCGGCTCGCGGCCCCGCGGCTCTGGGCGACCCTTCCCGAGGAGGCGCTCATGAGGCTCCTCGGGCACGAGGACACGATCGTGGTCCTGACGGCGGTGAGCGCGCTCGAGCGCCTCGGGACGGCCGAGAGCGTGCCCGCCCTGAACGTGGTCGCAGCCGACCGCGGACCCGCACGCGCCGCGGCCCGGAGCGCGCTTGCCGCCATCCGTGCGCGCGCCGTTGCGACCCCGGGCGCACTCGCGCTGAGCGACTCCGAAGCAGGCCTCGCACTCGTCGACGAGCCGTGATGTTCGCCTGAGCTCACGTCGGAGAGCGCCGAGGGCGGGCCGGGCCAGACCATTCGCAGGCGCTAAACGACTGGGATTCGTGCGGTTCCGCCCGACGCCGCACTTGAGTGCGCACCACCCCTTGCCATTGCCACGCCCGTTGTGCTCCCCTGACCTTCGACGTGGTGCCTTGCGGGCCCCGCGTCGCGGTCACATTCGACCTTCGCGCGGCACCTCACGTCGCGGGATCTGTCCCAGGCCATCGGAGCCCTCGAT
>JAEUKJ010000039.1 GCA_016792665.1 Deltaproteobacteria bacterium | reverse complement strand
TCCGAGAAGGACATCGAGGGCAACCTCATCTGGGACGTGACCCCGCTGGTCGCCGACTGTACCACTGCGACCTCGCCGTGCGGGACGATGACCTTGAGCCTCGACGATTCCAGGACGCGTGCGACGCTCACCCAGAACGGGGCCTTCGCGGGGCGCATCGGCAAGCCGCTGGTCCTCGAGGTCGCGGCAGGTCTGAAGGACGTCGCTGGCCGCGCACGCAAGGTGCCGACCAGCTTCGACTTCCAGATCAACCCCAAGTGCGGGAACCTGCCGCTCGACATCGACTTCGAGACGGGCGTCATGACGCTGACCGCGAACCTGCAGGTCCTGCCGATCTGGCTGCACATGTACCTCGACTTCGCGATCGACAAGGCCACGGGGCGCGTCCAGGTCTTTGGCACCTACGCGCGCTTGAAGAAGGACGGGGCCGAGCAGCTCCCGCCCAACTACAACCACCCCGACGGCTTCGAGGCCGAGCTCGGCGAGACGGGCTGGGCCGTGACCTTCACGGGCTGCTTCGTCGAGCAGAGCCCGGGCGTCTACTTCCTGCAGAGCGACCCCTTCGACGTGGGCATCACGGTCTTGAATGTCATCCCCGTGACGCTCACCGCCTTCCAGGTCCAGGGGACCTTGACACTGGGCGGTGGCGAGGACGGGCGCGACAAGATCGCCGGCACGCTGTCGACCTCGGGCGGCACCTTCGGCGACCCGCCGACCAACGTCGACCCGATCACGACCGCCTGGGATGGCTTCTCGGTGCGCGTGAGTGAAGTCGACCCCGGCCTGCCGCAGGTCTGCGAGGAGGCCCCGTGCGCGGCCATGACGGCCGGTGGCGGTGATTGCCAGTTGCCCGCGGGCTGGAACCCTGCGACCTACTGCGAGTGATGTCGCAAGCGAACAAGGCCAAGGCTGTCGTCCCCAACGAGCTCGATGGAGAGCGCCTCGACAAGGCGCTCGCGGCGTTGGTCCCCGAGCTCTCGCGCCACCTCGCACGCAAGGTGCTCGGCATGGGCGCGGTCACCGTCGACGGCCGCAAGGTGCGCCGCGCCAGTGAGCCGGTGCGCGCGCGCCAGACCCTCGAAGCGACCTGGCACCCGGACGTGCTGGTGCCCGAGCGCTTCGACCTCGACGTCGTCTACGCGGACTCCGAGCTCGTCATCGTCGACAAGCCCTCGGGCCAGCTCTCGCAGGGCTCCGAGCTCGGCGACGTCGGCTCGCTCATCCACGCGCTCTCGCGCCGCTTCGGCCCGACCGTGCGCCTCATGCACCGCCTCGACAAAGGCGCCAGCGGCCTCATGGTCGCGGCTCTCACGCCCGAGGCGAGCGCGTGGCTCACCCCGCAGCTGCGCGAGCACACCATCGAGCGCCGCTACGTCGCGGTCACCCAGGGCGTCCCGCCCGTCGGTGTGTGCGAGGTCCCGATCCTCATCCGCGGTCGCGAGGTGCGTGCGGCTCACGCGGGCGAGGACGGCGTTCCCGCCAAGAGCTACGTCCAGGTCGAGCGCACCTTCGAGGCCCCGGGCACCCCCGGCCGCGAGCGCGCCCTGGTCGCGGTGAAGCTCTACACCGGCCGCACCCACCAGATCCGTATCCACCTCGAAGCGCTCGGCGCCCCGATCGTCGGCGACCCCGACTACGGCGGCCCGCGCGCGCCACGCCTCTGTCTGCACGCCGCGGTGCTCGGCTTCGTCCACCCGAACCGCAGCATGATCCGCTTCGAGCGCGCCCCCCCCGCCGACTTCATCGCGGCGTCGGGCATGGCGCCCGCAGCCTGACGCGGTTGCGTGCCTTGAGGGCCTGAGCGAACTCGGGCGTCCGCTAGGCGCTGCGGCCGATGCCCCGCTCGCGGCGGGCCTTGTAGACCTTGGCCAGGACCTGGGCCACGGCCTGGAAGAAGTTCGAGGGCACCGGGCGCCCGACCTTGACGGTCGAGAAGAGCGCGCGGGCGAGGGCCCGGTTCTCGAGGATGGGCACGCCGTGCTCGCGCGCGACCTTGCGGATGATGGCGGCGAGGTCGTCGGCGCCCTTGGCGACCACCACCGGGGCCTTGTCCTTGCCCGGCTGGTAGCGCAGCGCGACCGCGTAGTGGGTCGGGTTGGTGAGCACCACGTCGGCGGTCGGGACCTCCTTCATGATGCGATTCAAGGACAGCTCGCGGTGCTTCTGGCGCCGCTTGTGCTTGATCTCCGGCTTGCCTTCCTCTTCCTCGGACTCCTTCTTGACCTCCTCCTTGGTCATCTTCATCTCGCTCGAGATCTTGCGCTTCTGCCAGATGAAGTCGACGGCCGCGACCACCGCCAGGAGCGACACCGTGATGATGAGGAGGTCGGTCAGCGTGGAGGTCAGCGTGTGGGTCGTCGTCTCGAGCGTGGCCATGCCCAGGGTCGCGATGCGTGGCATGGCGCCCGCCAGCACCAGCGTCACCGCGAACGTCGCGAGCCCGAGCTTGGCGATGGTGAGGCCCGACTTCACGAAGAAGTTCTTGGGCGAGAACAGGTCGGCCAGCTTCTTCGCCGGGTTCAGCCGACCGAAGTTCGGGGCCACCTGCGAGAAGTTGAAGAGCAGCCCGGTCTGCGCGATGTAGCCGACCAGCGTCGCGACCAACAAGATCCCGCACAGGATGAGCGTCGGCGGCAGCAACGCCGTGAGGTGGGTCGAGACCACCTCGCCGACCTCGAGGCCTTGCCCGCCCTTGTCACCGACATGCGAGAACACCCAGGTGAGCGACCCGGTCACGGCCGCGACGAGCCCGTTGCCGACCACGACGAAGGCGGTGACGATGGCCGCGAGCTGCACCGCGCCCGCCAGGTCGCGCGACACGGCGACCTTGCCCTCCTCGCGGAACTGGCGCTTTCGCTTCTCCGTCGGATCGAACCTGCGCTCGTCCTTCTCGGCGTCCTCGCCACTGGCCATCAGCGGCCCCCGGCCAGCGTGTGCATGGCGGTCGGCAGATGGTCGATCTCATGGCCCAGCAGGACGACCAGCGAGTCGCCCTCCAGCGCGAGCGCGAAGAAGCCCCCGAGCAGCAGGATCCCGATGCCCAGGTTGAAGAGGTTCATCGACGGCACGACGCGCATCACGAAGCCCATCGCCACGTTGAGGACCAGCGACACGACCACGACCGGAGACGCGAGGATGACCGCCGTCTCGAGCGCGTGCGACATTGTCAGGGCGATGTCGCCGAGGGAGGGCACGACGATCTCGGCGACCCCGACCGGGTAGTCGCGCAGGTGCTCGAAGAGGGCCCCCACGACGACCAGGTGACCGCCCAGCGCCATGAACATGAGCGTCGCCACCAGCCCGAAGAGGCGTCCCATGGCGAGCGGCATCTCACCGGCGCTCTGGTCGAAGAACGTCGAGAGCGAGAGCCCCATCGACAAGCCGACGAGGTCGCCGGCCATCTGCACCGCGGCCGTCACGACGCGCGCCGCGAGGCCGAGCGCCGCGCCGAAGAGGACCTCGCGACCGAGGTGGATGAGCGTCGTCGCGATCGAGTCGGGCACGGGCACGGCGACCAACCCGAGCCCCGAGTCCAGCGCGACGGTCAGCGCGAAGGCGAGCACCAGGCGCGAGCGCATGGGCATGTAGCCGGGGCCGAGCTCGGGCAGCATCAGGATGCAGGTCGTGAGCCGCAACATGAGCAGCACGCCGCCATAGAGCATGGGGGCGACCAGATCCAGCCACGGCAGTACGTCGCCCATCTGACGCTAACGCAAGGAGCGCACGCGCTCGTGGGGGGCGATGACGTCGGAGAGGCGCACGCCGAACTTGTCGTTGACGATGACCGCCTCGCCGCGCGCGACGAGCTGGCCGTTCACGCGCAGGTCCAGCGGCTCGCCGGCGAGCTTGTCGAGCTCGACGACCGAGCCCTTGGCGAGGCGCAAGAGATCGGCGATGCGCATCTTGGTGCGGCCGAGCTCGACGGTGACCTGCAGCGGCACGTCGAGCAGGAACTCGACCGAGCGCGGCGCGGCGCGGCGCAACGGATCGGTGTTCTCATCGGGGTAGTCGGGCATGGTCCTGTCCTTCGAGCTCCGCGTCGCCGGAGCCGATGAAGTCCGCGACCCGCACGGCGACATTGCCGCGCTGGACCGTCGGATAGCCGATGATCTTCGGGACGTCCTCGACGCAGACGATGATCGGTTCGTCGGGGTCGGCGTCGAGGCGCACGACGTCGCCGACCGCCAGCGAGAGCAGCTTCTCGACGGTCATGTCGGCGCGGCCGAGGATGACCGAGAGCCCGACCTCGACCGGCATGAGGTTGTGGCGCATGGAGTCGATGTTGACCGACTCGGCCTTAAGGTGGTTCGGGGTCGCGGTGCGCGACAGCACGTCGTCGTACTGGCCGAGGAACGAGGTCGGGATGGCCATGCGGATGCTGCCCTCGACCGTGCCCCACTCGACGCGCACGACCAGCTCGGCCATCGCCTCGCTCGGCTCGTAGATCGCCGCGTGCCGCGGGTCGCTGGCCACGCGCAGGAGGTCGAGGTCGACCTCGGCGATGTCGCTCCAGGCGGTCTTCAGCGCGCGCGCGAAGATCCCCAGGAGGTGCTTCATGACTCCCTTTTCGGCCTGCGTGAACCCGCGCGAGGCGAGGTCACCGCGGATCTTGGTGAGCCCGCCTTCGCCCCCCATGAGGAGGTCGAAGAAGTGCATCGCGAGGCGCGGCTCCATCGAGATGATGACCGAGCAGCCGACGCCGACCAGGTTCGCGATGAGGATCGCGGTCGGCACCGTGAGGCGCGCGTAGAGCTCGGCGAACTTGGCGTAGCTCACGCGCTCGGCCAGCAGCGTCCCCTCGGTGCCGAGGGCGCGGCGGAACTCGCTGCCGAGCTCGGTCGCGTAGCGCTCGTGCACGAGCTGGAGTCCGGGCAGGTCGTCGCCTTTCCGGCGCGCGCCCGCGACGAGGTCGTATCTCAGGACGATCGGCTCGGCCGGACCGCGCACGGTCGGCCCGACCATCGTGGCCTCTTCCGGCTCGGGCAGCCCCTGCCTCAAGAGGTCGGCGATGGCGCTCGTCTCTTCCTGGGTCAGCTGGGCGTCGTCCTCGAGCACCTCGGGCCGGCTCGAGACCCCGCTGCGCGGCGACGCGCCGAGGTCGGGTCGCGGCGAGACCCCGCTGCGCGGCGGCGGCTCAGGGCGCCCCGAGGAGCTGCTCCGAGGCGATCCGCCCGGGACAGGGGGTGGCGGCGGCGGGGGAGGGCGGGTCGCCATCTCAGTGCTCGAGGTGCTCGGCGCGGAGCTCGCCGATCGGATTGAGCGGATTGAGCGGGTTCATGCCGACGCGCTCCTCGAGGTCCTCGACCTTGCCGATCGGCATGCGTCGGAGCTTCTCGACCAGCGTCGTGCGGTTCAATCCCAGCAGCGACGCAGCGCGCGCGCGGTTGCCCTTGGCGCGGGTGAGGGCCTCGGTGATGAGCTCGCGCTCGAGGCGCTCGAGCGTGTCCTTCAGGGCCAGGCCCTCGGCCGGCAGCGCCAGGCGCAGCGAGTCGAGGGTGGTGCTGGCGGGGTTCGCGGCGACCTGCACGCGCACGCTCGGCCCCGTGGTCGGACCCTCGTCGCCCTCGATCGGACCGAGGTCGAAGTGCGAGGCGGCGGGGCCGCGCAGCTCGAGCGCGCGCGAGGTGTCGCGTCCGCGCAGGCCGAGCTTGTGGCGGATGTCGCTCGCCTCGATGGCGCCAGCTTCCTTGAGGACCAGGATCCCCTGGATGACGTTCTCGAGCTCGCGCACGTTGCCCGGCCAGGTGTGGCGGCGCAGCTCGGCCAGGGCCTCGGGGGTGACGTCGTCGACCTTCGACTGGTTCGGCCCGGCGTGCACCGCGATGAAGTGGCGGGCCAGCGGCTCGATGTCCATCGGGCGTGCGCGCAGCGGCGGCAGCTCGATGCGGATGACATCCAGTCGGAAGAAGAGGTCCTCGCGGAAGCGACCCTCGCGCACGGCGTGGGTCACGTCGATGTTGGTCGCGGCGATGACGCGCACGTCGGCCGACTTCGGGGTCGAGCCGCCGACCGGTACGAAGACGCGATCCTGGAGGACGCGCAGCAGCTTCACCTGCAGCTCGAGCGGGGTCTCACCGATCTCATCCAGGAACAAGGTGCCGCCCGAGGCTGCCTCGAAGCGACCGACCCGATTCCGATCGGCACCGGTGAAGGCACCGCGCACGTGCCCGAAGAGCTCGCTCTCGAGCAGCGTCGTCGGGATGGCGCCGCAGTTGACGGGCACGAAGGGGCCGCTCGCCCACGGGGCGAGGTCGTGGATCATGCGTACGATCCCTTCCTTGCCGGTGCCGCTCTCGCCCGTGACCAACACAGGGGCACGGCTCTTGGCGACGCGATCGAGCGAGGCGAGCACGGTGCAGAGCGGCGAGCTCGGCGCATGGACGAGACGTCGTCGCTTGTCGCTCGTGGCGCGCGCGGCGGGCGTGTCGAGCGTCTCGTTCAGATGCGGGGGACGGGACATGGCGATCCTGTGGGGGAGACGAGCCAATCAGGCTGCCGTGGAGAGCATCCCCCGAGCGCCGAGAGTCCGGCCAGATCCGGGCAGCGTCAAAAAACCAGCTCCCTGCCGACCGGCAGCTTCGACCGATCGGCAGCCCCGTCCGGTCGGCAAGCCTTGCCGTCATGGACCCCTCGGATCGTCAATCCGTTGGCGCGTGTGCGGGTCGGATCGTCACCCCGGTGGCAGCCCGGCAACACCTGCCGGGCCCGCCTGCCGCTTCGTGCCGAGCCCACTGTCCGCAGGGCGGATGCAATGTGCTTGGCCCGATCCGTGCACAGCCCCACCACCCGGAGGACCATGGTGGCGAAAGGGGCAATCGGGGATCTCGGCCAAGGCACCCAGACCTCATACTCGGGGGGCAACGTGCGCGAGGGCGTGGTGAGTGTGCGCGAGGTGCGTGAGGAAGGGGTGTGGCTCGAGAGCCGCAGCCCGACCATGGCCCAGGTGCTCGAGCTCATGCGCGAGGTCGCGGCCAGCGACACGACCGTGCTCGTGACCGGCGAGACCGGGACCGGCAAAGAGGTCCTGGCCCGCCAGCTCCACCAGCTCTCGCACCGCGCTCGCGGCCCCTTCATCGCCGTGAACTGCGGCGCGCTCCCGAGCCAGCTCATCGAGAGCGAGCTCTTCGGGCACGAGCGCGGCGCCTTCTCGGGTGCCCTCGATCGCCGCATCGGCCACTTCGAAGCCGCCCAGGGCGGGACCCTGCTCCTCGACGAAGTCAGCGAGATCCCGCTGCCGCTGCAGACGCGCCTTCTCCGCGTCCTGCAAGAGCGCGAGGTGCAGCGCATCGGTGCCAGCCGCGTGGTGCCGCTGGACGTCCGCATCGTCGCCACCACCAACCGCGATCTGCGCGCGATGGTCGAGCGCGGCGAGCTGCGCAAGGACCTCTTCTATCGGTTGAACGTCTTCCCGCTGGCGCTCCCGCCGCTGCGCGATCGCAAGGAAGACCTGCCCGATCTGGCGCGCGCCATCCTCGAGCGCCTCGCCCGCGGCCGTACCGGGCGCCGCGACGCGAGCGCGCGCAGCCTCCGCGCCGGCTACGTGCTGTCCATCGATGCGTTGGAGGCGCTGGTCCGCCACGACTTTCCGGGCAACGTCCGCGAGCTCGCGAACCTCCTCGAGCGCGCGACCATCCTCTCGCGCGACGGCATCGTCGACGCCAGCGCCCTCGATCTGTACGAGCCGCCGCGCACCCACGCGAGCCCCTTCGACCCGACGCTCGCCTCCATCCCCGACAACGTCATCCGCCTCGCGCCCCGCGCCGCGGAGGTCCGCCCCGAGCTCCTGCGGCCGGAGGCGCGCATCGAGTCGCGCGGCCACGCTGCTGCCGATCGAAGCGGTCGTTACCTCGCGGGCGAGCCCGAGTCCCCGCGGCTGAAGACCATCGAGCGCGAGATGATCCTCTCGGCGCTGGCCGCCTGTCGCGGTAACCGCACGCACGCCTCCGAGCGTCTCGGCATCAGCGTGCGTACCCTGCGCAACAAGATCCGGGCGCTGCGCGAGCTCGGCCTCGAGGTGCCCGAGCCGCTGCCGCCGACGCGCGGCCTCGCCGGAGGTGAGTGATGATCGGTCGCGACGCCATGAACCTGAACCTGCGCGCGGCCCTGGACGTGCGCTACAAGCGCCACGAGGTCCTGGCCCACAACCTCGCCAATGCCGACACGCCGGGCTTCATCCCGAAGGACCTCGCCTTCGAGGGCGCGCTGTCCGATGCCATGGACGGCGGCCTCGGCGCGGCACCGATGGCGCGCCCGGACGGGATCGCGATGGGTGGGATGGGCGGCGAGGCCCCGCGCCTCTCGACCGAGGCGGTCGGTTCGCTCGGCTCGGACCCGGTCGCGGCCGAGATGGTCGAGCGCCCCGAGGTCGGCGACACCATCGACGGCAACGCGGTCGACACCGACAAAGAGATGGCTCGCGTCGCCGACAACAGCCTCTACTACCAGACCCAGCTCGAGCTGTTGAGGCGCCGCTACGCGGCTGTCCAGAAGGTCATCACCGGCATGTCGGGCGTCTGAAGACGCGGGAGGTGAGCGATGTCCATTGTCAAAGGTTTTGACATTCTCGGCAGCGGAATGAGCGCCCAGCGCACAAGGCTCAACACCGTCAGCTCGAACCTCGCCAACGCCGAGACGACGCGCACGGCCGAGGGCGGACCCTATGCGCGCCGCGTCCCGGTCTTCGAGGCCATCGAGGAAGGCGAGGCCGGCGCGGGTGTGCGCGTCAGCAACATCGAGACCGACCCGGTGCCTGGCCCCATGGTCTACGACCCCGGCCACCCGGACGCGGGCCCCGACGGCTACGTCAAGATGCCCAATGTCAACGTCGTCGAAGAGATGGTCGACATGATGACGGCGGCGCGCTCGTTCGAGGCCAACGTCCAGGCCTTCCAGACCCTGCGGGACATGGTCCAGCAGGCGATGAACCTCGGGAAGGGGTGAGGTAGTTAGATGGCTATCGAATCAATCATGAGCCAGTCGGGCCAGGCCGCCGAGGCGATGCGCGGCGGACGGATGACGCGACCCGAGGTCGGCGGGCCGACCGGATCGAGCGGGGCCGGCGGGGCTGGGGCGATCGAAGGGAAGGGTGGCCTCGGCCAGTCCTTCGAGGCCGCGCTGAGCTCGGCCGTCGGCGAGCTCCAGGGGACGCAGGCAGTCGCCGACGCGAAGTCGATGGCGCTCATGCGTGGCGAGGACATCGCGGTGCACGACGTCATGGCGTCCGTGACCGAGGCCGAGATCGCCGTGCAGCTGACGACCGCGGTCGCGGCCAAGGCCATCCAGGCCTACCAGGAGATCTGGCGGATGGAGATCTGAGCGCGCGCGGCGGCCGGGAAGGGCGTCGCAGCTTGCAGCGGAACACATGAGCGCTCGGGACGCGAGCGGGTGAGGGGAGATGGCGGACGAGCCACGATCGGAGGAAACAGGGGCGCGCGGGTTCGCGCGGGGACTTCGCGAGACCTACGCGAAGATGCCGCCGGCGCGGCGTCGCATCGCCCTGGGTGGGGCGCTCGCGGTGGTCGTGGCGTTGGTGGCGGTGGTCGTGCTCGGCAAGACCGAGGACCCGTGGCGTCCGGTGGCGCGCGACATGGTGCCCGAGGACGTCGATGCGGCGACCAAGGCCTTCGACCTGAAGAAGATCCCGTGGAAGCTGGCCGATGGTGGAGCGGTGCTCGTGCCGGCCGAGAAGATCCACGATGCGCGCCTGGCCCTGGCCGTGAACTCGATGCCGAGCGGCCGCAGTGTCGGCTTCGAGATCTTCGACGAGTCGGGCATGGGGCGCAGTGCATTTTCCGAGAAAGTGAACCTGCACCGCGCGTTGGAAGGTGAGCTGGCGCGCACCATCCGACACATCGACGGGGTCGAGCGCGTGCGCGTCCACCTCGTCACGCCCGAGCGTCGGGCCTTCAAGGAGCTCGAGGTCGCGCCGTCGGCCTCGGTCGTCCTGTCGCTGAAGCCGGGCGCCGAGATGACGCGCGACAAGGCGCTGGCGATTCGCCAGCTGGTGGCGGGCGCGGTCGAGCGTCTGTCCCCGCACCAGGTCTCGATCGTCGATCAGATGGGGCGTCTCCTGACGCGCCCCGAGGACGGCGCGATGACGAGCGGGGACGGCTTCGAGCGCCAGCGTGAGCAGGAGCAGAAGCTCGAGGAGCGCGTGGTGCGCCTCTTGGAGCCGGTCGTCGGGCCGGGCAAGGCGATGGCGCGCGTGGCGATGGATCTCGACTTCTCGTCGGTCGTCGAGACGCGCGAGGACTACGACCCGAACCAGGCGGTCGTGCGCAGCGAGCGCGAGCAGCTGGACAAGAGCGCCAACGCCGGCGCCACTCCCGCGGGCCCGCCGGGGACGGCCTCGAACCTGCCGGGGCGCGCGGGGCAGACGCGCCCGGGACAGACCGGGGACGCGGGTCGCGAGAAGAGCGACACCATCCGCAACTACGAGATCGACAAGGTCGTGACGCGCAAGGAAGAGCCGCTGCCGCGTGTGCGCAAGCTGTCGATCGCGGTGCTGGTCGACCAGGTCACGGTGCCCGGCGACAAGGGAGCGAAGGCGACTTTCCGGCCGCGCAACAAGGAGGAGCTCGACCAGCTCACGCGCCTCGTGTCGCACGCGGTCGGGCTCGACCTCGCGCGCGGCGACCAGATCGAGGTCACGAGCGCGCCGTTCTCGCCGGCCCCCGGCTTCGAGGAGGTCGTGCTGGGCCCCGACGGCCTGCCGCTGCCCGAGGGCGCGACCGATGCGACCAAGGTCGATCGCCCGATCTGGGAGGAACCGGCGGCGTGGATCGCGGCGGGCGCGGTGGCGCTGCTGCTCATCGCGCTCGGCGTCATGGCCCTCTCGTCGCGGGCGCGCAGAAAGCGCGAGGCGGCGGCGCTGGCCCTGCAGCAGCGCGCCAATGTGCCGGGGCTCGCGCCGGTGTACGAGGGTCTCGAGCAGTTCGCGGCCGAGGGTGAGGCCAACCAGCGGGTCGATCGCCGCCTGCGCATCACCGAGCTGCGTGACCGCGCCGTGCAGCTCGGCAACGAGGACCTGCATCGCCTGGCCGTCGTCTTCCAGCGCTGGTTCGAGGAAGACAAAGAGGTCGAGGTGGTCGAGCCCAAGAAGGAGGCCGCATGACCGCCGCTCAACGCGCCGCCACGCCGCCGCCCAAGGGCGGGCTGGAGAAGGTCGAGGCCGTGCCCCAGGCGGGCGAGGCCAAGCCCGAGGCGCCGGCCAAGCCCGTCATTCCGGGACTGCGTCGCGCGGCCATCGCCATCCTGCTGTTGGGCGATGACCTGACCAAGCGCCTCTTCCGACACTTCCGACCCGACGAGGTGCGGCGCATCCTGGCGGCGGCGAACGACCTGCGCGGCGTCACCGAGGAAGAGGTCCTAATCGTGCTGGAGGATCTGGTGGCCGAGCTCGAGCAGGGCGTACCCGGGGTCTCGGGGCATGGCCATCGCATCGAGGAGGCGGCGGTCTCGGTCTTCGGGGCCGATCTCCTGCGCCAGGTGAACAACAAAGAGGTCGCGGGGATCGCCATGCAGATCCACGCGGTCGCCGCCGACAAGCCGGACCTCTTCGCCAAGACCATCCAGAAGGAGCACCCGCAGACCATCGCCGTCATCATGGCGATGCTGCCTCCCGAGGTCGGCGGCGCGGTCTTGAGGCACCTGCCCCAGGACGTGAAGGCCGACATCGTGCGGCGCGTGGCGCGTCTCAGGACGGTCTCGTCGACCGTCGTGGCCGAGGTCACCGAGAAGGTCGGTCGCGAGTTCGTGAGGCCGTCGGACCAGGGGCCGATCAACATCGACGGCATGGACATGGCCGTGAAGCTGCTGAAGAAGGCGGGGCCGAACGAGGAGCAGCCGATCCTCGAGGACATGGAGAGGACCGACGCCGAGACGACCCAGCAGCTGAAGAACAAGCTCTTCACGTTCGAAGACCTGCGCTTCCTGCACGACCGCGAGGTCCAGCTCGTCATGCGCGAGATCGACCAGCGCCTCCTGCCGCTGGCGCTGAAGACCGCGTCGCCCGAGCTCCAGCAGAAGCTGCTCGGCAACGTGTCGAAGCGCGCCGCCGAGATGTTGAAGGACGACCTCCAGGCGATGGGGCCGGTCACGCTCTCGCAGGTCGAAGAGGCCCAGAACCGGATCCTGCAGCAGGTCCTGACACTCGCGACGCAGGGTCGCGTCAACATCCGACCGGGCACCACGGTCTAAGCTCGGACGAGCGCTCGCGGCGTCGCGCGCGCATGAGACACCCACGAGGCAACGATGGCACAGCCCGAGTCGAAGCGAGGAGGAGGCGGGGTCCGAGGGGGACCTGGCCCCGCTTCGTCGCTGCTCGGGGCGACCGGGGCCGGTGCCGTCAAGCGCGCGAGCTTCGAGGACGTGCCACCGCACGAGCGGCTGACCGCGCCGGCGTGGGCCAAGGCGACCATCGCGCCGACCGTGACGTCGTGGCAGCCGACCGGTCCGGCAGAGCCGCCGCGCCCGCCCCCGCGCGAGGCCACCGGCGGGGTCGGACCGCCGAGCGCCGCCACGCGGGAGCGCCTGGCCCGACCGCGCAAGGTCACGCGTACGGTGCCGCCCGGACCGCCGATCGAGCCGTCCAAAGGGGCGCGCGGCGACGCGGGGGCGTGGGGCGAGTCGCGCGTACAGGCCGATACCGAGTTGATGGCGGGCGCGCCGGAGAACGCACGCGCGGGCGAGCCGCAGATCCCGCCGGGCATGATCCTCATCAGCGAGGAGGAGCTCGCTGAGCGCGAAGCCGAGATCGAGGAGGCCCTGCGACAGCCCTATCTGGACGCGGCGGAGAAGCTCGGGCTGGCGCTCGTGCAGCTCGAGCTGCGGCTGCGCGATGACGTGGTGGATCTGGCGGCCAAGATCGCCTCCGCCCTGGTCGGCCGCGCCTTCGAGCTCGACCGCAAGCTGACCCTCGACGTCGCCCAGCGCGCCCTGAAGCTGCTCGGCGCCATCGAGCGCGTGGTCGTCAAGTGCTCGCCGCTCGATGCCGACTCGCTGCGCGAGCAGCTCCCCGGGCTCGCGCGGATGGAGGCCGGGCGCAACGTCGAGGTCATCGTGAAGCCGTCGGACGACATCCGCCCCGGTGGGGTGCTGATGACCTTCGACGGTGGGGTCGTCGACGCGCGCGAGGAGAAGCGGCTGGAGCGCATCGTCGAGGCCGTCAAGGCCGCGGTGCAGGACGTCGACCAGCGGGTCGCAGAGCGCGCCGAACTCCTGGCCAAGGAGGCCGGACGCCAGGCGGGCGAGGTCGCTGGCGCGCCCGAGGCCGAGGGCGGCAAGAAGGTCGGGGGGCCCACCCCATGACGATGATGCCCTGGCACGAGATCGATGTGGCGCTGGAGCGCGTCGAGCCCATTTCTCTGCTGGGGCGGGTCGTGCGCGTCAACGGGCTGGTCGTCGAGGGCACGTTGCCGCGCGCGCGTCTCGGCATGTCGTGCCGCCTCATGGTGCGCGACGAGCCCGACGGGATCCCGGCCGAGGTCGTGGCGCTGAAGGACGGGAGCTGCTCGCTGATGCCGCTGCGCGGGATCGCGGGGATCACGGCGGGCACACCGATCGAGCCGGTCGAGGAGCTCTCCGGCGTGGGCGTGTCCGACCAGATGATCGGTCGCGTCATCGACGCCTGGGGCAACCCGATCGACGGCGGCCGCCCCATCCGCATGCTGCGCCGCGCGCCGCTGCACCCGCCGCCGCTGAACCCGATGGAGCGCAGCATGGTCGACCGACCGCTGGCCATGGGGGTGTCGGCCATCGACACGATGCTGACGGTCGGCGAGGGGCAGCGCGTGGTCATCATGGCGGGCGCCGGTGTCGGCAAGTCGACGCTGCTAGGCATGCTCACGCGCAGCTCCGAAGCGGACGTCACGATCGTGGCCCTCATCGGCGAGCGCAGCCGCGAGGTGAAGCGCTTCGTCGAGAAGGAACTCGGCGAGGGACTGCAGCGCGCCATCGTGGTGAGCGCGACCAGCGACACGGCGGTGGCCCTGCGCATCCGCGCCGCCTATGCCGCGACGGCGCTGGCGGAACACTTCCGCGACCAGGGCAAGCGCGTCCTGCTGTTGATGGATTCGCTGACGCGCGTGTGCATGGCGCAGCGCGAGCTCGGCCTGGCGACCGGCGAGCCGCCGACCACGCGCGGCTATCCGCCGTCGGCGTTCGCCATCATTCCGAAGCTGCTCGAGCGGGCCGGGCAGGGGACCCGAGGCGGGTCGATCACCGCGTTCTACACGGCACTGTTGGAGGGTGATGACCTGGGCGATCCGATCGGCGACGCCATCAAGGCGGTGACCGACGGGCACATCGTGCTGTCGCGGCAGATCGCCGAGCGCGGGCAGTTCCCGGCCATCGACATCCTGGCCTCGACGAGCCGCGTCATGTCCGACGTGGTCGGGCTCGAGCACCGGCGCGCGGCGGCGACCGTGCGGCGGCTCATCGCTGATCTGAAAGAGGTCCGCGAGCTGCAGTCCTTCGGCGCGTACAAGCCAGGGGACGTGCCGCGCTTCGACCGCGCCCTGTCGTTCGAGCAGGCGCTGGGGCAGTTGCTCGAGCAGGCCTCGGAGGGCGAAGAGCGCCCGTTCGAGGCCGAGCGCACGCGGCTGGTCGCGCTCGCCAAGGCCGTCGAGACCAAGCAGTCCGGGAGGGAAGGATGAGGAGCCGCATGCGGCACGCGCAGTGGGTCGCCGTCCTGGTCGGGATGGTGGGCGTCCCGGCGAGCGCGGAGGCGCCGCCGCCGGTGGTCGGCGAGGTCCCGAAGGTGACGCCGGCACCCACTCCCACGCCAGACCCCACTCCGAATCCCACCCCGAACCCAACGAGCGCCTGCGACGACGTGCTCGGTCAGGCCCTCGAAGAGCTCGAGTTCTGGAAGGCCCAGGCCACCGGCCAGCCCGTGTTGACAGTGTCTACTCAGACGGCGGCTTCTGGCGGAAGTGCGCTCCCGAGCCTGCCTGTCATCGGGCCCATCGTGGTGCCCCCGAAGTTGACAGTGTCTACTCCGACCGCGGCCGCGGCGACGCCGCCCGAGGCCGCCCCCGTCGCGCTGCCACCGGTCGTCTACACCGGGCCGCGTCCGCGACTCGAGCAGGCCGCCGCGGCCGTGAAAGAGATGAAGGCCCCCGCCGCGGCCCTGGTGATCGCGGCCTGGGACGACGACTTCGCCGCCAAGGTGCTGGCCCAGCTCCCGGCCCGCGCGACCGGCGCCATCGCCTCCGCGCTGCCTCCGGAGCAGGCCGCCCGCCTCCTCTCGCGTCTCTCCCAGCTCTCGATGAAGGACGGATCTCCATGATCGGACAGACTGGTGCATCCTCCTCCGCGCGTCAGAGCGCGCTCGCAAAGGCCCGCGATGACCGCGAGCGCGACGACGGCGCGCGCTTCTCCCTCGATGAGGCCGACACGGCCGAGACCCAGCGCCGCGGCCCGGCGCCGAGCCTGGAAAGCGCGGAAGCCCAGCGCCCACGCCGCCGCGAAGACGAAGAGCTGCGCGCCGCGCCGGCCTCGGGGACGCAACCCCAGGAGACCCGCCCCAACGCCGAGGCCGCACGCGATCGACAGCTCGGCCGCGCCAGCGCGCAAGGTCAGGTCGGCTCGGGCGACGCCCAGCCGGTCGCGCGCAATGCGTCGGCCGGCGAGTCTATCGACGGACCCGCGCTCGCCCAGGGCGACCAGGCGATCGATGGGACGGCCTTCGCGATCGACGCGGCCGAGGGCGGCGCCGACGCAGGCACCGATGTGCAGGCCGAGGCCGGGTTGGCCCTGCCCGAGGGGTTCGACGCCGCGCCCGAAGAGGGCCAGGCGATCGCCGCCGAGGCCGAGGCGGGCGAGGTCGGCGCGGCCATCAGCGCGGCCGACGCGAGCACCGACCTGGAGGGCGCCGACTCGACCCGGGGCGAGCTGGACGAGGACCAGGACGACCTCGACGCGCTGAACGACCTCGCTCAGGACGGGCACGACTCCGAGCCGACTCTATCCGGCAAGGACCGCCTCGAGCTCTCGGCGCATCGCATGGAGGCGCTCAGACCCGCTCCGCGCGCGGCCGAGGCGACCCCGCTGGCCGACCGGCTGGCCGAGGCCACCCACCGCACCCTGGCCGAGACGCACGATACCTCGAACGTGCTGCGCTTCCGCGCCGAGAGCCACACGTTCTCGGCGCTGGTCCAGGACGGCGCGCGCGAGGTTCGCTTCACGGCCGAGAGCGCCGCGACGCGCGCCTTCATCGCCGAGCGCATCGCCGAGGTGCGCGGCGAGCTGCACAAGGTCGGGCAGCCGGCCTCGGTCTCGCTCGCGACCGACACCGACGGGCAGCGCCAGCAGGACGCGCGCCGCGACCGCGACGCCGAAGCGCAGGGCATCGAGCCCCACGAGCTCGGTCCGGCGCGATCGCCGCGTGCGCGCGTGTCGGCCGCGCCCGCTGCGGCTGCCTCCATCGACGACCCCGATCACCTCAACATCGTCCTCTGACCGCGACGAGGCTCGCCATGACTTCGACCACCGGCATCTCCGCGCAATCGCCCTACGACCCCACCACCAGCCTCAACGCCGCGACCTCCAACAGCACGCTCGGCAAGGAGGACTTCCTGAAGCTGCTGGTCGCCCAGCTCTCGCACCAGGACCCGACCAAGCCCACCGACCCGAGCGAGTTCGTGGCGCAGCTCTCGCAGTTCAGCTCGCTCGAGCAGCTCATGAACATCAAGAGCGGCCTCGACCTCGTCGCCGTCACCGAGACGGCCGGCACGAGCGCCCAGATGGTGACCTTCATCGGCAAGGAGGTCAGCTTCGACGGCGGCCAGGTCGCCTGGAGCAAGGGCAAGGCCCCGGTCGAGCTCAGCTACGAGCTCGCCGATCCCGCGGCCAAGCTCGAGGCGCGCATCGTCGACAAGAACGGCACCACCCTCGAGACGCGCGAGCTCGGCGCGGCGTCGGCGGGCGTGAAGTCCTTCGTCTTCGACGGCAAGAAGGCCGACGGCACGGCGCTGCCCGACGGCACCTACACGGTCGAGCTCACCGCCATCAACGCTTCCGGCGACAAGACCAACGTGTCGTTGAAGACCCGCGGTCTGGTCCAGGCCGTCACCTTCTCGGCCGGGTACCCGCAGCTCGTCCTGTCCGACGGCCGCACCGTCGGCCTCTCGCAGGTCCTCGAGGTCCTCGCGAACAGCGAGACCGTGGTGCCCTCGACCTCGTCCGGCACGGCCTCCGACCCGACGCACGTCGACGACGCCACGCCCACGGACTGATCGGCGCACCCACCACCGAAGGCCTGGCGGAGCCAGACTGCCCAACGGTCCCTCGGCTCGGCGCGCTCACGCGGCCCTGACCGACTCGAACGAAGCGAACGAAACCGAACGACCCGCAACTCGAACGACCCGCAACCCGAACGACCAGGAGTCCCCATGAGCATCTTTTCGTCCCTCTACATCGGCATGTCCGGGATGCGCACCCACGAGAGTGCCATCGGCGTCATCGGTAACAACATCGCGAACTTGAACACCATCGGCTACAAGTCCTCGCGCGCGGTCTTCGCCGACATGCTGTCCCACACCGTGCTCGGCACGGCGGGGCAGTCGCAGACCGGGCAGGGCGCCGCGCTCGCCGCGGTGCAGCGCATGGTCGGGCAGGGGGCGCTGCTCGGAACCAACGTCACGACCGATCTCGCCATCAACGGCGAGGGCTATTTCATGGCGACCGACCCGGCGGGCGGGCGCTACTACACGCGCAACGGGCAGCTCCAGCTCGACAACGACGGGTACCTGACGACCATCGACAACCTGAAGCTCCAGGGCTACGCGGCGAGCCCGGATGGCACCTTCGCCACCGCGCTGTCGGACCTCCGCGTGGGCGAGACGACCTCGCCGCCACGCGCCACCACCGGCGTCGCCGTGGTCGCGAACCTGGACCGCGAGGCCGACCTCCAGACCTTCGACGTCACCCAGGCGGCCGCGACCTCGTCCCACTCGACCACCGTCACGGTCTACGACTCGCTTGGCGCCGGTCACCAGCTCGAGGTCTACTTCAGCCAGAACGCGAGCGGTCAGTGGGAGTGGAACGCGGTCGGCACCCAGAACGACCTCGACGGCTCGGGCGACACGACCCCGGTGGTCCTCGCCAGCGGCAACCTCGAGTTCGACGCGGACGGCAAGCTCGTCACCGAGACCCAGACCCTCCAGAACATCGCCTTCGCCAACGCGACGCCGCAGGACGTCTTGTTCGACTTCGGCGAGGAGCTCTCGACCGGCGGCGACGGCTCCGGCTCGACGTCCTTCGCCAGCCCCTCGGCGGTCTCCTACATCGACCAGGACGGCTTCGCGACGGGCACGCTGTCGTTCGTCGAGATCGGCACCGACGGCACCATCAGTGGCACCTTCACCAACGGGCAGGAGCGCCCTCTCGCCAAGCTGGCGCTCGCCAAGTTCGGGGCGCCGCAGGCCCTGAACGCCATCGGCGGCAACCTCTTCACCGAGACCCAGGCGAGCGGTCAGCCCGCCATCGGCGAGGCGGGCACGGGCGGTCGCGGCGACATCCTGTCGGGCTCTCTCGAGCAGAGCAACGTCGACCTCACCAACGAGTTCACGAGCCTCATCCTGGCGCAGCGCGGCTTCCAGGCCTCGAGCCGCACCATCACGACGGCGGATGAGATGTTGGTCGAGACCGTCAACCTGAAGCGCTGATCGGCGGGCAGGCGCGGCTGCGCCGAGCGCCCGCGGCGTCGCTCGGTCGCACGACGCGGGGCGCGGGGCCGCAGGTCCCGTGCACGTGAGTGCCCCTCGTCGCGCGCTTCAGTCGCTCCTGGCGGGCATCTCGGCTCGCTCGCGGTCGTATGGTGGGCACGCGCGGCTGCGCCGAGCGCCCGCGGCGTCGCTCGTTCGCTTGCTCCTGCGGGGCACGTGAGTGCCCCTCGTCGCGCGCTTCACTCGCTCCTTGCGGGCATCTCGGCTCGCTCGCGCTCGAATGGTGGGCACGCGTGCTGTCGCCTCGTCGCGCGCTTCGTTCGCTCCTTGCGGGCATCTTGGCTCGCTCGCGCTCGTATGGTGGGCACGCGCGGCTGCGCCGATCGGCGGGCACGCGTTCGATGGACTGCACACCCTCGAGACGCGCCAATCCCAGAGGGAGCGTCCGGAGTCGGATGCCTCCGACGACCTGCAGGCTCGAAGCCTCGAGCAACGCTCGGGGCTTCAAGAGCCTGCCGGGAGGAGGAGGCGCCGACCCGGGCGCGACCGGTGACGCCGCGGCCCGAAATCACCACGCCAGTCCGACGTCTTCGCGCCCTCAGCGCGATGCCACGAGCGCAGCTCGGGGCGTCGCCGCGCCTACCGTTCGCGCCACCCAGAAGGAAGAGGCGCCGCGCAGGCCCGGACGAGGATCGGTTTTTCGCACCTTTTGCGCGCCCGCGACTTCCCGCTGGGGCATCATGGGCCCATGCGGATCCTGCTGGTCGAAGACGAGGTCATGCTGCGCGACGGGCTCACCGATCTGCTCGAGGGAGCCGGGCACGAGGTCGTCGCGGTGGGCGACGGGCTCACCGGGGCCGAGCGCGGCACCGCCGAAGCCTTCGACATGGTCGTCCTCGACCTCATGCTCCCGCGCCTGGACGGCCTCGAGGTGTGTCGGCGCCTCCGCCTCGCGCGCCCCGCGCTGCCGGTCCTCATGCTCACCGCCAAGGGTGACGAGGCCGACAAGGTCGCTGGCCTCTCGACCGGGGCCGACGACTACGTGACCAAGCCGTTCTCGCCGCGTGAGCTCCTGGCTCGGGTCGAGGTCTTCGCGCGGCGTCTGCGTGCGACCCCGGCCGCGCCCGAGATCATCGTGCGCGGCGACCTGACCCTCGACCTCGGTCGCTGCGCATGTGTGCGCACGGGTCGCCCAGAAGAGGTCCTCACCGCGCGCGAGGTCGGTATCCTGCGATGGTTGGTGCGTCACGAGGGCCGTGCCGTGAGCCGTGCCGAGCTGCTCGAGCACGTCTGGGGGCTGTCCCCGAACCTCGAGACACGCACCGTCGACGTCACCATCGCGAACCTCCGGAAGAAGGTCGAAGACGACCCGAAGGATCCGAGCATCATCGTCTCGGTGAAGGGCGTCGGCTACAGCTTCGGCCCGCTCGCCCGCGCCACCACGCGAGGTGCGGGAGGCGCAGGAGGACAACGATGAGGCGCGGACGCGTCGCCCTCGGCATCGCGCTCGTCGTCGTGGCCGTCGGCGTGCCGGCGGTCTCGGGTTGGGTCATCGGCCTGGCCGACGCCCGCAGCGAGGCCCGCATGCTCCGCGAGAGGCCGGCCTCGACCGCGCGCAACGCCGCCCAGCGCGCGGCCCAGCGCATCGCCTCCCGCCTCGGCGAGCTCGCCTCACGCGAGTCGCAGCGCCCCTACTTCCACTGGCAGCCCCTCATCGTCGACCCGCGCGGCGCCTACGACGGCGATGCGGTCGTGCCCTCTCCGCTGGCCGACGCGCCCTCGGACCCGGCGCTGCTCGGCTACTTCCAGCTCGACCAGCGCGGCCTCGTCACGAGCCCCGAGGTCAACGAAGCCGCCGGCGCGCGCCCCGCACGCGAGGACGCCAAGGCCCGCCTCGAGCGCTTCCGCGCCGCCCTCGCCGGTCGCAGCGCCGAGCCCGACCCGGCCCTCGCCTTCGTGGAGCGCCCGCTGCCCCAGGGCAACGACGCCAAGGGATCGAACGACGAGGTCCAGCAGGTGCTCGAAGGCGGCCCCTTCCCGCAGGTCGCGCCGAACGCACCCGCGGGCAACGCGGTCCCGTCCGACGACGAGCCGCTCCAGGTCGCCCAGGCCGGCCCCGACAACAACGTCCAGGTGCAGCGCCTCTCGAACGCCTTTTACCAACAGAACGTCGACGCCAACCGCATCTACGAGCAGATCCAGACCAAGCGTCCGCAAAAGGCCGCGCCCCTTCCGACCGGCCTCGTCAGCGTCCGCCTCGGTCCCTTCGCGTGGGAGTC
>JAEUKJ010000270.1 GCA_016792665.1 Deltaproteobacteria bacterium | reverse complement strand
TCTGGGACGACCTCGTCCTGCCGGAAAAAGAGGCCGGCAACCTGCGCGAGATCGTCGCCTACGCCAAGAACCGCCACCGTGTCTTCGACGACTGGGGCTTCGATCGCCTGGTCCCGTACGGCCGCGGTCTCTCGGTCCTGTTCTCCGGCCCGCCCGGCACCGGCAAGACCATGGCCGCCGGCATCGTCGGTGGCGAGCTCGGCATGGACGTCTTCCGCGTGGACCTCTCGCGCATGGTCTCGAAGTACATCGGCGAGACCGAGAAGAACCTCTCGAAGGTCTTCGACGAGGCCGGCAAGTCCCAGTCGATCCTGCTCTTCGACGAGGCCGACAGCCTCTTTGCCAAGCGCACCGGCGTCAACTCGGCCGTCGATCGCTACGCCAACCTCGAGGTCAACTACCTCCTCCAGCGGGTCGAGGACTTCGACGGCGTCACCATCCTCACGACCAACTTCGAGGGCTCGATCGACGAGGCCTTCCGCCGCCGCATCAAGTTCCGCGTCGTCTTCCCGGCCCCCGATCAAGAGATGCGCTCGAACCTCTGGGCCAAGATGATCCCGGCCGAAGCCCAGCGCGAAGGCGTCCTCGACTTCGAAGCCCTGGCCCACGACTACGAGCTCTCCGGCGGCCACATCAAGAACTCGACCCTGCGCGCCGCCTTCTCCGCGGCCGAGCGCCGCGGCGGCATCTCGATGAAGGACCTGCGCCGCGCCGCCCGCCTCGAGTCCGAGAAGCTCGGCAAGATCGTGCGCGTGCCGGACGACATCGACACGAGCGGGAACTGAGCCGTGGCGACCCCCGCATCGGGTTCCGCGACCGGCCTCGAGTGTCTCGTCGTCGAGGTCCCGGCACGCCCGAACCCGCCGATCACGCTCACCCGCCCGACCGACGGCGCGCTGCTCGGTGACGTCCTCGTCCTCCTCGCCGTCATCGGGCTCATCTACCTCGTCGCGAAGAAGCTCACGCAGCGCCCGGTCGTCCTGACCTCGGTCGTCCTCGCCTTCGTCTTCTACGTGCTGGTCGATGCCCGCTGGTGGAACACCGCCCAGGTGGTCGTCGACGAGACCGGCGTCCGCGCGACCCCGCACATCGGGGCCGAGACCTTCCTCGCCTGGTCGCGCATCCACGGCGCGCGCTGCAGCTCGGGTCACCTCTTCCCGATCTTTCAAGACGACGCGACCCTCGTCCTGGACGGCCTCGACGAAGCCGGCAACAAAGTCGAAATTGCCATTTCGCGATTTCTCGATCGTTATTCCGAGATCCCGGCCTTCGTGACGACGCACATCCCGCGCTCACGCCCCATCTCTCGCCCCATCTCTCACGAGGAGGAGTAGCCCCATGTTCGAGTTCGAAGTCCTCCCGTCCGCGCGCCTCCTCGCCCACCTCGAAGACCAGGTCCTGCAGCTCATCGGCAAGCTGCCTGCCACCATCTTCGAGCCCACCCTCGACGCCCTGGGCGACCTCGGCCTGGCGCTCGCCACGCTGCCGATGGCGCGCTGGTCCGGCAACCTCGAGGCCCTGGCGCGACTCATCGGTGGGCACTGGTCCTGGCCCGAGGCGACCGCCGCCGTCGAGATCGCCATCCAGCGGAAGCTCCTCATCCCCGTCGCGCCCGGCTCGAAGGACTATCGACCGGCCGAGGTCGGCCACTTCCTCTGGCTCGCGGCCCGTCGCGTCGCGCGCACCGACGACCAGGACGGCCTCCTCGACCACCGCCTGCGCGGCCTCCTCACCGACGTCTTCGCGATGGCCGCAGCGCTGGCCGAGGACGACGCCAGCATCGGCCTCGTGCAGTCCTTCCTCACCGCCCCCGGCCCGCTCGAGGACCTCCTCTTCCTCGGCCACGAGCTCGCCATGCGCGCCCTCGCCTGGGGCGCCCGCACCGATCCCGAGACGCATCTCGCCCTCGTGCGCCAGGCCTTCGAGTGGACCACCGCCGGCGCGCCCGACGACCACGAAGAGGTCGCCACCGCGCTGCTCGCGGCCGAGGCCTGGAGCGGCCCGCTCACCGACGAGGTGCGCATCACCGCCAAGGAGCGCCTCGAGACCGCCATCACTGAGATGGCCGCCGACGACGAGCTCCTCCATCACCCGCGCGTCGCCGATGCCATCGACGTCGACCTCGCCATCCTCGTCGCCGGCTCGGGCGGCGACGCCGACCTCCTCGAGCCCTGGTTCGAAGGACTCGGACAGGTCCACGCCTTCCGCGTCGGCAAGGCCATCGCGCGCGTCCTGCCGCCGAGCGAAGCCAAGAACACGCTGCTCACCTGGGCGGCCAACCGCGCCATGAAAGAGCGCGACGTGGAGGCCCTCTCGGTCCTCGGCGCCCTCGTCGAGCCGCTGGCAAACTCCGTCGGCATCGTGCACGGCATCTTCAAGCTCCTCCTCGAGCACCCCGACGACGACGATCTCACCGCCACCGCATGGGGCGCTTGCCGCGCCATCGCCCACTGGAAGACCTGCCCCGAGCTCACCATCCACCTCGTCTCGCGGCTCGTGCTCTCCCCCATCCCGGCGCAGGTCCGCATCGCCGCTGCTGGCGTGCTCGCGCGCCACCCGCAGCACCTCGGACAGTCGCGCCCCGTCCTCCTCGAGGGCCTCGAAGAATGCCTCGACTCCGAGGACCCGGCCATCCGCGCCGCGGGTGCCGGCGGCCTGCTCTTCCTCGGCAGCGAGGAGCCGCGCGCCGCCGCAATGGTCGTCGGTCTCGTCACCGATGGGGTGCCGCCCGAGCTCTTCGCCGAGGCCTTCGCCTCCGGCTTGCGCGCGACGCCGACCCAGGCCGAGGGCCTCGAGCAGATGTGGCAGCACTTCGCCGACCGCCCCGACATCCACTCGGCGCTGACCCAGATGATCGGCGCCCTCGCCCAGACCTGCATGCTCGAGCACGGCCTCGGTCCCTTCTTCATGGACGAGCCCCTCGAGCCCGACACGCGCCACCGCCTGCTCGCCTACCTCCTCGAGCGCACCCACGACTTCGACCACCCCGAGACCGCGCTCTCGGCCGCCGTTCACGCGGCCTGGATCAGTCGAGTCGCAGGCGGCGACCCGTCCCTCGGCATCGCCCTGCGCTCGATCCGCAACCAGGTCACCGACCCCGAGCAGCGCGAGCTCGCGACCCTGGCGCTCGGCGCCCTCGGCCTCGGCGAGGACATCCACGGTCTCGTCGACGAGGCCGCTCACGGCGGTCCCGACGTGTCCGCGGCCGCGGCCCGTGCCGCCATGGTCGCTATCGATACACGCTCGGATACCGATGACCTCGACGAGCTCGTGCCGCTCCTCGACCGCCGCGCGCGCCAGCCCGGACCTCAGCAGGACCCGGTACGCGCGCTGCTCCGCCACCTCGCGACCGTGCCCCTCGCGGCCGCAATCGCCGCGCCGTCCCCCGAACCCAAAAAGTGAGAGTCACTCTCACATCCGCACGGTTCCCCCGGAAGCGGGGTCTCCCGCGCGCCGTCGCCCACGCGTCTCGCGGGGCCGCGGCCCGCGCTGCACACGGACACAGCTCAGATATCGACCTCGAGCTTGTAGCGCGTCAGGAACCCCGCGAGGCCGTGGACCGAGACCTTGGCCTTCTGGATCTTGTTCGCCTCGGGATCGATGACGAACCCTTCGGCGCCGCGTAGATCGGCGCCGCTGAGGTTGGTCCCCCGAAAGACCGCGCCGCTGAGATCGCAGCGGACGAAGACCGCGCCGCTGAGATCGGCGTTGACGAAGCCCACGTCGACCAGGCTGCACCCGACAAAGCGCGTCTTGGCGAGTCCCAGTCCGCCGAGGTTTGCGTAGTCCATGCGCGTGTCTTCGAAGGACAGCGACAGGAAGGCGGTTCTCAGCTGGGCGAGGTCGGCGCCGAGGAGCTTCGCCCCCTTGAACGCGACCCCGTTGAGCGTCGCCCCGCGCCAGCGGACTTCGGTGAGGTTCGTGTCCTCGAAGACGCAGTCGACGAAGCGCCGCGTCCCGAAGTCCGCCCCTCGAAAGTCGCAATCCCGAAAACAGATCGCCTCGTGATCGACCGGCTCGGCCGCCAGCGCGGCCGCGTCCAGCCCAGTCCTCACGGTCTTTGCGTGTTTGCTCACAGTCCCACCGTGACGTGGCGAATCAGCCTTGAAAAGCGAAAAGGCGGCAGCCCTCTCGGACTCCCGCCTCTCGCTTTGGCCACGGACGCGTCAGCGCCCGCCTCGTCAGCCCTTCATCTTCGCGAAACCCGCCGCCAGATCCGACAGCGCCTGCTCCTGGGCCGGGTCGATGCCCTTGGCCTCTTCGGAGATCTGCTTCCAGAGCTCCTTGGCCTCGTTCAGGCCTTCCTGCGCCTTCTTGCCCGTCAGCGCATTGGCCCGCGCGATGAGCTGGTCGAGCCGCGCGCGACGCTCGCCTTCGGTCTTGCCGTGCGAGCCCGTCACCGCGGAGACGACCTGATCGACGTTCCCGTTGGTCTGCGTCACGCGGTCGTTCTCGCGCCCGTAGACCTCGCTCATGTCCTTGCTCTTCTCTTTCTCGGACGCCGCCTTGAGGTCCGCCATGTTCTGGTCGTAGGCCGCCTTGGCCGCCGCCTTGGCCGCGTCGCCCTTCTCCTTGGCACCCTTGGCGACCGTGTCCTGCGAGGCCTGGCTCTCGCTCTTGACGACCTCGGCCGCCGACCCGAGGGCCGCACCGATCGCCGGCTCGAGCCCGCGGTCGGCCGGATGCTCGCCCTGCGCCGCCTCGTTGCCCTGGTTGGCCGCGTTGCCCGCGTCCTTGCCGCCACCCTCCGGCTTCTTCTCGGGCTTCTTGTCGCCCTTGTCGCCGTTCTTCGCCTGCCACTCCTCGTAGATTTTCACCCAGTCGAAGTACGGCGAATACTGCGCGCGGAAGGCCTCCCGGTCGGCGACGATCTTCGCCTCTTCGGCCTGCAGCGCCGCATCATGCGCGTCGATCTCCGAGATGAGGCCGTTGCCCTCGGTGATGTTCGCCTGGCACGTGTCGATCTTGCCCTTGGCGGCCTGCTGCGCCTTGGTCAGCTTGAGCTTGGCCTCGCTGTTCTTGCCCTTGGTCTCGGTCGCCGCGGCCTTGGCCTGCTCGGCCTCCATCGCCTTCATCTGCGTGAAGGTCGAGTTGAGGTTGTTCTCGGCCTCCTTGCCCATGATGAGACCGATGATCTTGATGATGCCCGACATGAGCATGTTGGTGATGAAGTTCATCACCTTCGCGACCGCCGCCTTCACCGCAGCGATGGCCGGCGCGATCATCTTCTCCCACACCCACTTCGCCGCCGACGCGATGAAGCTGCCGATCGCCTTCACGACCTTGGTCGCGCCCTTCCACAGCTTTCCGAGCGCGCTGGACTTTCTGTACTCCTCGTCCTCTTTGGCCTTCTCCGCGGCGGCGCGCTTCTGCTCTTCGGCCTGCTGCCTCGCCTTGTCGGGCACGACGTTGACGGCCCCGCCCTTGGCGGCCTGCTCCGACGCCTTGCCCTTCTCGCCCTCGGCGATGCCCTTCTTGTCGCTGACCTGCTTGCCGCCCTCGGCGATCTTGGCCTTCGACTGCTCGATGTCGACCTTGTCCTTCTGGGCTTCGGTCTGCTGCTGCGCAACTTCGGCCTGCTGCTTGTCGAGCCCGGCCGCATACTGCGTCAGGGTCGCGTCGCCCTTCATCGCCTGCGCCTTCTGCTCCTCCGCGCGCTTCACGTGACCCTGCACCGCCGACTTCACGCCGGCGAGCTTCGTGCGCTGTCCCTTGATGTCGCTCAGCAGCGACTCCTCGGGCACCATCGTCCCCTCGGGCGGGGCCGGCGGCGGCGGCGGGGGCGGCGGCGGACCCTGCACCTCGGGCGTCGCCGACGCATCCGGGGTCGGGGCCGCGGACTTGTCGCCCGACTGACCCATCAGGCTCTGGAGCTCCTGCTCACGCTTGGCCATCGCCGTGAACGCCGGGCCCATCGCCGACTTGCACTTGGCCTCGGTCAGCCCACCCTTCGCGCTCTTCTGGAGCTGCGCCTGCACGCCCTCCACGGCCTTGCCACTGCGCTTCTCGTTGAGCTCGGCGGCCTCCTGGACCCAGGACTTCTCCTTGGCCTTGTCGTCGCCCACCGACTTCGAGTTCACCATGAACTTGGACGCGTTCTTGAGCGCCGGCGAACCGGACTCCTGCATGCCAGTCTTGGCGAGGTCCGCCATGTCCTTCTTGCCGGTCGCGACCCCGATGACGCCCTTGCCGAGGTTGAGCCCCTCGGTGAGGCCAGGGACCTGCGGCCCGAACGACATCTTCTTGCCGAGCTCTTTCTGCTTGGCGAGCATCATGTGCTTGATGGTGTCGTCGTCGATGTGGCGCAGGTCCTTGTACTGCTGCTTGCCATCCTTCGCGAGGTACTGGCGCTGCTCGGTCACCGTGCCCTTCATCGCCGCGTCGAGCGCGTTCTTCTTCTCCTTGGCCTCGCGCGCGTGGTTCTCGACTTCCTGCTTGTTGTTCTTGCCCTTGTTCGTGTCGGACTTGCCGTTCATGAACATGTCGATCTGGGTGGCAGCGCCGCCCGCCGACTTGTCCGTCGCGTCCTTCCAGGCCCCCTTCATCTTGTCGGTGAACGTCTTGCCGCCCATGGCGTTCTTGAAGTTCATCTGTCCGATGGTCTTGAAGTAGCCGTTCTTGCTCACGCCGGTCGTGAACTGGTTCCACGACTTCTTGACGCTCGAGAACCCACCCCAGGCCTTCTTGATCTCTCCGAAGGGCTTGGTCACGGCGTCCTTCATCGCCGAGCCGGCCGACTTCAGGCCGTTGCCCATCGTCTTGAGGACGCCGTTGTCCTTGAGAGCCTTGAGTCCCTCCTTGGCGGAGTTCTTCATGCCTTTGAAGCCCTCCTTCATCGCGGTGCCCATGCCCTTGACGAAGGCGCCAGCGCCCGCCGCGCCAGCCTTCAAGCCGGCCTTGATGATGCCCGCGCCGCCCTCACGCGCCGACTTGAACGCCGTCTTCGCGGCGTCCATCGCCTTGCTGCCGGCCGTGCCCGCGGCACCCTTCGCGCCGCCGCCGACCTTGGAGAGGATGAGGTCGATGCCGGCCATCACGCCGGACTGAATCGACGACTTCATCTGCTGCATCATCTCCATGCGCTTGAGCGGGTCTTTCTCCTTCGCCGCCTTCACGGCGATCATGATCGTCTGGACGATGCTCACGACGAGCTTGATGCCCGCGAGCACGGCCGAGATGCCGTTGCACACGCGGCCGACCGTCAGCAGGAACGCGCCGACCGGCGGGACCAGGAACGTCAGGATGACGCCACCGATCGTCGTCGCCAGACCGATCTTCGAGACGACGCTCGAGACCAGGTCCAG
>JAEUKJ010000258.1 GCA_016792665.1 Deltaproteobacteria bacterium | reverse complement strand
GGGCTTGGCGCGCTGGAAGCGCGGGTCTGACAAGATCTTCTCGACCCGGTCGCGCACGACGGGCCGCGACACGAGCTCGTCGGCGCGCGCGTCGCCGCCGGCCCCGAGGCACGCCAGGACGGCCAGCGCGAGGGCGGCGCGCATGGGGAGGCCCAGGCTCACGAACCCCGCGCGTCGCGATGGGCGAGCCGGTCCATGTGGCGCGCGAGCTCGAGGTCGGTCGAGGTGACCTGGGGCGGGGTCACGTCGTGGGTCTGGAGGGCGACCCGTACCGTGCGATAGACGTTGAACCACTCGGGGTGGTGGCCGAGCTTCTCCGCGTGGAGTGCGACCTGCGTCATCCAGCCGAAGGCCTCGACGAAGTCGGCGAAGACGAACTCCTTGTGGAGCTTCCGGTCCTCGTGACGCCAACCGGGGAGGGTGACGAGTGCGGCGGCGAGGGCCTCGGGATCGGGGACGATGTGGGCTTGGCTCATGCGGTGAATCTCGGTGGCTCGGGGTCCGCCATGGGTGCCGCAGAGGACCACGATTGACCGCGCGCGGCAAGGGCGGCCGGGGTGCGAGACGCGGGGGCAGCGCTTGGAAAAGTGCGGTCTCCGTGGGATGAAACGCGGCGGCGGGCGCAGCGCAGCGCCGCACGAGACGGAGGCAGCATGGGATCGGGTCGACTCAGTGGGAAGGTGGCGGTCGTGACGGGCGGGACGCGTGGGATCGGGCTCGCTGCGGCGCGCGCGATGCTCGCCGAAGGGGCCGACGTGGTCATCGCTTCGCGCAAGCCCGATGGGGTCGAGGCCGCGCGCTCGGAGCTCGAGGCCGCGCGCGAGAGCGGCTGGGGCCGGCTGGTCGGCATGGCCGCGCACGTCGGCGAGGCGGCGGCTTGCGAGGCCCTCATCGCCAAGGCCGAGGCCGAGTTCGGCGCGGTCGACGTCCTCGTCAACAACGCCGGGACCAACCCGTTCTTCGGGCCGCTCGCCCAGATCAGCGAGGCCGCCTTCGACAAGACCTTCGAGACCAACCTGAAGTCCGCTTGGCGGCTCTCGCTGCGCGTCGCCAAGCGGCTCATCGCGGACAAGCGGGGCGGCTCGATCATCAACGTTGCCAGCGTCCTCGGCCAGCGCGCGGCACCGTTCCAGGGTGCCTATGGCATGACCAAGGCCGCGATGATCTCCATGACGCAGACCCTCTCGGTCGAGCTCGGCGGCGCCGGGATCCGCGTCAACGCGATCGCTCCGGGTCTCATCGACACGAAGCTCGCGGCCGCGATCACCGCCAGCGACGCGATGACCAAGGCCTTCACCGATCGCACCGGCCTTCGCCGCGTCGGCCGCCCCGACGAGGTCGCGCCCCTCATCGTCTTCCTCGCCGCGGACGAGTCGTCCTACCTCACGGGCGCCACGCTGCCCTGCGACGGCGGCTACCTCGCGATGTGAGTGGGCTTGGGCGGGCGCCCGGAATCGGCCGCACGCGCGCCTCGTTCGCGACCCATGCGCTTGGTCTCCGTCATCGTCCTCTTTGGCGCGCTCACCGTCGCGTGTTCCTCGCATGCCGAGGCACCGCCGCCGGTCGACGCCGACCTCGGGAGCTACGCGCTCGACGCCCTCTCGCGCACGGTCGCGGCAACCGGTCCCATGCGCTGCCCCGCGGTCCCGCGCGGGAGCTTCACGGGCGAGGGCGTGCGCTGGAAGACGCCGCTCTCGGTGCACCCCGCCTTCGCCGAGCGACTCGCGCGCTTCGAGGCCGTGGTCGTCGAGGTCGCGACCCAGGTCTACGGTCGAGCACCCAAACGCATGGCTCACCTCGGCAGCTACAACTGCCGCCGTATCCGCCTCTACCCCGACCTGCTCTCCGAGCACGGCATCGCCAACGCGGTCGACCTGTCGGCCTTCGAGTTCGACGCCCTGCCACGCGGCGCGGACGCCCCGGACGAGCTCCCGAAGGCACTCCGCCGCGCCTTCCGCGTCACCGTCCTGGACCACTGGACCCCGAAGCGCGACGACGCCGTCTCGCGCCTCCATCGGCGCTTCCTGGTCGAGCTCACCGACCGCCTCGTCGCGCGCGGCGACATCTTCCGCGTCCTCCTCGGCCCCGCCTATCCCGGCCACAAGGACCATTTCCACTTCGACTGCGCGCCGTATCGTCTGGTCGTCTTGTAGCGACGGGATCGCGATGCCATCGTGCGTGGGTGCGCGGCGAGTCGAGGCCAGCGCCCCAGGTGCTCCATGTCCCGAGCCGGTCTCTGGCGTCCGCTTGCGATGGCCCTCTTCGCGGCGCCGGCCCTCGTCCCTGCGGCGCGCGCCGAGCTCTATCGCCGTGAGCCGGTGCGCTTCGAGCCGCGGCTCGAGCTCGCGTTTCCCGTGTGGTACTCGGACACCTCGTTCGAGGACCTCCAGCCGCGCGCCCTCTTCGGGCTCGGGCTCGGGCTCTATGTGGCCCGCGACGTCCGCGTCGGACTCGTCGTGCGCGCGCCGGTGACCGATCCCGAAGCCGACTACGTCGAGAGCCTCGCCGAGCTCGCCTGGTCCTGGGTCGACGAGCCGCGACTGTCCCAGGCGCCAGCCCTGCGCGCAGGCTTCTCGGCGGCACTCGGCTGGCACTGGATCGAGCTGCACGGGTCCGACTTCAGCGTGACGTCGTCGGGCTTCACGCTGGTCGCGCAGGCCGAGGTCGGTCTCGTCCTCTTCGAGGACTTCGCGGTCTCCGCCGTGCTCGCGACCGCGCTCGGCACCGAGTCGAACCGGGCCCTCGACGACTTCGCCCCGAGCCTCCGACTCGGCCTGTCACTCTCGTCCCTTTTCTAAAGAGGGAAGAGCGCGCTCACGGCGTCGAGGTCACCGTCGCCGGCACCAACTCGAGGCGCAGCATCTTGGCGTTCTGCGAGTCTCCGAGCTCGACCGCGGCCGGCTCGAACCCCTGCATCATGACCCACACGCTGGTGCGGGTGCCGGGCGCCCAATTGAGCGTCATCGGGCTGCGTCCCACGAGCTTGCCACCCACCAGGATCGCGGCCCCCGACGGCACCGTCGAGAGCAGGGCCTTGTACCCCGTCATCTCGGGGGTCTCGGTCTTCTTCGGATCCTTGGCGTTCTCGGCCGCGCGCTGCGCCTCGGCCTGCTTGGCTTTCTCCTCACGCGCCAACTGCTTCTTCTCGGCTTCCTCGGCCGCCTTGCGCGTCGCCTCGGCCCGCGCCTCACGTGCGACTTCGGCGCGGACACGCGCGGCTTCCTTGGCCTCCGCGTCGGCCGCGAGGCGCGCCATCTCGGCCGCTTCGACCTTGGCCTTCCACGACGCGTTGCGCTTGGCCTTGTCCTCGGCGAGGCTCGCGGCCAGCGCCTCGGCCTCGATCTGACGCGCCTTGGCCGCGCGATCGGCGGCCTCGATGCGCTCCTGGGCCAGGCGCTCCGCCTCCGCGGTGGCCGCGGTCGCCGGCTTCGCCTTGGCCTTGGCCTCGGCTTCACGCTTGGCCTTGTCGTCCGCTTCGCGCTTGGCCTTGGCCTCTGCCTTGGCCTTGTCGTCGGCCTCCCGCTTGGCCTTGGCCT
>JAEUKJ010000240.1 GCA_016792665.1 Deltaproteobacteria bacterium | reverse complement strand
GGATCCCGCGTTGTTGGTGCAGAGGGCGTTGGCGTCGCAGTTGTTGCCACCCGCGGTGCACTCGTCGATGTCAGTGCAGGTGACGCCGTTGCCGGAGTAGCCGGGCTTGCAGGCGCAGGCGAAGGATCCCGCGTTGTTGGTGCAGGTCGCGTTGTCGCTGCAGTTGTCGGTGTTGGCGGCGCACTCGTCGATGTCGGCACACGTCACGCCGTTGCCGCTGTAGCCGGGCTTGCAGGCGCAGGCGAAGGATCCCGCGTTGTTGGTGCAGGTCGCGTCGTCGCTGCAGTTGTCGGTGTTGGCGGTGCACTCGTCGATGTCGCCACACGTCACGCCGTTGCCGCTGTAGCCGGCCTTGCAGGCGCATGCGAACGAGCCCGCGTTGTTGGTGCAGAGGGCGTTGGCGTCGCAGTTGTTGCCACCCGCGGTGCACTCGTCGATGTCGCCACAGGTGACGCCGTTGCCGCTGTACCCGGGCTTGCACGCGCAGGCGAACGTGCCGGGGGTGTTGGTGCAGGTGGCGTTGTCGTCGCAGTTGTCGGTGTTGGCGGCGCACTCGTCGAGGTCGGTGCAGGTGACGCCGTTGCCGGAGAAGCCGGCCTTGCAGTCGCACGCGAAGGTCCCGGGCGTGTTGGTGCAGATCGCGTCGTCGCTGCAGTTGTCGGTCGCCGCGGCGCACTCGTCGATGTCGACGACGACCGCGAAGGTCCCCAGCGAGGACGCGATGCCGCAGACGATGCCTGCCGCCGGGTCGCTCTCGGTGGTGATGTCGACGAAGTTGCCGTTGGTGATCTGGACGATCTGCACATCTTCGACGCCCCCGAGCTCCGCCGGGTCATAGCCCATGCACACGCGGATCGAGCCCGCCGTGCCAGCGGTGGTCGCGATCTGCCAGTAGCTGAGGTCGGTGCCGAGCTCGACCACGCGATAGCCCGCGGGCGGGGCCGCGCCGTTGGTGGTGCCGACGCCGGTCGTCGTCCCGCCGGTGACGACCTCGTCGAAGGTCAGCGTCACGCCGCCGATGGCCTCGGCGCCGCCGTTGATCCGCACGACGACGTTGCGCCCGGGGGCCGTGCTCTCGAAGCCGACATAGGTCGTCTCGCCCGCGGCCACCGTGAACGTGAAGGACCCGATGTAGCCCGAGGGCCCCGACACGTTCGCCGTGTAGGTCCCGACGGGCAGGTAGTGCGAGAAGGTGCCGGTGTTGTTGCTCCACCAGGTGCCGCAGAAGCCGGGGATCGAAATCGACGGGTTCGGGAGGGGCACGCCGTTGACCGTGATGCGCCCCGTGATGCGCCCCGCCGTCGGGGTGATGTCGACGTCGACCGGGGTCACGCCGCCGGCCGTGACGGTGGTCGTGGCCGTGCCGAGGCGATAGCCGGGGATCGAACACCCGTTGCCGTAGACCTCGACGCCGTAGTCACCGACGCGCAGACCCGTGACCGAGAAGGTGCCGTTGGACCCGAGGTAGCTGCCGGCGACGCCCGGGATGATCGCGTAGATCGTCTGCACGAAGGCGCCCACGACGGGGTTGCCGTGGAAGAGGACGCGGCCCGCGATGGCCCCGGACTCGAAGTTCAGCGTCCCGAGGTCGAGGGTCTGGCCGGCCACCACGTTTGCGTTCACGGTCCCGAGCGACCCGCCCGTGCCCGAGATGTTGACCGTGTGCGTGCCGGCCGGGAGGTAGTGGGCGAAGTTGCCGCTCGAGTTGCTCCACCAGGTTCCGCAGAAGCCCGGCACCGAGACCGACGGGTTGGAGAGTGGGGCCCCGTTGACGGCGACGGTCCCGATGACGCGGCCGGCCGTGGGTGCGATCTCGAAGGTGGCCTCGAGGGTCTGTCCGGGAGAGGTCGTCACGTTCAAGGTGCCAAGCCGATAGGCCGCGATCGAACACCCGTTGCCGTAGGCGCTGAGCTCGTAGCTGCCGGGGCGCAGGCCGACGAAGCTGAAGCGACCGCTGGAGTTCAAGTACTGACCCGCGATGCCCGGGATGAGGACGTAGATCGTCTGCACCGAGGCGCCGGTGACGGCGTCGCCGTTGAACTTCACGGCGCCGGCCAGCGTGCTCGACTGGAAGTTCACGGTGCCGAGATCGGTCGTGCCGCCCGCGGTCACCGTGAAGTTGAGGTCGCCCAGGGCGCCGGCAGAGCCCGAGACGGTGGCCGTGTAGGTGCCCGCCTTCAGGAAGTGCGCGAAGCTGCCATTCGACTGGCTGACCCAGTTGCCGCAGAGGCCCGGCACCGTGATGGTCGGGCTGGACAGCGGCACGCCGTCGACGGTGATGGTCCCGGTGACGCGGCCGGCGGTCGGCGTGATGTCGATGTCGACGGAGGTGGTCGTGGCCGCCGTCACGGTCGCGCTGCCGCCGCCCAGGCGATAGCCGGGGATCGAACAGCCGTTGCCGTAGATCTCGAGGTTGTAGCTGCCGGCGAGGATGGCCGCGAACGAGAAGGCACCGCTGGAGTTGATGTAGCGGCCGGCCAGCCCCGGGATGAGCGTGTAGACCGTGGTGACCGAGTTGCCCGAGAGGGCCGCGCCGTTCCACATGATGCGACCCTGGAGGTCGCCGGTCTCGAAGTTCTGGGCGCGCGCGCTCGGCGTGAGTCCCATTGCCAACCATGCCACGGCCAGGAACGAGAGGACCTGGTTCTTCATAGACGACTCCTCGTGCTTCGAGAGCACTCCTCGCGGACGGCGAGGGCCTGGATCAGGCGGCGATGTGTGACGGCCGCAAAACCTCACCACGAAGATTGGTGTACCCGCGCCGGGGCGCATGGATCAAGGGGCCCAGCGCCCGGGGCGTCGTTTTGATTCGAACAGCCGAACAGTGAACGAGGCTCGCCTTGCGGCGCGATAGCACGGTCGACGGGAGATTCCATGCAGACTCGCGCGATTGCCAGGGATGAGGCGCGCGGGCTATCTGGGTACGGGTCCGAAGTCGTGACCCGCGCGACATTGTTTCTGAGGGGGCATGGCGATGCTGAGTCTCGAGACGGCGGACCGGGCCGGTCGGGTCGCGATGCGGGCCGCGTTGCGCGGGTGGGTGACACTGCTGCTGGCGGGGCTCGCGTCGGCCTGCGGGGCGGCCGAGGCGGTCGTCGACGCGCACGGGGAGGACGCGACGGACACGCGGGACGCGGTCGAGGAAGTCGCGACGGACACGAGCGACGCGCGCGAGGGGGACGTCGCGGCCGATGTGATCGACGAGACGCGCGAGGGAGACGTCGCGGCCGATGCGGTCGACGACGACACGCGCGTGACCGTGACCTTCACCGCGACCGACGCCGACGTGCCGAACCCCGACCGCGGCTTCTACGCGTTCGTCGACGACCTCACGACGCTTGCGTCCGAAGACCTCGAGGCCGAGTTCGCGCGCGGCGTGCGACTGGTCTACAGCCCGATCCGCCTCGACGCGTTTCGGGAGAGCGACCTCTCCGAGAGCGAGCTCGCCCTGCTCTCACGCGGCATGGACCGTGTGCGCGAGGCCGGTCTGGGACTCATCCTGCGCTTCACCTACAACTACCCCGAGAACGAGCAGGACTATCTGGACGCGGAGGACGCGCCGCTCGACCGTGTGCGCGGGCATGTTGCGCAGTTGGCACCGATCATCGCGGCGCATGCCGATGTCATCACCTTCTGGCAGGCCGGGTTCATCGGCGCCTGGGGCGAGTGGCACACGTCGTCCAACGACCTCACGAGCAGCGCTGCGAAGGCCGCCGTGCGCGACGCCCTGCTGGAAGTGTTGCCGCGGGACACGTTCCTCCAGCTTCGCTATCCACCTGACATCGTCGCGGCGATCGGGGCGGCACCCGTGCCCGAGGTCGACTTCGCGACCACGCCGCAGTCGCGCATCGGCTTCCACAACGACTGCTTCCTCTCGAGCGACACCGATGTCGGCACCTTCGAGGGCGGGCTCGCCGATCCCCTGCGCGACGCGATGGCCGCGGTCGGCGCGGTCGCTCCGTTTGGCGGCGAGACCTGCGATGCCGACGAGCCCACGCCACAACGACGTGCGTGCGCGGCGGTCCTCGCCGAAGGCGCGCGCTATCACCTGACCTACCTGAACCGCGACTACTTCACCGCGTTCCACGACACGTGGGAGCGCGAGGGCTGCCTCGCCGAGGTCACGCGCTCGCTGGGCTATCGCCTCGAGCTGCGCGCCGTGACCCACGCGCTGACGGCCGAGAGCGGCGCTGCGATGGGGTTGACGGTGACGCTGACGAGCTCGGGCTGGGCGCGTCCGTTCGCGCGCCGTGAGCTGACGGTCGACTTCCTGGCCGACGGCAAGGCGTTCAGGGCGCGGACCGGCTTCGATGCGCGCCGCTTGACGCCTGGCGAGCACGTGCTCGAGCTGAGCGTGCTGGTCCCGACACTCCCGCCCGGCGACTACGGCATCGCGCTCGGGTTTCCGGCCGAGGGGGTCGACCCGGATCCGCGCCGCGCGCTTCGCTTCGCGGTCGCGGCGGACGCATCGCGAGGGCAGGTACTGCGCGATGACGGCACCTTCGCGACCGGCACGTCGGT
>JAEUKJ010000237.1 GCA_016792665.1 Deltaproteobacteria bacterium | reverse complement strand
CCCTTCGCAGAGCCACCTGCCGTCACGCTGACGCCGCTCCCCACCGACCCGGCCGCACTCGCGTCCATCTATCCGCAAGACGAGCTCCTGCCCGGCGCCGACGAAGGCGGCTACGTCTACACGCGGCACTTCCGTCTGGGCCTGGGCACCACATCGGATGCTCGCTGCGTGCCCGCGTCCGACCCCGCCGCCGTCGAGGGCGCCGCTTCGTGCCAAGAGGTCATTGCCTGCTGGCACCCGTCGAACCCCGAGGGCACGCGCCGCTACCTCTATCTGCGCGCGGATGTCGTGAGCCTCCAGAGCGCGCGCTTCGACCCGCGCGTCGTGTGGCCCGAAGGGCTCGTCGCGATGGCGGGCGCCATCCGCCCGCAGCATCGCATCTTCTCGTGCGAGCGCGACGGCTTCGACCCGAGTGCCCCGATCAAGCTCCCGAACACCGACACCGTCGCGCTGCCTCCGTACGTCATGACGCCGATGCTCATGGGGACGCGCCTCTGCGGGATCTGGGACCGCAACTTCTTCAGCGGTGGCGGGAAGGACTACGCGCTCTCGTGCGTGGCCAGCGTGGCCGACTACGCGGTCTTGTCGAACGGCGCGCCCGACTTCCGCGGCGAGACCGTCTTTCGCCTGGCCGAGCTCGACGCGACCCTCGGCATCCCGCCGCTCGCCCCGAACGCCGACGGTGAGGTCCGCAAGGTCAAGGACAGCAACGGCGCGGTCTTCGAAGCCTACGAAGAGTGGCTCCCGACCTCGGACCGGAACCTCGAGCTCCCCGACGGCGTGGCCCTCCTCACGTTCATCCGTCGTTCGGTCGCGAGCGACGGCCAGGAGGTCGGTCGCTGGCAGAACACCTCCTGGGTCTTCCACGTGAAGGCCGACGCCCACGAGGCCGGCGACCTCACGGTCTTGCACCGCCCCGCGTGGCCGCTGCGCAAGCCGTGGCTCTACAGCGCCGACCCCGACCTCACCCTGGGTCGCCCCTTCCACGACCGCGCTGACGACCTCATCCTCTTCCCCGCCAACGGCCAGGAGTTCGGCAACCGCCGCTTCTCGATCTGCGCCGACCCGACCGACTGCGCCGACGACGTCCCACGCGGCACGCTCGGCGCCATGAGCCGCGGCTTCTTCGTGCTCCCGCGCGCGGCACTCGGCACCTCGAGGCCGACCCTCGGCTACGTGTCCGCGACCGATGCGTTCTACGCCGCGAGCCAGTCCTACACGAGCGGCGCCCAGACCCTGAACCAGGACGCGGCCTTGGAAGTCCTCGGCGCGCACCTCGCGTGGACCTTCAGCGCCCCGGGCACGACGCCCCACACGCACCTCCTCACGTTCCACCCCGACCGCTTCGACCTCGACGGCGACGGCATCCTCGCCCCCGAAGAGGCCACCCTCGGCACCTCGGACCTCGACCCGAACAGCGACGACGATCTCGCCAGCGACCGCGCCGAGCGCGACCTCGGCGCCGACCCCGCCGACCCCGACTCGCTGCCCGTCCCGCGCGATGCGTTCGGCGCGACCCAGCTCACGACCTCGGCCCTCATCCAGCGCAGGCTCGGGCCACTCGTCCCGACACCCTGGCGCACGACCGGCAACGCCTCGGCGATCGTCCGCTCGCATGCGGCGAACGGGCCGCTCTGCGTCGTCGACGCCCCGGCCGCCGCGACCGGCACCTGCTGGGACCTCGGCGCCCACCTCGTCGCGCGCTTCCCGGTCGACCCCTCCGTCCGTGAACGCGCCCTCGCCTTCGACGGCCGCCACCTCGTGACCCTCGACCGCGACGACACCATCACGAGCTTCGATCTCCTGACGGCCCAGACCCGCACGTTCGACTTCTCGGCGCCGAGCCTCGACACCGGCGCGAGCCTGCACGTCTATCCGCTGGACGGCGATACCTTCTACCTCGCGCGCTGGCCGTCCCTGAACCCCGCGGTGTGGGTGGTCGACGAGGGCGACCAGCGCATGCTCTTCGATCTCGATGCGGCCGAGACCGCCGCCGGCTTCACGACGCCTGCGGGCGGCTTCGTCGAGACCATGGGCCTCCTCCATGAGCACTTCGAGGTCCTGGGCTTCCAGCCCGATCCGCGCCCGAGCGCCGCACGCGACGCGGCCGAGCTGGTCCTCGCCGTACAAGGTCATTGGCGCCGCTACCTCCTCGCGCTCACCACCGACGGCCGCACGCGCGAGCTCCTGCGCACCCGATCCAGCGGCCTCGGCGACATCCCGGTCAGCAGCGAGTCGAGCCGCGGCCTCTGGACCCCCTCCGCCCTCGTCGCCCCCGACGGCGGCTTCGTCGCGCCGCTCGGCCTGCGCCTCGACACCGGCGACTCCTTCGCGCACCGCCCCATCCCGACCGGCGGGACGATCCTCGTCGAGAACCGCAACCCCCAGGACCTCGTCCAGCCCCAACAGGCCGGCCTCCACGAGCTGGTCGCCTTCGACCCCGAGCTCGACCCGGGCGAGACGCTCATCTTCGTGTCGCGCTGGATTGGCGCCATCAACTACCTCGGCTACGACCGCTTCATCGCCGAGACGCGCGGGCCCGTCGGCATGCTCTTCCGCGTCGGCGCACGCGGCGGCATCGTGCCGGCCTGGGCCATCGACCCGCTCACGAACCAGCTCGACCCGAGCCGCTTCGACGACAGCTTCGTCGACGTCTCGGGCATGGACCTCGACCCCCGTCACCACCTCTGCCTGGCCGACCGCGGCGCCGACACCCTGCGCATCTATCGACCGACCCAGTCCGGCGACATCCCCGAGGTCCTGGTCGAGCGCCTCACCGTCCCGGGCTTGCGCGACTGCCGCTGGCGCGCCGACGGTGCTATTTCGATACTCATCGAAGAAGGCGATCCCGACACCTCCCCCGGCCTCACGAGCCGGGTCCTCACCCGCCCGCAGGATGCGCCGACCCACGACCTCGCCGCCTTCGTCGCCGACCCTGACGCCCCGACCGCGCCCACGCGCCGCGCCTTCGTGAAGGGCCCCGGCGTCGACCTCGAGCTCATCCCGTTTGGCACCACCGCGTATGTCGCCGGCCCCGAGGCCGCCTATGCGCGCGTGAGCTATGACCTCGAGAGCGGCGCCTTCGCCTCGCCCTGGGGCACCCTCACGCTGAAGCACCTCGCGAGTCAGGACCACCCGTCGGTCGTCTTGCGCCCCGACGGCCGCGCGGTACTCCTGCCTTCCATCGTCTACAAGACCAGCCCCGAGCGCGCCGAGCCGATGGTCCTGGTCGACCCGTCCACGCCGTCCGACCCGACGACCTACATCAACCTCGCGACCTTCAACGGCGGCGACGCGGGCCCCGGCATGGTCGCGGTCGCCGTGCCGTGGGAGCGCATGGTCGACCCGTGGACCGGTGCCGCGCTCGACCCCGCCAACCCCTTCGCGACGCCCCGCGGCCCGAGCTTCCCGACCCCGCTCGCCCCGACCGGGGGCACGCCGGTGGAAGGGTCAGGGTCGGCCCCGGACGAGGGCTGCGGCGGTGGCTCGGGCAGCGCCCTCGGGGCATTCGCACTGCTCGCGTGGGTCGTCTCGCGGCGACCGAGAGCGCGTTGACGCGGGCGCCACTGCGGTGGCAGTGTCACGCCTCGGGCCTGAGGAACGCGGCGCCACTGGGGGTGCATGAGATCCTCGCGAGGCGTCGCAGGAGATCTCATGAAGGCTCGTCGTTTGGACTGGGGCGGCTGGTGCGCCGTCGCGCTCGTGCTGGCGGCGTGTGGTGACGACGCGCGTGTCGAGACGGACACCCGGGTCGAAGACACGCAGCCCGAGGTCGAAGACACGCAGCCCGAGGTCGACGACACGCAGCCCGATGTCGAAGACACGCAGCCCGATGTCGAAGACACCCAGCCCGACACCGAAGACACGCAGCCCGACACCGAAGACACCCAGCCCGACATCGAGGACACCCAGCCCGAGATCGAGGACACCCAGCCCGACATCGACGCCTGCGTGAGCGCCCCGTGCGGAGCTCATGCCACGTGCAGCGACCTGCCCGCACCGGCGGTCGATGGCCCCGATGGACGGACCTGCGCGTGCGACGTGGGCTACGAGGGTGACGGCCTGACCTGCAGCGACATCGACGCCTGCCTGCACTTCCCATGCGCGGGCGTGGCCACCTGTCGCGACCTGCCGGCGCCCGCACCGGACGCAGCGGCGGGGCGCACCTGCGAGTGTGCCACCGGCTATGGCGGTGTAGACTGCGGCGACCTCGACGAGTGCACGATGACGCCCGGGATCTGCGGGGCCGATGGTATCTGCGACAACCTCCCCGGCACGTACGCGTGCACGTGCGAGGGCGGCACCGTCCCGGCGCCGGGCCCCACCTGCGTCGGCTACCGCGAGATCGCGGTGGGCAGCGTCCACGGCTGCGGAGTCAGTGAGGTCGGCACCCTCTATTGTTGGGGGTCGAACACCTGGAGTGCGCTCGGGCTCGGCCCCGACGCGACGCCGCGGCTCGTGCCGGTTCAGGTCGGCACGGCGTCCGACTGGCATCACCTCGACACCTCGGATCGACACGTGTGCGCCCTTCGCGGCGCCGACCTCTACTGCTGGGGCGACAACGGCGATGGTCAGCTCGGGCTCGGCGACACGTCGGATCGCGCCGTGCCGACGCTGGTCAGCAGAGGCGGCTGGACGAGTGTCAGCGCGGGGAGCGAGCACACCTGTGGGATCCGCGACGGCAAGCTCTACTGCTGGGGCCTGAACGATCGAGGGCGGCTCGGCCTTGGCAACGAGACCTCCACGACGAGCCCGACGCAGGTCGGCTCCAGCGCGGACTGGACCTCGGTCACGGCCGGCGATCGGCACACCTGCGGGATCCAAGGGGGCGCCCTCTCGTGCTGGGGCGACAACGTCTATGGCTCGGTCGGCGCCGGCGGCTCGCGGAGCACCTCGCCGACCCGGGTCGGTGACGCGACGGACTGGGTGAGGGTCGACGCGGGCAACGCGACGACCTGCGGCCTTCGCAACGGAGACCTCTACTGCTGGGGCTACAACACGCGGGGCGCGGTCGGCGACGGCACGGACACGAACCGCGCGACGCCGACCCGGATCGGCGCCGGGACCACCTGGACCTCCGTGGCGGTGGGCCTGTACGCCGTGTGTGGCGTGAAGGACGGCGAGGCCTTCTGTTGGGGTGCCAACGTCGAAGGCTGCGTCGGCGACGGGACGGCAGCGACGCGGCAGAGCCCGGTCTCGATCGGCACCGGCTGGAGCGCGGTCGCGACCAACGGCTCCAGCAGCTGCGGCTTGCGCGGCGGTCGCGTCGAGTGCTGGGGGAGGAGTGACCTCGGTCAGCTCGCCAACGGGTCGAGCGGGTGGAACCCGACCCCCAACCTGACCTCCGACGTGACCTCGTGGACGCAGCTCACGAGCGGCAGCGACTTCATGTGCGGCCTCGCGGGAGGCGCCCTCTACTGCTGGGGCGAGAACTATCACGGCTCGCTCGGGGTCGGGGACGAAGCTCCGCGCGCCGTGCCCACGCGCGTCGGCCAGACGTCGGACTGGACCCTCATCAGCGCTGGCCACAGAGCCGCGGCCTGCGGTCTGCGCGCCGGCGGCGAGCTCTACTGCTGGGGGGACAACGCTTTTGGCACCCTGGGTGACGGCACGAAGACCGACCGCTGGACGCCGACGCGCGTCGGCAACCTGAGCGGCTGGACGAGCGTCGCCGTCGCGTGGCACACGTGCGGAGTGCGGGCGGGAGAGCTCTACTGCTGGGGCTGGAACTTCATGGGGCAGCTCGGGCTCGGCAACTCGGGCGCACAGACGGAGCGCACCACCCCGACCCGAATCGGCCAGGCCTCGGACTGGGTCGCCGTCGCCGCCGGCTACGAGCACACCTGCGGCGTCCGCGGCGGCGCTCTCTACTGCTGGGGCGACATCACCTACGGCCAGGGAGGCGCCAGCGCCAGCACGACCCCGCTGCGGGTCGGGGCCCTCGCGGACTGGACCTCCGTGAGCGCCACGGTCTACGCGTCCACGGCCGTTCGCGCGGGCGGCGTGTACGCCTGGGGCAACAACGCCTACGGGGCGCTCGGGCTCGGCACGACGGTCTGGACCGGGACTCCGACCGCGCTCACTCCGGCCACCTGGAGCCACTTCGGCCTCGGGGACGGGACGAGCTGCGGGGTGCGTGAAGGCGCGCTCTACTGCTGGGGAAGCAACTTCCAGGGCAAGGTCGGAGACGGCAGCAACACGGACCGCCTCGCGCAGACCCGGGTCGGCGAAGCCAGCGACTGGACCATCGCGGTCACGGCTCAGACCCAGTCCTGCGGTGTGAAGGCGGGGCGACTCTATTGCTGGGGGACGACGGGGCGGAGCCCGAACTACGGCTTCGGCGCGCAGTGGGCGCCGGCGCCGATCCTCTCGCCCCAGTCCCCGTGAGTGGGATCGCGTCGCCATCCGTGCGTTCGAGACCCGCGCGTTCGCGACTGGCCGCGCGGAGCGCACGCGGGCTCTGGCCGGTGAGCTTCCGAAAGGCACGGCGGAAGGCGGCAGGATCGGCATAGCCGACGGCCGCAGCGATCGCCTCGACGCCGTCTCCGCAGGTCTCCAGGAGCTCGGCTGCGCGCGCCACCCGAAGCCGCTGGACGAACGCGTGGGGCGTGGTGCCGAGGGTCGCCTGGAGCTTGCGTGCCAAGGTTCGCGGCGAGGTCGCGGTGGCGGCCGCGAGCACCTCGACCCCGAGCGACCGATCGAGGTTCGCCAGCACGAAGGCCTCGAGGCGCGCGACGATCGGGTCGGCGCTCGCGAGGTGCGCGCTCAGCATGTAGCGCGCTTGGGACACGCGCTCGTCCAACAACAGGTAGCGCGCGACGAGGTGGGCGAGCGCCGGGCTCACGGTGCGAGAGAGCAAGGCCATCATGAGATCGGCGTGCGCCAGCGCCGCGCCGGCCGTGAAGACCCCGTCGTCCTCGACCACCATCGCGTGCGCCGCGAGCCGAACGCGCGGGAAGCGCGACGCGAACGCCGACACGAGCCACCCGGTGGTGGTGGCGCGACGCCCATCGAGGACGCCGGCCGCCCCGAGGACGAAGGTCGCCGAGCACGACGCCGCGAGCGTCACGCCGCGCTCGGCAACGCGGCCCAAGAGCTCGCACCCGCGCGTGATGTCCGAGCGCCCGAGCAGCGTCGCGACCTGCCCCTCGGACGCCGCGCCGAGCCCAGCGATGACCAGCGCATCACCGACCCCGAGCGCGCGCAGCGACAGCCGACCATCGACCGCGAGCACACGCCCTGCGCCGGTCCGCACCGGTCCACCGTCGATCGAGACCACGCGCTGACGCAGCGCCCGAGCACCGACTGGGCTCGACACGAGACCGGCCCGCACCAGACGAGCCGCCGTGGCCACGACGTCGAGGGCGACCCCGAGCGGGCCATCCGCGACGCCATCGAAGACGAGGTGCGTGACGCTCATGTGGCAAGAATAGACCGAACCTTGTCTTTCCTGCCAGTGGCCCCGAGCTCGCGACCCGTGCACAGTCACGTCCTCTCTCAGCGAGGCCCCATGCCACAGCGCGCCACCGATGCCCCCGACCGCAGCGATGACCCCCGCGATGCCCCCCGCGACGACCGCCTCGACGACTTCGCTCGCCGCACCCTCACCTTTCCGCTCGCGATCCCGACGCCGCCCCGACCCGACGACGCCAACAGCCCCGACGACGCCACTGGCACCAACAGCCCCGACGACGCCACTGGCACCAACAGCCCCGACACGACCAAGGTCGTCTACGTCGCCGGCCGCGGCCCCGCGGTCGTGGTCCTCTCCGAGATGCCGGGCTTGAGCCCCGACGTGCTGCGCTTCGCGCGCTGGGTCCGCGACGCGGGCTTCACCGTCTACCTGCCGTCGCTGTTCGGCCGTGACGGCGCCTACCCTCACGCCGAGCCCGGCCTGCGCGTGCTGCGGCGCGCGTGCATCAGCGCCGAGTTCCAGGCGCTGGCCGCGAACGTCACGAGCCCGGTCACGCACTGGTTGCGCGCGCTGGCCCGCATCGCGCACGCCGAGTGTGGTGGCCCCGGGGTCGGCGCCGTCGGCATGTGCTTCACCGGCAACTTCGCACTGACCATGATGCTCGAGCCGGCGGTGCTGGCCCCGGTCCTCTGCCAGCCGTCGCTGCCGCTCGGCGACCCGGCGGCCCTGCACATCGCGCCCGGCGACCTGGCCCGCGTCCGCGCGCGCCTCGAGCACGACGACCTCAGCGTCCTCGCCTATCGCATGGAAGGCGACCGCTACTGCACGGGCCAGCGCTTCGCCGCCTACGCCAAGGCCCTGGGCGCGCGCTTCGACGGTCGCGTCGTGCCCGCATCGGCGGCCAACCCGAGTCCGCCGCCGTTCTTCGCCGAGGTCATCGGCTGCCCGCACAGCGTCGTCACGGCCCACCTCGTGGACCGCGATGGCGAACCCACGCGTGAGGCGCGCGACGCCATCCTCGCCTTCCTCGCGCAACGCCTCCACGCCCCATCCCCGAGCGCACCATGAACACCCAGGTCGAGATCATCGGTCGCAGCAGCTCCCACTTCACGCGCGTCGCGACCCTCATCGCGCACGAGCTCGACGTGCCCTTCACCCTGGTCCCGGTCTTCGACCTCCTGGGCAGCGACCCGACCCTCTTCGCCGGCAACCCCGCGCTGAAGATCCCAGTCCTGAGGCTCACCTCGGGGCCGAGCCACCTCTCGCAGTCGACCCTGCTCTTCGGCGCCGCCAACATCGCCCGCCGCCTCGCCACGCTGGCCAGACCCGACGCTGCGAGCAGACTCACCTGGCTCGACGCGCGCCACGACGACCTCGCACACACCGCCCACGAGCTCGTGGCCCACGGCATGAGCACCCAGGTGCAGCTCGTCGTCGCCGCTCGCCACCCAGGCGCCCTCTCGCAAAGCGACACCACGCCTATCCCGCGCGACGAGGTCTACCTCGCCAAGCTCCAGCGGGGCTTCGAGGGAACCCTCGCCTGGCTCGAGGCCCACCTCGACCCGCTCGTCTGCGCCCTCGCACGGGAGGCCGTCGCGTCCGCCCCGCGCGCGGGGACGAGCCTCACCGAGGTGATGCTCTTCTGCCTCGTGGACCACATCCGTTATCGTGGCACCGCCTCGCTCGCGCCGTACCCTAAGCTCGTGCGCTTCGCCGAGGTCTTTTCCCAGCGCCCTTCGGCCGAGCGCACCCGCTATCGCCGAGACCCGCCCCTGGAGTCCGCATGACCCTCGAACGCCCCGCCCTCGACCCCGCCGACGTCGTCCCCCGCACCGGCTCCGGCTACCCCGAGCCCTTTCGCTCGCGCGTCCTCCCGCGCGAGAAGCGCCCGCTCGGCGACGCGCTGGGCCTCACGAAGATCGGCGTCAACCTGACGACCCTCCCGCCTGGTCGCGAGTCGGCCATGCGGCACCACCACACCCTCGAGGACGAGCTCGTCTTCATCGTCGAGGGCGAGGTCGTCCTGCGCACCGACCGCGGCGAGCAGGTCCTCACGGCCGGCATGTGCGCGGGCTTTGCCGCAGGCAGCGGTGACGGTCACCAGCTCGTCAACCGCAGCGACAAGCCGGCACGCTACCTGGAGATCAGCAACCGCGACCCGGACGATACGGCCGCCTATCCCGACGACGACCTCGCCTACGCGAAGGGGCCCGACGGCCGCGGGGTCTTCTCCCACAAGGACGGTACGCGCTACTGACGGGTGCTCGCGCGGACCGACGGTCTCGGCCATGCGGCCGCGGTCTCGCGCGGCGGGCCTCGACGCCAGCGGTCGCCCTCGCCTCCAGACGGCGGGGTCGACAGCGGCGCCCTCGAGCGCTAACGCTCGCGCGTGGACCGCCCCCTGCCCTGCCGCCTCGACAAGTTCCTTCGCGACGCCATCGGCGCCTCGCGCGCCGACGTCACCCGGCTCCTCGCCGAAGGCCGCGTCGCCATCCAGGCCGAGGGCGCGACGACCCACCCCGCCGACCCGAGCACGCTCGTCTTCCCCGACGACCTCGTCACGGTCGACGGCCGCCCCGTCACCGCCACCCCGGGCACCCTGGTCGCGGCCCTCCACAAGCCGCTCGGTGTTGTCTCGACGACCCACGACCCCCTCGGCCACCCCACCCTCGCCCCGTGGCTCGAGCCCCTCGGCCCCCGCGCCTTCGCGGTCGGCCGCCTCGACGCGGACACCTCGGGCCTCCTCCTCCTGACCGATGACGGCGACCTCGCCTACATGCTCCTGCGCCCGCACCACCACGTCGACAAGACCTACCACCTCCAGGTGGTCGGCCCGGTCGCCGAGGACGACCCGCGGCTCCTCCTGCTGCGCGACGGCGTCATGCTGCACGGCGGCCCGGCACGCGCCCGCGCCCTCGACGTCATCGAGAGCGGCCCGCACGTGAGCCTCATCGCGCTCGCCATCGACGAGGGCCGCCGACACCAGGTCCGCCACATGGCGCGCGTCGCCGGCTTCGACCTCCTCGCCCTCGAGCGCGTCCGCGTCGGCCCCATCGCGCTGGGCCCGCTGCCCGTCGGCGCCCTCCGTGTCCTCGCCCCCGCCGAGTACGACGCCCTCTGGCACGCCGTCGGCGGTCGCGACGTCGTCCGCCAGGCCCAGCGCGACGCCCTCCACGCCCGCGTCGCGAGCGCCGCCGCGACCGGCCATCCCCACGCGCGCCTCGCCCGCTGGCTCGCCGAGACGCCCTGACCTCGCCGCGCCGTCCGCGTCAGACGATCGTGACCTCGACGCGCACGCAGGCTGACCCAACGCCCCTCGGCCCCCTACGGAACCCGATTCAGCGGCGTAGAAACGCGCGCCCGACCCCTCCGGAACCCGATTCAGCGGCGTAGAATCGCGCGCCCGCCCCCTTCCGGAACCCGATTGGCCGCCGCAAAATCGCGTGTCCGACCCCTCCGGAACCCGATGGGCCACCGCAAAATCGCGTGTCCGACCCCTCCGGAACCCGATTGGCCGCCGCAAAATCGCGTGCCCGACCGCTCCGGAACCCGATTGGCCGCCGCAAAATCGCGTGTCCGACCCCTCCGGAACCCGATTGGCAGTTTACCAATCGCGTTCCGAACCTTGTTCCTGAACGCTTCGCGAGTCCGATCAGATTCACGCCGACCGCGCGGCCTCGTGTCCGGCGGCGGGCGACGGGTCGCGCGCCATCGAGGCGCCTCCCCAAAACGCAAACGCCCCGCCGAAGGTGCGACGGGGCGTGTTCGCGAAGGCGACGGACGCAGGTTCAGCGATAGTGCTTGCCGTAGCGCGGGGGCGAGACCGGGCGCTGGTGCCGCACCGGCACCTTGTAGCGCACCGGCTGGTACACCGGCTGATAGACCGGCCGCTGGTACACGACCGGCGGCTGATACACGACGGGCGGCTGATACACGACCGGGGCGGCCGCGAAGCGGAGGCGCTCGGCGCCGACCCACTCATCCCACGACGAGCTCCACCCATCGTAGTGGACGAGGTAGCTGCCGCCGCGCTGGTCGACGATCGTGCCCGGCCACCACGAGGTGCCCCAGTAGATGTCGACCTTGTCGGAGCGATACGTGTCGCCGTACGCCGGCGCCGCGTCGTGGCAGGGCGGCGCCGCCAGGGCGCTACCGGAGGCAAGGGTCAGAAGGCTCGCGAGCGTGAGGAGGAGCGTGCGCATGGTGGACCTCGTTGGGGCTTGGCGGGTTGGGGTGGCCCCGGGCTCGGGGCGCTCTCCCCCGACGGCGACCGCGCGGCGATCTTCGCAGCCGTCGGCTCGTTTCTCGTCCGTCGACGCGTCGTGACCCGCGCGCGCCCGCGCCGATACTCGCCGACGTGGGGTTGTCACAACTTCGTCTCGCGCCCTGAGCGCGCGGCCCGCCCCGCGCTTGGCCGCCCCCGAGGCCGCGATCCGACATCCTTGACGCGACCCATTCGATCCCGGATTCTCCGCGCCCCATGACCCTCCCGCCCGCCGCGCCGCTCCCACCCCCGCATGAAGCGGCCCCCTCGACCCCGTCGCTCGCGTGGCGTGTCGGCACCTTCGTGCGCACCCACCACGCGGTCCTGCTCCTCGCCATCGCCGCCGCGATGAACCTGTGGGTGGTGCTGTCGGTGCGCTGGCTGCCGATGCAGGACGTCGGCGGCCACATCGAGATCATGGACATCATGGCGCGGCACGACGACCCGGCCACGATCTACCCCGAGGTCTACAACACGACGAGCCCGTTCACCGCCAACGGCCTCTGCCTCGTCCTGGCCCAGCTCTTCGGGTCGACGCTCGGGGCCTTCGCCATCGCGAAGATCCTCATCGCGTTCTACGTGGTGGCCCTGCCGTTCTCGATTCGTTCGCTGGCCAAGGCCGTCGACCGCCCCGCGTGGCTCGCCCTGTTCTCGGCGCCGATGGTCTTCAACGCCGTCTTCAACATCGGCTTCATCAACTTCCTGGTCGCGATGCCGATGATCTTCTGGTCGGTGGCCCTGGCCCGCCGCTTCGCCGAAGAGGGCGGGTGGTGGCGCGGCCTCGGGCTGAGTCTGCTGATGGCGACCACGTTCCTCGCACACATCATCGGCTACATGATGTGCGTGGCGATGGTCGCGACCATGCTGGCCCTGCACCTGCCGAGCCTCGGGGCGTGGCCGGGGCGCTCGTGGCTCGCCCGCTTGAAGCCGCTCACGCGTCTCGGCCCCGTCCTCTACTCGAGCCCGCTCTTCCTCTATTGGGTCTACTCCCGCATCATCGCGAACGAGGCGACCGAGGCCGGGCGCACCTTCGTCGGGAAGCAGGACGGCCTCGGCTCGGTGTTCAACCCCCTCGACAAGCGCATCGACGGCCTCCACGAGTGGGGCCTCCGCTTCCTGAAGAACAACGCCGACGAGCTCGCGCTCCTGGCCCTCCTGTTCGTGTGGCTCATCCTTGTCGCGATCGCCATCCGCCGCGCGCCGGGCCCCCTCACCGCGCCAGCCACACCGGCCACGCCCGATGCGCTCGCGGCTCCAGGCCCCATCACCGGACCTCCCGCCTCGGGGTGGCGCACGACGCTGCGCAGCTACACCCTCGAGCTGATGACGCTCGGCTGCATGGTCGGCTACTTCGTCCTGCCCAACCACCTGCGCGAGGTGGCGATCATCTCCGAGCGCGCGTGGTTCGTCGCGATCTTCCTCTTCGTACTGTGGCCGCGCGTGGCGCTGACCAAGCGCACCCTGGCCCTTGCCGGCGTCTTGTTGACGGTCGGCATCGCCTATCCGATCGCCGTCCGCAAGGTGTCGAAGGCCTTCGATCGCGACATCGTGGGGACCTTGCCGCAGGCCATCGCCGACCTCCCCGACAAGACGCGCCTGGCCTACGTGCGCACCGTCTGGGAGCTCGACACGACCTACATGGGGCCGCACTGGCACATCCCCAAGGCCGTCAACGCGGTCGCCAACGGCGGCTACACCGACGACAACTTCGCGATGCGCCCCTACTACCCGGTCGACTTCAAGACCGGCAAGACGCCGTCCCAGCTCGACGGACGCTTCTGGAACGATCCCAACCTCTTCGAGTGGGACTTCGTCCTGGTGTATCAAGTCGGAGAGCCCTCGCAGGCGACGAACTCGAAGAAGCTCGAGCTCCGCTGGCACGAGGGGCCGTGGTGGCTCTTCACCGTGTTGAAGCCCGCCGACTGGGGCGTCGACATGTCCGGCGGCATGGGCGGCACGGTGTACTTCGAGGCCTGCCCCGACAAGACGGACCTGGCCGGCCTCGAGGTCTCTCACGATGGCACCACCGTCGCCGCGGTGCGCACGCTCTGCACCCGGCCCCCGAGCGAGGCCCCGGAGGTCGCACCCAGCCCGCCCAAGCCGGACCCGGGCCTCGAGCCGAGCCCTGTACCGACCCCCGACGCCGTGCCGACCCCCACGCCCGAGCCCGCTCCCGACGTCGTGCCGAGCCCCGACGCCGTGCCGACCCCCGACGCCGTGCCGACCCCCACGCCCGAGCCCGCTCCCGACGTCGTGCCGACCCCCACGCCCGAGCCCGCTCCCGATCCGCGCCTCGCCGCGGCCGAGCTGCCGCGCCTGGTCGAGGGACCGTGGCGCGGTCGTCCCGAGAGCGGGTCGATCAAAGAGCGCCTCGAGTGCGGACCCGGCCAGGTCGTCCTGGGCTTGACCGGCCGCGCCGATCGCATGGTGCGCGCGCTCGGCCTGCGCTGCCGCGACGCCAACGGCGGCCGCACGGTGCGACCCGTGGTCGGCGGCCCCGACGGCGATCGCTTCGACCACGGATGCCCGAGTGGCGAACAGGTCCGGAGCCTGAAGATCCGCGCCGGCTGGTTCCTCGACGCCATCGGCGCCCGGTGCGCGCCATGAGCGACGCGCCCGCACGGCTCTCCGACGTCTTGCCGGCGGGGCCGATGCGCTGGGGCAAGCGCCTCGCATGGGCCTGGCTCGGGCTCGTGACCCTCGCCGCGATCGTCGTGGTGGTGCGCCGCTCACACCCGGTGACCCCGGCCTTCGCCACCGCGGTCCCCGAAGGCTCCACCGTGACCGACCTCGCGCGCCACGAGCTCGGCGCGCGCCTCGAGGTCTCGAGCTATCTCTCGCCGGCCAATCACCATCCGATCTTTGCGGTCGATGGGATCGGGGGGATTGGGGGGACCGGCTCAGACGGCGACGCCAAGGGCATCGACCCGCTCATGAAGTGGGTCTCGGCCCCGAGCGACCGCGCCCCGTGGCTCATCGTGCGCTGGCCCTGGCCGGTCGACCTCGACGAGGTCCGCCTCGTGCACGCCGGCCGCTTCGAAGACGGCGCGTACACCATCCGCGAGTACACCCTCACCTGCCTCGGCCCCGGAGACGCTCCGCGCCCGAGCCTCGCCGTCCATGACAACCGCGCGCCCGTCGCCCGACACGCGCTGTCGTGCGCGGCCGTGACCGGGCTGCGCATCGACTTCGCGGTCGAGACCGCCAAGGACTCGCCGCGCGCCGTCGTCCGCCTCTACGAGCTCGAAGCCCTGGGTCGCCCCCACCGACCGGACCTCGCCCCGGGCGGAGCAAAGCCATGAGCGCGGCCCCCTCCTCCGCACCCCCGATGACCTCGCCGCTCGCGCGTCGCGTGCTGTGGGTGCTCCTCGCGTGGATGGGTCTCGGCCTCGCCGCGCGCCTCGTCGTGTGGGCCCTCCAGGGCGGCTATCACTACCCCGACGAGATCTTCCAGCAGCTCGAGCCGGGCTACTGGCTCCAGACCGGCGTCGGCTGGCTACCGTGGGAGTTCGGTCGCGGCCTTCGCACCTGGCTGGTCCCGGCCGAGTACGGCGGCTTCCTCGAGGTCCTGTCCTGGCTCGGCCTGCGCGGCCTCGACGCCCAACGCGTCATCGTGCTCCACCACGCGCTCTGGTCGCTCACCCTCATCCCCGCCGGCTATCGCATCGGGCGCATCCTCGGGGCTGAGTCTTCTTTCAAGACCCAGCCTGCCGCGGCCGGCCCTCCCGATGTCCGTCCGACGCTCTCGGGCGGCCCCTTCGGTCTGGACCGCGCGACCCTCACCGGCCTCGCCATCGCCTTCTTCATGGCGCTCCTGCCGACGCTGCTCTACTGGACGCCGCACACGCTGCAGGGCACCCCCGGCCTCCTGTGCTTCACCTGGGGCCTCGTCCACTGGCTCGAGGGGACGCGCGCCGAGACCGCTCAGGCTGCCAGACGCGCCGCCTTCTGGGTCGGCTTCTGGTTCGGCCTCACCGGCGTCTTCCGCTTCACGGCCGGCTTCTTCATGGTCGTCCCGATCATCGCGATGCTCGTCCGCCCCAACCCGCACCTCTCGCGGCTCGCGACGCTGGGCCGCGTCCTGCTCGGGGCCGCCGGCCCGGTGCTCGCCCTCGGCGTGGTCGACTGGGCCACGTGGGGCAAGCCGTTCCACTCGATCATCGAGCACATCAAGTACAACTACATCGAGGGCGGCGCGAGCGACCACGGCAAGAGCCCGACCCTCTTCTACCTCGCCGTCGCGGTGTGGGCGCGTCTCGGTCCTCTCGCCCCGCTCATCGTCGCGGTCGCGCTCGCCGGCCTGAAGCGCACCTGGTTGCTGCTCTTGACCGCCGCCCTGCCGCTCGTCCTGCTCTCGACCGTGCCCCACAAAGAGGAACGCTTCCTCATGAACCAGTGGCCGATCTTCGCGGCCATGCTCGGGGTCGGCCTCGTCACCCTGGTCACGCTCGTGCGCTCGAAGACCGCACACCTCGCCAGCGGTCGCGTCGCCGCCGAAGGCCTGGGTCTCGTTCTGGGACTCAGCCTGCTCGCGACCAACGCGCTCGGCACGGCCCCCACCGACGTCCCCTTCATCGACGGCCAACAACCCCACGACCTCCAGTGGCGCGAGCGCGCCGACATCTTCGCGGCCCAGGACTTCGTCGGCCGCCAGCCCGACGCCAGCGGCCTCTTGCTGCACGATCGTCAGCACTTGAACGGCGGCTATGTCGTCATGGGCCGCACCATCCCGCAGGTCCCCTTCAATCGCCGCCTGCTCGCGGCCTCCGTCTTCGACTACGCCGCACTCCCGACCGACGGCCCCGAGGCAAAGGTCGTCCTCCGTGCCGGTTGGCATGCGGTCCAGACCTTCGAGACGATCACCGTCTACCGCCGCTGACACGGGCCGCCTGGCTCGGCCAGCCTTCGGCGGAATCCCCTCGGCCCGCCGCGGGCGGAAGAAATCTGGCGGGCGCTGGGACTTCTGCCTAAGGTCCGCGGACGAAAGCGACTGGCGCTGTTGTTCGGGTGCGGTCCGCTCTTCCTCCGAGGTCTTCGATGTCGACTCGCTCCGTCTCTCTCCTCTCCGCGCTCGCGCTCGCCGCGACCCTCTCCTCCTCCGCCGCGCTCGCCGCGTCCCCCGATCCAGTGGCCAAGACGCTGGCCGGCCTGGCCGACAACACCAGCGGCGTCGCCAACGAGGACGGCGAGCAGAAGCTGCTCGACAGCTTCGCCAAGACCGCCAAGGAGAAGTGGGGCAAGTACTGGAAGCAGATCGGCGGCCCGATGGCCAAGTGGGCCGCAGTCGAGCTGCCGCACACCGCCGGCGAGACGATCTTCTACCCGTTCGCAGGCCCCGATCTCCCCACCGCCGTCCAGCTCTACCCCAACGCCGGCCACTACATCCTCGTCGCCCTGCAGACCGGCGGCCGCGTTCCCAACCTCGCCGACTTCAAGAAGCCCGAGCTCGAGAGCTACATCGGCATCTTCAAGCGCGCCTGGATCGACTTCGCGCGCCGCGGCTTCTTCCGCACCGATGATCTCAAGGCGGACACCGGCAAGGGCAAGAGCCTCGAAGGCATCACGCCCGTGCTCATGGCCTTCGCTTCGGCCCTCGGCTACCGCGTCGACGCGGTCGAGCCCATCCGCATCAAGGCCGACGGCTCGGACGTCGAGGTCCACCCCGGCCCGAAGGACGAAGTCGCCACCTGGGACTCGGTGCGCCTCACGCTCGACAAGAACGGCACCAAGGTCCTCGTCGACTACCTGTGGCTCGACCTCTCGGACGACTACCTGAAGAAGCACACCGACGCGAAGACCTGGCTGACCAAGGTCGCCTCCAACAAGGTCTTCACCAAGGCCGCCTCGCATCTCATGCAGAAGCCGTTCTTCTCGATCATGCGCGACACGCTCTTGAAGTTCTCGCCGAGCGTCGTGCAGGACGAGACCGGCCTCGACTACAAGGATCTGTCCAAGGCCTTCGACGTGACCCTCTACGGCCGCTTCGAGCGCGCCCACAAGCTCTGGACCGAGGGCGTCCAGCGCGAGCTCGCGACCGCCTACAAAGAGCGCAAAGACGTCCGCAAGCTCTCCTTCAAGTTCGGCTACGAGAAGGATGCGGGGTCGTGCGTGCAGGTCGCCGTCCGGAAGCGCTAGCAGGCTGCTGAAAAACGGCCATCTGCGGCGTCGCCCGGAAAGAGTCGTCGTTGCGGCGGGCCACCAGCCCGCCTCACTCCTTTTCTTTCCGGCTCCTTGCATCTGGCCATTTTTGAGCAGCCTGCTGCCTCTCACGAGGCAGGACCAGGACACAACCGTCATGATTGTGCTAACTTGGTCGCACGATCGGAATCCCCTCGCATCGCCGTCTCGCGGCTGCTAAGGGGCGCTCATCCCAGGGAGTCACCCCCGAGAGACCATTTCGATCCTGCGAAAGGAGTTCGACGATGCGGCACGGCATGAAGCTCAAGACCCTCTTCTTCGGCTTGGCGCTCAGCGCCGGAGCCTTCGGCTGCGACGACGGCGCGGCCCCCGGTGGGACGGACTTCGACGAGAACGCCTCGAACCCGCTCACCGAGCCGGCCGAGACCCCGGGCAAGGCCGACACGCAGTACTTCAATCCCGACGGGATCGAGGTCGAGGTCGACATCGAAGCCGACCTCGACGCCCCCGACTCGCGCAAGTCCGACGGCCCCGCGATCCTCGGCCAGTTCGCGATGACCTACCTGCGCAACAACAAGTCGGTCTACATCGAGTCGCTGGCGGAGCAGGCCAGCAGCGCCGACCGCGTGGAGTGGCTCATCGACGGCGCGTGGAAGTCCGGCCGCGAGATCGCGAGCGTCGCGAAGTCCAAGCTCACCCACTTCCGCATCCGCGGCATCAACGCGGTGCTCCTGAACTCGGCCAAGAACGGCGTCACCGTCGGCACGGTGTTCGATGCGCCGGTGCCGGTGAAGCCGTTCTCGATCTACGCCGACGGTGGCACGACCTGCGGTGACGCGGGCGGCCACATCGAGCTCTCGCAGACCTACTACTGGTACCTCTGGAACCCGCGGGCGGGCTGCACGGCCAAGACCCAGACCATGAAGGTCACCGTCTCGAAGATGCTGCCCTCGAAGGTCACCTACCCCGAGTACGACAAGCTCGTCGCCGACGGCAAGGTCACCATGGTGGTCCTCTTCGGCCTCATCGACGACGAGCTGTCCAAGACCGAGACCGGCTACCGGGCGTTCCTGCAGATGGGCAAGTGGCTCGCCCAGGGCGGCTTCAAGGAAGTGAAGCCCGCGCCCGTCGGCGTCCGCTACACGAAGACCGTCAAGGGCGTCGAGGTCCAGGTCGACCTGTACTCCCCGTATGATTTCTCGGGTCTGTCTGACAGCGCCCACTTCGGCAACTTCCAGAAGGCGCTGAGCGAGCACGAGATCGTGACCTACGACGGGCACTCGATGCTCGGCGCGAGCGACTTCTGGAACCGCCCGACCTACCCGAACTTCTACCAGGTCTTCCTCTACGGCGGGTGCCTCGGCTACGAGTACTACGTGGCGCCGATCCTCGCCGGCAAGGGCGGCTGGGACAAGCTCGACCTGCTCTCGGCCGTGGTCGAGGTCTCGGCCAACGCCAACGAGTTCGCCGGCCCCTTCCTGGCCAAGCTCCTCCTGGCCCTCGACAACGGCTACAAGGTCTCGTGGAAGGACATCCTCGGCGCCATCCGCACGCGCGTCGGCGACTCGACCTTCGGCATGAGCGGCGTGCGCGACAACTGCTTCTCGCCGACCGGCTCGCTGTGCACGACCACCCCGACCCCGACCCCGGGCGCCAAGACCTACAGCAACACCACGGCCGCGACGATCCCCGACAACAAGGCGGCCGGCGTCACCTCGAGCATCGACGCGACCGACACCGGCACCATCGACACCCTGTCCGTGAAGGTCAGCATCGACCATAGCTGGATCGGCGACCTGGTCGTGACCCTCGTGAAGGACGGCGTCAGCGCCAAGCTCTACGACGGCGCCGGCGTCGCGGGCACGGGCCTCGACCAGACCTTCACGGTCACGGCCTTCAAGGGCAAGGCCCTGAAGGGCAAGTGGAGCCTCGTCGTGGTCGACACCGCGGCCGACGATGTCGGGACGCTCAAGAGCTGGACGCTCAACGCCACCCTCAAGTAGCTGGACCCAGGGCAACCGGTCCTGACGACACTCGCCTCGCTGCGGGCGACACGGGAGTATCTCATGCCGTTCGAGTTCCTGAAGGGTAAAGACAAGAGCAAGGCCCCGCCCGCCGCCGAAGGTCCCGCCAAGGGCGGGAAGACCGCGGCTGGCAAGGGCAAGTCGTTCGCAGAAGGCGAGAGCGCGCGCGCCCCCGACAAAGAGAAGAGCAAGGGCAAGGGCGCGTCGCTGAAGTCCGGGATGCACGCGATCGCGGACGCGCTGAGGGGCGCGAACCCGCTCAACCGGCCGCTCGACGAGCGTCGCGCAGCGGGGCTCAATGCGTTCATGAACCAGGCCCTGGTGGTCCGCGGCCAGGCCGAGAACATCGCCATCCACGTCAAGATCCTGAACTCCACCTTGCCTGCGGACCTGATGGCGTCCAACGCCGTCGGCATGGCCAAGGCCAACGTCGCGCTGGGCCACGCGAACAAGATGATGTCGCTCTACCCGAAGCTCGAGGCCGCCTCGTCGAGGTTCATGAAGGACGGCGACTCCACGAAGTTCAACAAGGTTCTGATGGAGTACGTCCGGGTGGGAACCGAGCTGCAGAAGGCGGTGCTCGGCCACACCGGCCCTGGGGACCACCTCACCCCCGAGAGCTTCCTCTTGTCCCCCTTCGACAGCGTCGTCGGGGGGCGCACCTTGACCAGCCAGGAGAAGGCGAACAAGACCGACAACCGCAAGGGCGAAAAGACGGACGTCGACGGCGGCGCGATGGTCCCGAACCTGGCGATGCACGGCGGCATGGACTTCCAGGCCCTCCGCAACTACGCAGGCTTCTACGCGGCCCACTTCGGCACCATGACCGACCTCGCCGCCTCCGTGCTCTGAGCCGCGACATCGACAGGCCGTCGATGCCCCCAACGCCCCATGATGGGTCCCCCGCTTCGAGGGATCGGTCATGGGGCGTCGTCGTTTCGCGGCCGAGCGACGGCCCGCGCTTTTCGTGAAATGGTCGCGCCGGACGGCGGATAGGGACCGGTGTGAACACGGCGAGACCACCCCGATGAGCGACAGCCCAAGCGACGCCGACCTCGTGCGTCGCGCGCGCAACGGCGATCCCGCGGCGTGGCGCCAGCTCGTCAGGCGGCACACGCCGATGATCCATCGCCTGGCACTCCGCACCCTCAGGAACCCCTCCGACGCCGAAGACGCGACGCAGGAGGTCTTCGTCAAGATGAGTCGCTACCTCGACACCTGGGACTCCACCCGCCCGCTGCCGCCCTGGCTCGGCAAGATGACCTACCACGTCTGCCTGCGTCGCCTCGGCAAGGTCGCCGATGCCAAGAACGACCTCACCGCACCCGACACGCTCGACCTCGCGACCTCGAGCGACCTGACCCCCGAGGCCGCCATCGCGGTGCGCCAGGCCAGCGACCTCGTGACGCGCGCGGTCGACCAACTGCCCGCGCAAGACCGCTTCCTCATCGACCTCCGCTATCGCGAAGGACAGTCCGATGTGGAAGTCGCCGAGGCCACCGGCATGAACGTGAACACGGTCCGGACGCGCCTCTTTCGCGCCCGCCAGGCCCTCCGCAAGCTGCTCTCGCCCGTGCTCGGTGCCCACCCCGAGGAGAACGCACGATGAACCCCTCGCCACCACGATCGCTCCCGTCGCCCCCCTCGCTCGAGGAGCAGGTCGAGGACTACCTCGACGGCATCATGACCCCGCGCGAGGTGCGTGCCTTCGAGGCCTCGCTGGTCGCGCCCGAGGTCGCCCGCGCCCTGCACGAGGCGGTCGCGCTGCGCAGCCTGCTGGAGGACCTGCCGCCGAGCGACGTGCCCGACGGGCTCATCGAGCGCATCGAGGCCGAGCTCGGAGTCGCCGAAGCGGGGCCGACCCGGGCGCGCCTGCCACGCCTTCGCGCCGCCCTGTCCGGGGCCGCGTGGGCCTTCAGGGGACCGGCGCAGATCCAGAGCGGCGCCGACGACAGCATGCGGGCGGCGAGCCTCGTGAGCGCGCCGTTCACGCGCCTCATGGCCCGCGACGAGCCGCGCCCCCCGCTCTGGCGCCGCCTCCTCCGGCTCGGAGCCTGACCCATGAGCGTGCTCGTCGACATCCTGCTCGTGCTCTCGGTCACCCTCGGGTCGCTGCTCGTGCTGGTGCTCATCGCGCCGCTTCACCTCCGTGCCGGCGGCGAGGTCGACGGCGAGGCCCTGCACGCGAGCTATGCGCTGCGCGTCCGCTGGGCCCTGGGCATCCTCGGGCTCGACCTCGCCTCGGGTATGCGCCCGACGCTGCGCCTCTTCGGCATCCCCATCGCGCGCTTCACCCCGGACAAGCGCCGCACGCGCCGCAAAAAAAAGAAGCCCGCCCAGTCCGAGAAGTCCGAGAAGTCCGAAGAGACCGATGCGCGCCGTGGCCCGGGCCTCGTCTGGTTCTTCCGACAGCGCCACCACCTCTGGCGCCTCGCCCTGCGCATGCTCGCGACGCTGCACCTCCGCGGTCGCGTCTCCGGTGCCGTCGGAATGCCCGAGCCCGATGACTCGGTGTGGCTCGCGCTGGCCTTGAACCAACTCGACGCGCGCCTGCCGCCGGGCACCCTCGACCTCGAGGTCGACTACTCCGACGCCGTCCTCGACCTCGAAGGGCGCCTCACGAGCTGGCTCATCCCGGGGCACGTCCTCGTCGTCGGCCTCGCCCTCTACTTCTTCTCGGATCTCGGTCGCGCCCTCCGCGGCCGCATCACCCCTCCCGACCCACGACCTCAACCCCAGAGCATCGGCTCGGCATCCTCGAGCCACGGAGACCTCCCATGAAGTACGTGAAAGACCTCCTCCAGTCGGTGAGCACGCGCCTCACCGCCCTCGTCCAGAAGAACGCGACGGTCGCGCGCCCCATCAGCGTCGGCGATCGCCACGTGCTCACCCTCTGCGAGCTCCGCCTCGGCCTGGGCGGTGGCGGCGGCGAGGGCGAAGGCACCGAGCACGGCGGCGCCTCGGGCAAGGGCACCGGGCTCGGGGCCGGCGGCGGCGCGCGCGCCACCCCGGTGGCCGTCATCATCATCGAGAACGGCAAGGCCCGCGTCCAGTCGCTCGGCAACTGACGGGCGCATCGCCCGCCCCGAACACGAACCCGAACCCCCAGAATCAGGACACACCATGCAATCGATCATCGACCTCATCGCCCTCGTCGCAGGCAAGCTGGAAGAGACCGCCAACAGCAATGTCGTCGTCGGCGAGCCCATCGTCATCGGCGGCGTCACCCTCGTGCCCCTCTCGCGCCTCACCGTCGGTCTGGGCGGGGGTGGCGGCGAGGGCGAGGGCGACGCGCCCGAGATGAAGCGCCACAAGGGCGGGCGCGGCAAGGGTGCCGGCCAGCTCGCCGGCATCGGCGCGCGCGTGCGCCCGGTCGCGGTGGCCATCTTCAGCGAGACCGACGTCGAGGTCCTGCCCATCGCCGACAAGAAGGGCTTCTTCGACAAGATCATGGAGAAGGTCCCCGACGTCATCGACCTCGTGAAGAAGGCGCAGGAGAAGCTCGCCTGAGGTGCACGACGACCGGATCGGGGCGCGGCGCGAGGCCTCTCCCGCGCTCGCGCGTGACGCACCGCAGAGGCGGTGGTACACCCGATCCATGTCCAATCCGGACCTCGCAGAGATGATCGCGATGAGGGTGGGTGGGGTCGTCATCGACCCGAGCACCCAGGTCCCCGTCGTCATCCTGCGCGGTCTGGCCGAGCCGCGCCTCTACGTGCCCATCTTCATCGGCGGGCTCGAGGCGACGGCCATCGCGACCGTCATGGCCGGCGTCCAGATGCCGCGCCCGATGAGCCACGACCTCATGGTCTCGATGCTCGACGCCGTGCAGTGCCGCGTGGCCAGCGTGTTCATCACACGGTTGGAAGGCGGCACGTTCTACGCGGAGATCCGCATCGTCGATCAAGAAGGCGGCGAGCTCTCTCTGGATGCGCGCCCCTCGGACGCCATCGCGCTGGCGCTGCGGGCCGACGCGCCCATCGGCGTGGCGCGCGCGGTCGTCGACGAGGCCGGCGGTCTCGCACCCGAGGAAGAGGTCGCTGCCAGCGACCCGGCGCCGAAGTCCGAGCCCAGCCCCGGCACGCCCGGCGGCGCCGAGCCCGCGGGCGCAGACCCGAAGGCGAAGGCCGTGGTCGACGACAGCGGTCCGCGCTCGTTCTTCGGCGAGGAGGTCCGGCTCGAGGACCTCGACCCGTCGGACTTCGGCAAGTACAAGATGTGACGTGTCCGGGCCTCCTCGACCTTCCTCTCGGCCCGTCGCCGCCATCGTCCTGGCGGTCGCCGCGTTCGTCGCCGTCGCGATCCTGATGCTGATGCCGATGGGCCCGAGGTCTTTCGGTTCGAGCGTCGCGTACCTCGACAAGCTGGTCCACGCGGGCGCGTGGGCGACCCTGGCGGTGTGTCTCTGGCCGCTCGTGCGCCACCTCTGGAGGCGCCCCATCATGACACGATTTGGTGTCATCGTTGCCGGGCTCGGGCTCTGGGGGCTCGCGACCGAGTGGCTCCAGTCGTACGTCCCGAGCCGCTCGTCCGACCTCCTCGACGCGCTGGCGGACCTCGTCGGCGCCGTCGTCGGGGCGACGCTCGCGAGCCTCTTCCTCGAGCCGCGCCTTGCGCGCCGCACTCCACCCCCTGCGGAGAACCCTCCATGACCTCGAACTCCAAGGGCACGCGCATCCCCGTGGCGCTGACGGGTGCCGCGACCGGCACGACCCTCTCCTGCAAGGGCTGGGTGCAGGAGGCCGCGCTGCGCATGCTGATGAACAACCTCGCGCCCGACGTCGCCGAGAACCCGGAGAAGCTGATCGTGTACGGCGGCAGCGGCAAGGCCGCGCGCAACCGCGACTGCCTGGAGGTCATCGTCCAGACGCTGCGCCGACTGGACAACGACGAGACGATGTTGGTCCAGTCGGGCAAGTGCGTGGGGGTCATCAAGTCGCACCCGGATGCGCCCCGCGTGCTCATCGCGAACTCGCTGTTCGTGCCGCGCTGGGCGACCTCGGACATCTTCTGGGACCTCGAGAAGAAGGGCCTGACGATGTACGGTCAGATGACCGCGGGCTCGTGGATCTACATCGGCACCCAGGGGATCTTGCAGGGCACCTTCGAGACCTTCGGGGCCATCGCGCAGAAGCGCTTTGGTGGGACCCTGCGCGGGACGCTCACGGTGACCGCGGGGCTCGGCGGTATGGGTGGTGCGCAGCCGCTGGCCGTCACGATGAACGACGGCGTGGCGCTCATCGCCGAGGTCGACCCGCAGCGCATCCAACGTCGCCTCGAGACGCGCTACCTCGACGAGGTGGCCTCCTCGATCGACGACGGCATCGCGCGCGCGGTGGCCGCCAAGGCGGATGGGCGGGCCGTGTCGATCGCCGTGTGCTGCAATGCGACCGAGCTGCATCGCGCCTTGTTGGACGGCAACGTCGCGGTCGACATCGTCACGGACCAGACCAGCGCGCACGACATGCTGTACGGCTACGTGCCCGACGGGATCGACCTCGCAACCGCCGCCGCCATGCGCGCGGCCGACCCCGAGGACTACCTGGCCGCGTCCTATCGCACGGTCGTGACCCACGTCGACCAGATGATCGCCCACCGCGATCGCGGCGCCGAGGTCTTCGACTACGGCAACAACATCCGCGCGCGCGCCGTCGAGGGTCGGAAGGCCCGGGGACAGACAGGGGCAGCGGATGCCAACCGCGATCACGACATCAACCGGGCTTTCCCGGGCTTCGTGCCGGCCTACATCCGACCCCTGTTCTGCGAAGGCAAGGGGCCCTTCCGCTGGGTCGCGCTCTCGGGCGATCCCGAGGACATCTACACGACCGACCGCGCCTTGTTGGAGCTCTTCCCCGACGACGCGCACCTTCGCCGCTGGCTGACGCTGGCGCGCGAGCGCGTCGCCTTCCAGGGGTTGCCGGCCCGCATCTGCTGGCTCGGCTATGGCGAGCGGCACAAGGCCGGGCTGCTCTTCAACGAGCTCGTGCGCACCGGCCAGGTCAAGGCGCCGATCGTCATCGGGCGTGACCACCTCGACTCGGGCTCGGTCGCGAGCCCCAACCGCGAGACCGAGGACATGCGCGATGGGTCGGACGCGATCGCCGACTGGCCGATCTTGAACGCGCTCGCGAACGCGGTGAACGGGGCGAGCTGGGTGAGTGTGCACGGCGGCGGCGGGGTCGGCATCGGCTACTCCGAGCACGCGGGCGTCGTCATCGTCGCCGATGGCACGGACGCGGCGGCCCAGCGCATCGATCGCGTGCTGCACTCGGACCCGGCGCTGGGCGTCATGCGGCACGCGGACGCGGGCTACCCCGAGGCGATCGCCGCGGCCCGTGAGCGCGGCGTCGATGTGCCCCACCTCCCGCCCCGGGTGTAGTCTGCTCAAAAATGGCCATATGCAAGGAGCCGGAAAGACAAGGAGTGAGGCGTACTCTCAGTACGCCGCAGCGACGACTCTTTCCGAGCGACGCCGCAGATGGCCATTTTTGAGCAGACTACGGGAAAGGTTGAGGGTCGCTTCGGCGACGCGTCCTTGTCCCGAGATGCGAATCGCACCATAGTCCCCGAGTCATGAAGCCAACCAAACCCATCGCTGGAGTCCTGTCGCGGATGGCCAAGTTGCCATGGGCGACGATCTTCTTCTCGCTGTTCATGATCGTCTCGATCGCCGTCTTCGCAGACGAAGCGATGGCGCGATCGGGCGGTTCGGGCGGCGGCGGCGGCTTCTCGCGCGGAGGCGGAGGCTTTGGCGGCGGGGGCGGCGGCGGCTTCGGCGGCGGCGGCATCATGTTCTGCGGCTACATGAGCCCGTCGACGATCCTCATCATCTTCGCGGTGCTCGCGTTCTTCTCGTTCATCCAGTGGCTCGGCAAGCGCAACGCCGACAAGGCCGCGGTCTATCGCGTGCGCTTCGGCATCACGCAGCCGGGAGATCGTCCGTGGGAAGAGCTCGAGGCCATGGTGCGCCGCGCGAGCTTCGACTCGCCCGACGGCCTTGCGAGCTTCGTGCGCAACATCGCGCTCTACCTCCGACGAAAGGGCGGCAAGATCACGCACGCCTCGATGGTCGGTGTGCCGAAGCTCGGGCCGAGCGAGGCCGAGCAGAAGTTCCAGGCGCTCACCAGCGAGGCGCGCGCCTCGTTCGAGCGCGAGGTGCTGCGCATCGAAGGCAACCAGCGAAAGCTCCTCGAGCAGAAGCGCGAGGGCAAGACCGACGGCCTCACCGATGAGGACGGCAGCTTCGGCATCAACGAGTTCTTCGTCGTGACCCTGGTCGTCGGCATCGACCACAGCGGCCCGACCCTGCCCGAGAAGATCGGCGGCCCGCAGGACCTCGACGCGGTGCTCGCGGCGCTCGGCGCGGTCGGCTCGCCGATGGTGCTCGCGGCCGAGGTCGTCTGGACCCCGGCCTCGGAGAGCGACATCCTGCCCGTCGACGAGGCCACGATGACCTTCCCCGACCTCATGGAGCTGCGCTGACGCTCCCAGATGGGCGGCAGCTCAGGTGAAGGCTCCTGCCGCGGCCCCATGCCGGGCCGCGCGCAGGCGCTGCATGACGAGGACGTGCGTGAGCACGACCAGCGGCACGACGAGGGTCGGCAACAGCGCATAGGGCAGTCGCCCGATCGCCCCCACGACCAGCGGGTCGTGCGCCACGAAGACCAGGTACTGCCCGGTCCCGAAGACCAGCAGGATGTCGGCGAGCCCGACGACCGAGAACGTCCACGCGGCGGCTCGGCCCAGGTCTGATGCGGGCTGTCTTCCGTGACGGCCCGGGGATCCGACGAGGACGATCGCGAGGATCGCCAGCGCGCCCGCGAGGATGTCGCCGTAGCCGCCGCGCTCGGCGAAGGTCGCGGGCAGGTGACCCGCGGCGAGCTCGACGAGGAACATCGTGCCGAAGCCGAAGCGCGCGACATGGAGGGCGATCGGCACGCGCAGATCGAGGCCCTGGGTCCAGGCGCGCAGCGTCGGCGATCGTCGCCACGCGATGAGCGTCCCGCCCACGGCGACCGCGAAGAGGAGGCCGATGAGTGGCGGCGCGGCGTCGAGAAGGCCACTCGCGGCCGACGCGAGGGCGAGTGCGACCCAGCCGAGGAGCGCGACGAGCGCGGGACGTGGCACGTCGACGAGGCGGGTGCGAGGCGTTGGGACGGTCTGGAGCGACGTCGGGATCGAGGTCATGCGGTGCCTTCTCGGAGATCGGCGGGCGATGTGCCCACGGCGCGCCGCATTGGAAGAAGCGTGCCGTCGCCTCGAGGTGGCCCCGAGCCTGTGAGCTCGAGCGGTGCGGGTGGCCGCGTGGCGATGCGGGCGTCGACTTTCCGACAGGCGTCGGTCGAGCGGCGTCGCCGCTTCGACGAGCGCCGTCCGAGACACGGGCGCGGGCTCTTGGTATGGGGCCGTCGACCATGAACGATGCCCCCACGCAGGCCCACCTCGACGCGATCCGCGCCCTGCGCGTGCGGGTCGTCGGCACGGCCTTCCTCTCGTGGCGTCCGCGCATCGTGCTTCCTGTGGTCGTCGCGCAGGCGGCCCTCTCGGCCGGGGCGGCGATACCCTCTGCGCAACGCGTCGCCCTCGCCGCCGCGATGCTGACGACGCTGGCGCTGTTCGCGCTCGAGGCGCGACTCGTACGTGCGCGGCTCGTGACTGAGCGCTGGCTCCTCGCCTCGTTGGCGACCACCGCGCTGCTCATCACCCTGGGGCTCGTGCTCTCAGGGGGGATCGCGAGCCCGCTGCTCGTGCTCACGCTCGCGCCCCTGGTGGTCGCGTTCGCGGCCTTCGGTCGTCGCCGCGCGACGGCGTGGCTCCTCGGGAGCAGCCTCGCCGCGGTCGGTCTCGTGGCCTTGCTCTCCGGGGCAGGGCTCCTCCCCTGGGGCCCCCTGCCCTCGCCAGAGGCCGACTGGATGCGGCTCGTCGCGTTCGCAGGCACCTTGGCGCTGGCGTGGACGGGTGTGGGGCGACTGGCCGACGCCTATGCCGAGGCCGGCGCACTCTTGGAGCGCATGCGACACGAGGCGGTCCTGGCCGCGACGACGCGCGTGCGCGAGGCCGAGGAGGTCAGCGCGAGGGTGGCCCACGAGCTGAAGAACCCGCTCGCCGCGATGAAGGCCCTGGTGCAGCTCGAGGCGCGGGACGCCTCGGATCGGAGCGCCAAGCGGCTCGGCGTGGTGCTCGGGGAGATCGATCGCATGAGCGGTCTCGTGACCGATCACCTGGCCCTCGCGCGGGCGCAGGTGACCCTCGCGCGGCAGGTGACCGACCTCGCCGAGCTCGTGGCCGAGGTCCTGACTCTCCTCACCTCACGCGCGGAAGCTCGGGGCGTGCGGCTCGAGGCCGAGGTCCGCGCGACGCGCCTCGAGGTCGACCGTGCGCGTCTGCGCGAGGCGGTCTTCAACCTGGTCGACAACGCCATCCTGGCGAGTCCGGTGGGCAGCATCGTCAGCGTGACGCACGCGCGCGAGGGTGGCCTGCACCTCGTGTCGATCGCGGACCGCGGCCCCGGCCTCGATGCGCGCATCGCGGACGCCTTCGCGAGCGGCGACACCGCGTGGCTCACGACGCGCCCCGAGGGCACGGGGCTCGGCCTCGCCATCACGCGCGCGGTCGTGCGCGCACACGGCGGCAGGCTGGCGTTGCGAGCGCGGGACGGCGGCGGTACGGTCGCGACGATCGAGCTGCCCGAGGAGGTCGCGTGAGGCGCGACGGTGGAGACGACCAGGCCACGGTCCTGGTGTGCGATGACGAGGCGGCGGTGCGCTTCGCGATCGCCGAAGTGCTGCGCGACGCGGGTCACCACGTGGTCGAGGTGGCCTCGGGGGCCGAGGCGCTGCGAGCGCTGGACGACGAGCCCGACGTGGTGGTCACCGACCTGTCGATGCCGGGAGCATTAGATTCGAATGCGACTCGCCACGCCCCTTCGGAGCCGGTCGTGGACGGCCTGGGCGTGCTGGCCGGGGCCAGGGACAGGACGCCGCCGATCCCCGTCGTGCTGGTGACCGCTCGCGGCTCCGAGCGCGTCGCCGTGCAGGCGATGAAGGCCGGGGCGTTCGACTACCTCGCCAAGCCCTTCGAGCTCGACGAGCTGGTGGCCACGGTCGCGCACGCGATCGAGCTGCAGGCGCTGCGTCGATCTGCGCGACGCGCCGCGGCCGAGCGCGCGAGCGGACGCCCGATGTTGGGCGAGAGCCCGGCGATGCGGACGCTGTTCGCGAAGGTCGAGCGACTCGCGCACCGCGACGTGACGACGCTCGTGCGCGGCGAGACCGGGACCGGCAAGGAGCTCGTGGCGATGCTCCTCCACAACCTCGGCACGCGGGCGACGGGCCCCTTCGTGCGCTTCAACTGCGCGTCGCTGGGCCCCGAGCTGGCCGACGCCGAGCTCTTCGGCCACACGCGCGGCGCCTTCACGGGGGCGCGTGACGCGCGCGCCGGGTTCTTCCAGCGCGCCCATGGAGGCACCCTGGTCCTGGACGAGGTCGGCGAGCTGCCGCTGGCCGTGCAGCCGAAGTTGCTGCGCGCGCTCCAGGACGGTGAGGTCCAGCCGCTCGGCGCGAGCAAGGTCGAGCGCGTCGATGTGCGCGTCATCGCCTCGACGCACCGGGACCTCCGCGCCATGGTCGCGGCAGGGCACTTTCGCGAGGACCTCTACTACCGCCTCGCGGTGGTCGAGCTCACGGTGCCGCGCCTCGACGATCGCCGTGACGACATCCCTGCCCTCGCGCGCTACTTCGCGGCACGCCACGCGGAGCGCTTCGGGCTCGACGATGTGCGCCTCTCGGAGGCACTCACGACACGCCTCGCCGCGCGCGCGTGGCCCGGCAATGTGCGCGAGCTCGAGAACGCGATCGGCCGCATGGTCGCGCTCTCGAGCGGAGGGCTCATCGACGTCGACGCACTGGAAGAGCAGGAAGCGATCGCAGGTCCCGGCGCCCACGCGCCTTCGCCGCGGGCCGAGACGATCGGCCCCAACGCAACCCTCGACCTCCGTCACGAGCTCGCGACACTCGAGCGGCGGCTCGTCGTGGACGCGCTCGCAGCGTCCCACGGCAACAAGTCCGAGGCCGCGCGCCGACTCGGCCTCTCGCGGGTCACGCTGCTGGATCGCATGAAGCGTCTCGGATTGTGACCGAACTCGAGCGCGAGCGAGACGCAGCCGCGCGTGGTCAGTGATGACAGGCTTCGATCTGATCGACGACGAGGTGCCCCCACGCCGAAGCTTCGCTGTCGATGATCCGGAGGCGCGCACGTAGACCGATGAACTCGGAGACGTCCCAGACGACCTCGCGCAGGTTCTCGCTCTGCTCGCCGGTGGCGAAGCGAGCGCGCTCGCCGTCCTCGCGGTCGACCTCGAGCACGACGGCGGCCGTACGCGGGAAGCGACCACCGCCGACCTTCAGGTGTAGGGACGGTGCCGTGATGACGAACTCGGAGGAGGTCGCCGAGCCGGTCGCGCGGTCGCCGCTCTCGGCCGTCGCGGTGTTGACGAGGCCGTAGCCGACGGCGCCGACGATGTCGGCCTGGGCCCCTTGAGAACCGGTGACCGAGAGCGTCGCGAAGGCGTCGCCGTCCAGCTCCCAGGCACCGGGGGTGTCGAAGGTCTCGGGGGTGGTCGCCTCGAAGTCGAAGAGGAGCTCGCAGTTCGGGCTCGGGGCGGGTCGCGTCCAGCGGTCGGGCAGCGGCGCGGGAATGGGCTCGCCGCGCCACGCGGGGATGAGGATCCGGTGGGTCAAGAGCGCGGTGAAGCGGGCCGCACCGTCGGGGCTCAGGTGGTCGCCGTCGGTGTAGTAGGAATCGGGGACGACGAAGTCGGGGCGATGATGGAGCCAGGGGACCGCGTAGCGCTGCGCGATGTCGGCGATGCGCCGATCGACGACGGGATAGAGGTTCTTGGCGTCCATCGAGAGGTAGGGCCAGACCCCGCTGGCGGTCGGGCTCTCCATCAAGACGACGCGGACCCCGTGGCTCTGGAGGAGCGCGATGGTCGACGCGAGGTAGCCGAACTGTCGCTCGAAGAGCTTGGCCGAGTCGGGCTCGTCCGGGTTCATGACCTTGCGCGTGCCCTCGGCGCGGAGGCTCATCCGGCGGCGCTGCTCGGGGGCGGTGACGCGGGTCGCGTAGAGCCAGCCCGGCTCGGTCGGCGGTCCGACCAGCGTCACGGCGAAGGGGTCGTCGTCGGTGTAGAGCTTGCCTTCGAGGAGGCGCGACAGGATGCGCGAGCGGAAGCGGAGTGGCGCGAAGAGGTCGGCGGCCAAGGCCTCGCTGGCCTCTTCGAAGGGCATCCCAGCCAGGAGGGCGCGGGGCAGGTCGGTGGCGTGGAAGAGCGCCAGGATGGGCTCACGCGCGTTCTGCGGATCTTGAGCCGTCGAGAACATGTAGTGCGACAGCGCCAGCACGACCACGCGAGGCGGGGTCCGGGCGACGAGGTGCTCGGCGAAGCCCAGCATCGCGACCGGCGGGGCGCCAGGGAGGCCGAGGTTCACGGCGCGCGGCGCGACGCCGAGATGGTCGGAGAACACGTTCGCGATGACCGAGGGGCGCACGCCGTGGATGACGCGCGAGTCGCCCATGACGGCGATCTCGGCGGGCGCGTCGAGCTGGTCCAACATCGCGGGAAGGGCCTGGTGACGCGACTGCGCGACGAGCTTCGTCGGATAGACGCTCACCTCGAAGGCGATGAGCGCGATGGCGAGGCCCACGACGACGACGGCGACCGAGGTCACGAGCGCGCGCCCCGGACGTGCCGGGGAGGTCGCTGCGTGGTTCGGATCGGTCGGGGCGTGAGGCATGGGAGCGACGTCCTGCTAGAACGCGAAGTAGATGAACTCGGCGGGCTTGCCGGCGAAGAAGAAGCAGGCCGCGATGGCCAGGAGCCAGACGAGGCCGCGCACCCAGGCACGCTCGGGGGCCTCGCCGAGCCAGCGCCAGAGCCACTTGCCGTCCTTCCAGGCGCCGATGAGCTGGCTCGCCAGGAGGACGAGGAGGACGGCCCAGTAGACGGCCAGGCCGGTGACGGGGGTCAGCGATTTGGCGCCGGGGAGGAGGCGGTCGTAGACGACGAGCGCGGTGTCGAGGTCGGGGGCGCGGAAGAGGACCCAGCCCAGCGCCACGAGGCAAAAAGTCGCCACGGTGGCGAAAATTCGCCACGCAAAGTTCTGGCGCAGGGGGCGCGAGGCGGGGGTGCGCGCGCGGTCCATGAGGGGTGCTGTGACGGTGACCCAGAGCTTGTGGAGCACGAGCAGGAGCCCGTGGAAGACGCCCCAGAGGACGAAGGTCCAGCCGGCCCCGTGCCAGAGTCCGCCGAGCCCCATCGTGAGGAAGAGGTTCAGGTTGCGGCGCGCCTCTCCGTGGCGGTTGCCGCCGAGCGCGATGTAGAGGTAGTCGCGCAGCCAGCGGGACAGCGTCATGTGCCAGCGACGCCAGAACTCGGTGATGCTGCCGGCGAGGTAGGGCAGGCGGAAGTTCTCGGGGATCTCGTAGCCCATGAGCTTCGAGGCGCCGCGCGCGATGTCGGTATAGCCGGAGAAGTCGCCGTAGATCTGCCCCGCATAGCAGAGCATCGCGAGCCAGGTCGTGCCGGTGCCGTAGAGGTGCGGGTCGGCGAAGACCTTGTCGCTGTGCTCGGCCAGGCGGTCGGCGATGACCATCTTCTTCACCAGCCCGCGCAGGATGAGGTCGATGCCGTCGGCGAACTGGGCCGGGTCGAAACGCGGGCGGGCGTGCAGCTGCGGGACGAGCTCGCGCGCGCGCACGATGGGGCCGGCGATGAGGTGCGGGAAGAAGACGAAGTAGAGGGCGAAGGTGGACAGCGAACGTTCGACCTCGCCGCCACGATACGAGTCGACGAGGTAGCTGACGGCGTGGAAGGTGAAGAACGAGACGCCGAGCGGGAGCACGATTCCCAGAGCGGGAGGTGGCTCGCCCGTCGGGGCGATGAGGAGGTGGACCTGGTCGACCGCGAACTGCGCGTACTTGAAGAACGCGAGCAGCCCGAGGTTCACGACCACGCCCGCGACGAGCCAACGCTTGCGGATGGGTTGGGCGCGGCTCGTGTCACCGACCTGGCGCCCGACGGCCCAGGTCGCGACCGTCACACCTGCCAGCAGGACCCCGTAGAGCGGCCCCCAGGACAGGTAGAAGACGTAGCTCGCGAAGAGGAGCCACGCCCGGACGAGCTCATCACCGCCCGCACAAGGCCTGGCGGAGCCAGGCTGCCGGCGGGTCCGTCGTGAGAGCAGCCAGCGCGCGCCGACCACCACGACGAGAAAGAACAGGAACGTCCAGGTCGGAAAGAGCACGCCATCACCGTGGGAGCGGAAGCATGGTGCCCGGCCGCGCTCGAGAGGGTTCGGATGCCAGGAACGAGCGAAGCGAGCGACGAGGCGACCTTACCGGTCGCCGCAGGAGCGAGAGAGACGACGCAGACGAGCCCTTTTCAGCGCGGCCTAGGCGATGTCGTAGTGAGAGAAGGTCATCTGGAAGGACGCCCGACCTTGCGACATGGAGCGGAGCTCGGTCGAGTAGCCGAACATGCGCTCGATGGGGACCTGGGCCTTGATGTGGGAGACCTGCGGCGAGATCTCCTCCATGTTCTCGATGCGACCGCGCCGCTGGTTGAGGCTGCCGATGACGTCACCCGTGTACTCGGGCGGGGTCGAGACCTCGACGTTGGCGATGGGCGCGAGACGCGCGGGCTTCGCCGCCTGGAGGGCCTTTCGCAAGGCGCCGGAGGCCGCGATGGTGTAGCCGACCTGCTTGGTGATGCCTTCGCGCCAGCCGACGTGCGCGACGGTGACGAGCACGTCCTGGATCGGGTCGCCCGAGAGGACGCCCGAGTTGAGCTGGTTCTCGAGCCCGAGCAGGATCTGCTTCTTGAGGTCTTCCGTGAACCACGGGTAGGCCGAGTCGACGACGGTGCGGCCCTCGCGTGCCTTCTCCTTGGCGCTGAGCGCTTCCTTCGGAGGCTCCTTCGGGGCGTCCTTGGGCGCGTCTTTCGGGAAGTCCCACTCGATGAGGTTGCCCTCGCCACGCTCGCGCGGCTTCACGCGCACCGCGACCTGCCCGAAGAGGAAGTCGTTGTCGGCGTGGCGCTCGAAGATGTCCTCTTCGACGCCGCTCGCGGTGATGGTCTCTCGGTAGACGACCTGCGGCTTGCCGATGCGGACGGGCACCTCGAACTCGCGGCGCACGCGGTCGGCGAGGACGTCCAGGTGGAGCTCGCCCATGCCCGAGATGATGGTCTGCCCGGTCTGCGAGTCCTCGCGCCACTTGAAGGTCGGATCCTCGTCGGCGAGCTTGCCGAGGGTCTCCAAGAGCTTGTCGCGGTCGCGCGTGGTCTCGGGCTCGATCGACTGCGAGATGACCGGCTCGTAGGCGTCGATCTGCTCGAGCAGGATGGGCTTGGCGGGGTCGCAGATGGTGTCGCCGGTCTTGGTGTGCTTGAGACCCAGCACGCCGAAGATGTTGCCGGCGCCGATGGCGTCCTTCCGGTCGCGCTGGTTCGCGTGCATCATGAAGATGCGCGAGACCTTTTCCTTGATGCCCTTGCCCGGGTTCAAGATCTCGGCACCGGCCGTGAGCGTGCCCGAGTAGAGGCGCACGAAGACGAGGCGGCGCCCGTCGTCGCCCATCATCGCGACCTTGAAGGCGAGGCCGGCGAGCGGTCCCTTGGGGTCGTGGGGGCGATGCTCGGGCTGCTTCGTGATGGGGTTGATGCCGTCCACCTCGGGCACGTCGTCGGGCGACGGCAGCCACAGGACGATGGCGTTCAAGAGCGGCTGGATGCCCTTGTTGCGCAGCGCCGCGCCGCACAGCACCGGGACGAGCTTGTTGGCGATGACCGCGCGACGGATGGCCGCGTGGATGTCGTTGACGGTGATGGCGTCGGGCGTATCGAGCCAGGTCATCGCGAAGGCGTCGTCGGCGATGGCGATGCGCTCGAGGAGGATGTTGCGGGCCTCTTCGACCTCGTCGACCATGTCGGCCGGGACCTCGCCGACCTCGTAGCCGTTGGGGTCGTCGGGGTCGCCCCAGGTCCACGCGCGCCGCTCGACGAGCTCGACGATACCCTCGTGGTTGCTCTCGGTGCCGATGGGCAACGCGGCCGGGGCACAGTGCTCGCCGAAGCGCTCTTCCATGGACTTCAGGCTGCGCCAGTAGTCGGCGCCGATGCGGTCCATCTTGTTGATGAACCCGATGCGCGGGACCTTGTAGCGGTCGGCCTGGCGCCACACCGTCTCGGTCTGCGGCTCGACCCCGTGCACGCCGTCGAAGACCGTGACGGCGCCGTCCAGGACGCGCAGCGAGCGTGAGACCTCGATGGTGAAGTCGACGTGGCCCGGGGTGTCGATGAGGTGCATCTCGCCCTTGATGGGCAGGACGGCGTCACCCACCGGGGGCTTGGGGTTCACATCCCAGTTGAAGGTCGTGACGGCGGACGTGATGGTGATGCCGCGCTCGCGCTCCTGCACCATCCAATCCATGGTCGTGTCGCCGTCATGGACCTCGCCGATCTTGTGCTGCCTGCCGCTGATGAAGAGGAGGCGCTCGCTGACGGTGGTCTTGCCGGCATCGATGTGGGCCATGATGCCGATGTTGCGGATGTGCCCCATGGCACTTTTCTTGGGGGGTGCGGACATGGCGCGGAGTAGAATCACCGTCACCCGCCGAGGTCAACGACGTAGTGCACCTCCCCAGCCCGCTGTCCTCGGAGGGCTCCGAGCGTTGCTCGAAGCACCTCCTGTTGGGTTTGGCACTCGGGTGGCGTCTTCGGAGATCGCTCCGAGCGGGGCTCGGAGCGACTCCTGTTGGGGTTGCACGACGGACTGGGAGGTGGCCTTCGCAGGGTCGCGCCGGGGTCGGCGCCTCGCCCGCCGTCCTCGGAGAGCTCCGAGCGGGGCTCGGAGCGTCTCCTGTGGAATGGCGGGCGGAGGCGTCCGACCTCCGTCGCTCCCCTCGACGCGTGTCACTTCGAACTGAACCAGTCTTCGCGATGGCGGAACAGCACATTGAACGTGGTTAGCGTGCCGTAGGACTTGGCGAGGTAGTCGAGCAGCGTGCTCTGGTCGTCCGAGCTCAGCTTCTTGTGCTTCTTGATGGCCGACTCGAGCTCGCGGAAGCGCCGCTTCAGGCGACACACGCGGTCGAAGAGGAGGTCGATGGCGACCTCGTGGGCCTCCTCGTCGGAGCCCGGGGCGGGCTGCACGCGGCACACGCCCCCCGTCCACTTCGCGCCGAGCTCGGTCGCGTCGCGCGGTGCCCACCGCCGCAGCAGGTCTTCCAGCGGGCGGCGCGTCGGCCGGCGCTGACGCCACGCGCGCGAGGTCGGGCGCATGAGGGTGTTGAAGCTCGTGAGCGCCGTGTAGACGCGGGTCAGCGGTGCCTCGAGCTCGATCTTCTCCATGTCGGAGAGGGCGTCATTGGCGTTGATCTTCTGCTCGAGCACGCGCAGTCGATCGCGGATCATGACGACCTTGTGGAAGAAGGTGTCGATCTCGATCTCGTGCGGCTTGAGCGACGAATCGCCGGGACGCAGGACCAACATGCCGCCGCCGAACGCGCTCATGTCGACGTCGGCCAGGGCGCCGAAGCTCTCGACCACGTCGAGCAGCGCGTCCTCCATCTGGACCGGATCGACGCCGCCGCCCGGGTCTTCGAGGGCGCCTGCCACGGCGTTGCGGCTCGCGGTGAGCTCGGCCTGCGACGCGGCCGGCGCGCTAGCCGGGACGGACCACGTCGACGCGGCCGGGGCCGGGTAGCTCGGGCGCGCCGCGGTCTCCTCGCCGCCCTCGTCCTCGTCCTCGTCATCGGGCGCGTCGCGGAAGAACTGGCGCGCCGCCTCGGGCACGACCTCGCGCTCTTCGCCGTCCCGCCGACGCTTGATGATGCCGTCACTCACCGAGCCGCGGCGCGCGCCGCTGGAGTCGACCTCGACCGGTCGCCGCTCGGCACGACGGCCGCCCTCGGGGACGTGCGTCCGCACGTTCAGGACGACCTTCTCCTCGAAGCCCTCGAGGGGTCTGAACTCGTGGCAGGTCGCGTCATTCGAGGTGCGCGAGCCGTTGCGAGGGTACATCTTGCAGTGCCCGTAGACGTTCGGCGGCTGGCCGAAGTCGCTCTGCAAGAACGAGCACGCCCCACAGGTTCCGTTCTTCCGCCATGCCTCGCTCATCGCCCCTCCTCTCTTGTCAGGGGGCCCGCTACGGTTCGAAGGCGAACCCAGAGACCACCTCGCCGCCCGGCCCGATGAGCTCGACGCGGTCGCCCGCTGGCTCGATGCGGAAGCCGTCACCCGCGACTCCGAACTCGAAGTCGAAGGCCCCTGCACTCGCCGGTCCGCCCGGGGCGATGACCGCCGGGGGCGGGCTCGACGCGCGCAGTCCATACACGAGTCCGCCCGGTTGTACGATGACTGATTCGTCGATCGGAGCGAGGCAATCGCACGCCTCGGACCGGATGAAATAGCCATCGAGATCGAAGGCATGCGTGCCATCGTTACGAATTGCGATCCACTGACCGACCCCCGGTCCGACCGGAGACCCGGCCACGCTCGCGCCGATCGCGCTCACCGCCAGAGCGCCGACCGGGCACGGGCTGAGCGCCAGGTTCGAGCAGCCCTCCTCCGCGTCGCAGCGATCGATCGTGCACGGGTCGCCGTCGCCGCAGGTCGACGCTCCGACGCAGACCCCGCCGGTGCAGCGGTCGCCGAGGGTGCAGGCGAGCCCGTCCGAGCAGGCCGCGAGGTCGTCGGGGACGTGGCGGCAGCCGAGCCCGGCGATGCACGCGTCGGCCGTGCAGGGGTTGCCGTCGTCGCAGCCGATCGGCGTGTGCTGGCAGCCGAGTCGCGGGTCACAGCTGTCGGCGGTGCACGCGTTCTGATCGTCGCAGTCCAGGTCGGCGCCGCGGCACTGCCCCGACACACACGCGTCGTCGGTCGTGCAGACGTTGTCGTCGTCGCAGTCGCCCGCCGTCCAGAGGTGCTGGCAGCCCCAGATCCCATCGCACGAGTCCGAGGTGCACGGGTTGTCGTCGTCGCACGCCGCGGGCTCGGCCGGGATGCACCCGCCCTGGCCGTCGCAGGTCTCGCCGGTGGTGCAGACATCGTCGTCGCTGCACACCTTGCCCGAGGGGTAGCTCGTATCGAGGATGCAGCCGACGGTCGTGTCGCAGTGATAGGCCGCGCACTCGCTGTCCCACGGGCAGCGCAGCGCCCCACCCGAGCGACACAGCCCGCCCGAGCAACGGTCGCCACTGGTGCAGGCGTTGCCATCGTCGCAGCCCATGCCGTCCAGGAGGACGACCTTGCAGGTCAGCCCGTCGGCCGCGCATCCGACCGAGGCACAGGCATCCCCCTGCCCGCACCCGTCGACGAGCCCGCCGAGACACACACCGCCGGCGCAGAAGTCGCCCGCTGTGCAAGCGCTGCCGTCCTCGCAAGGGAGCGTGTCGTCGGGGAGGTTCTGGCAGGCCCCGCCGGCGCCGCACAGGTCGCGCGTGCAGGGGTTCCGGTCGTCACAGGTCGCGCCGCCGGGGCGGCAGATCCCCGCGGCGCATCGGTCGGCGGTGGTGCAGGGGTCGCCGTCGTCACAGCTCGCGAGGTTCGAGCGGAAGGCGCAGCCACTCGCCGGGTCGCACGTGTCATCGGTGCAGACGTTGCCGTCCTCGCAGCGCAGGGCCTCGGTCGGGAGGCAGCGCCCACCGGAACAGCGGTCGCCCAGCGTGCAGGCGTTGTGGTCGTCGCAGGGCGCGTCATCCGCCAGCGCGACGCACGGGTCGAGGGGGGCCGCGTCGGGGTCGACGTCGTCCATCGGGACGTCGCCATCGTCGGAGGACAGGTCCGCGTCCTCGGTCGCGTCGCCGTCGGCGAGGTCCGCGAGGTCCGCGACGTCCAACACGTCGGCCACCTCGGCGACGTCGGGGTCCGGGGTGTCGGGCCCGAGGTCGGGCTCGACATCGGCGTCCGGGGGAATGACCAGGTCCGCGTCGTCGTGCTGCGCCGTGTCGCGACCGCCGAGCTCGCTGCCACAGCCTGCGCCGAGCGTGAGCGCGATCGAGGCAGCGAGCAGGGGAAAGAGGACGATGGGCGGGCGCGGCACGGCGGCATCCTATGCCACGGATGCGGTCGCGCTCAACTCCGCTGAGTTCGCGCGGGATCGCCGCGGCGGACCGGTCGGCGCTGTTTCCTCTTGATTGTGCGTCCGATGTCGCTATGGTCCGCGCCGCTAAAACTATGGCCAAAGCTGACTACTACGAGGTCCTCGGGGTGAGCCGCGACGCGGACGCAGGCGCGTTGAAGAACGCGTTCCGCAAGCTCGCGATGAAGTTCCACCCCGACAAGAACCCCAATAATCCCGAGGCCGAAGAGCGTTTCAAAGAGCTCAACGAGGCCTACAGCGTCCTCTCGGACGAAGAGAAGCGGGCCCAGTACGATCGCTTCGGCCACGCGGCCTTCGAAGGCGGCGGGGCGCCGGGCTTCCAGGGCGGCTCGTTCGAGGACATCTTCAGCCACTTCGGCGACATCCTTGGCGATCTCTTCGGCCAGCGCGGTGGCGGCGGACGCTCGGGGCGCGGGCGCGGCTCGGACCTGCAGGTCGGCGTGCGCATCACCTTCGAAGAGGCGGTGCGCGGCAAGAAGTGCGACGTCACGTACGAACGCCACGACGTCTGCGAGACCTGCAAGGGCAATGGCGCCAAGCCCGGCACCAAGCCGCACAAGTGCAAGACCTGCGGCGGACAGGGGCGCATCGCCCGGCAGCAGGGCTTCTTCATGGTCCAGACGACCTGCCCGGTCTGCCAAGGCGCCGGCGAGACGGTCAAGGACAAGTGCGGCGACTGCTCCGGCCAGGGCGTCAAGCGGGTGCAGCGGACGCTGTCCCTGAAGATCCCGCCGGGCATCGACGACGGCATGCGCATGCGCGTGCCGAGCGAGGGCGAGACCGGTGGACCGGGCGGGATCCGTGGCGATCTGCACGTCCTGGTACAGGTCGAGCCGCACGCGTTCTTCAAGCGCGACGGGTCGCACGTGCACCTCCAGCGCGACCTGTCGTTCACGCAGGCGACCCTCGGGGACGAGCTCGTCGTGCCGACCCTGCACGGCGAAGAGGCGGTGCACGTCCCGCCGGGCACGCAGCATGGGACGGTGTTGAGGCTGCGCAACCGCGGCATCCCGCGCCTCGATGGGCACGGTCAGGGCGACCAGTTCGTGACGCTCAACGTCACGGTTCCGACCGAGCTCACGCGCGAGCAGAACGAGCTCATGCAGAAGCTGCGCGCGGCGGGTCTCTGACCACAAGTCGCACACGGTCTGGCGGTGCCGCGCGGACGGGCGGCGCCCGCGCAAAGGGCCGGGCCGGGCCGAGCAGGAGGACGGCTCGCTGCAAGCCGCGGACTCGGCTACGATCGTTCGGGTCGTGATGGACGCGCCGGCTCCCAACTTCGGTCGCTACCTGCTGCTGCGCCGGGTCTCGGTGGGCGGCACGGCCGAGATCTTCAAGGCGAAGGCCTTTGGCCCGGCGGGCTTCGAGAAGGTCGTCGCGGTGAAGCGGCTCTTGCCGCACGCCGAGGAAGACCCCGATCTGGTGCAGAGCTTCGTCAGCGAGTCGAAGCTCGTGGCGCTGCTCGACCACCCGCTCATCGCGCGCGTCTACGAGCTCGGCGAGGTGTCGGTCGGGCACGGCCGCTGCCACTACCTCGCGATGGAATACGTCTACGGTGCCGACCTGCAGGAGCTCCAGCACGTGCTCGAGGTGCGCGGCGAACTGGCCTCACCCGAGCTCGTCCTGGCCATCGGCATCCAGGCGGCCCACGCCCTCGACTACGCGCACCACGTGGTGGTCGATGGGCGGCCGCTCGCGTGTGTGCATCGCGACGTATCGCCGCAGAACCTGATGCTCAGCGCCAGCGGCGAGGTGAAGCTCATCGACTTCGGCATCGCGAAGTTCGCGGGCCGCGAGGGGCAGACGCGGACCGGCGTGGTCAAGGGCAAGCACGCCTACATGAGCCCCGAGCAGGTGCGGCGTAAGGCCCTCGACGGGCGCAGCGACCTCTTCTCGCTGGGCGTCATCCTCTGGGAGTTGGCGTGCGGCGCGCGCCTCTTCAAAGGAGACTCAGTCCTCGAGACGCTGGAGAAGGTCGAGGCCGCCCAGGTCGAGTCGCCCGCGACCAAGCGCGACGACCTGCCCGAGGGGCTGTCGCGCTGGATCCTGCAGTGCCTGGCACGCGCCCCGTCCGCGCGGCCGGAGCGTTGCGGGCTGGTGGCGCGCGGGCTCGAGGCCGAGCTCGAGCGGCGGATGCCCGAGGCGTGGGATCGCCAGGAGGCGAACCCGGGGATCGCGCTCGCCATGACGGTCGTCGCGGACCATTACGCGCGCCTCTTCGGGGAAGCGCACACGCGCGACGACGACCTGACGCTGGACGATTATCGCGAGGCGCTCCGTGCGGTCGAGCTCGGCGAGGACGCGCAGCTCCTGCGGCGGAGCCCGAGCGACATCACGATCGTCCCCGACACGAGCGACCTCGCAGAGTATGTCGCGCGCCTGCGCGAGCGGCTGCCGCCGAAGGTGAGCGTCGCGGCCGAGGCGGACACGGACGAGACCAAAGGTGGGCGATCATGACGGTGGAACCCCAGGGCGCGAAGGCGGTCATGACCACGAGCGAGGCTCGACGCCCGAGTCGCAGCGCCGCCGACGAGCCCGAGGCGGTCGTCAGGACCCTGCCCAACGGGCTGCGCGTCGCGACGACGCCCTTGCCGCACCTGGGCCTGGCCTCGGCAACGCTCTTCGTGCGCGTCGGCTCGCGCTACGAGGAGGTCGCCACCAACGGGCTGTCCCATCTGGTCGAGCACGTGCTCTTCCGAGGGTGCGAGGCCTACCCGGATACCTATCAGCTCAACGCCGCGATCGAATCGGTGGGCAGCGCGCTGGATGCGGCGACGATGCCGGACTTCACGACCTTCGACGCGGTGTGCCTGCCCGAGCGGCTGCCAGAGCTGCTGGGCCTCATGGGTGCGATGATCGGCAAGCCGCTGTTCGCCGGCGTGGACGTCGAGCAGCGCATCATCACCGAGGAACTCCAGGACGAGATCGACGCGCGCGGGCGTGACATCGACCCGGACAACCTCTCGAAGATGCGCTTCTTTCCGGGCAGCTCGATGGGCTTGAAGGTCGGCGGGACGCTGGCCAGCATCAAGCGCTTCGACGACGCGGACTGCCGTCGTTGGCATGGCGAGCACTACGTCGCCGCGAACATGGTCCTGTCGGTGGCCGGCCCGGTGACGGTCGAGGCGGTCATGGAAGCCGCGCTCGAGAGCTTCGGCGCGCTGCCGACCGGCGAGCTCAAGACGCCTCGGGCGGCGACCTCGCGCGCGGACCTGCCCGCCTTCGAGTTCACGCAGAACACCGGCACGCAGTGCGATCTGCACCTCACTTGGGTGGTGCCGGTCGAGGCCCACGAGGACTGGCCGGCGCTCCAGCTCTCGCAGCGCGTGCTCGACGACGGGATCTGCTCGCGCCTCCGGCATCGGCTGGTCGACCAGCTCGGGCTGGCCTACTACGCGGGCGCGGATCTCGAGGTGTACGAAGGCGTATCGATCTTCACGATCGCGACCCAGACGCGGCACGGGCAGGCGGTGGCCGCCGTCGACGCGCTCCTGGAGGTCCTGGGCGAGCTGCAGGGGACGCCGCCGCCCGACGAAGAGGTCCGGCGCATGAAGGCCCGGATGGAGCTCGAGGCCGCGGTGCTGCGCGACTCGGTGTCCCAGACCAGCTACTGGCAGGGGCTGCGCGCCCTGCAGCCGGGGATTGGCTCTCTGGCGGAGCGCTGGCGTCGCGCGAGCGCCGTGACGCCCGAGGCGATCGCGGTGGCAGCACGGGCGCACTTCGATCGCAAGCGGGTGCAACTGACGGCGGTCGGCGACCTGGATCCGATGCAGCGGGCGGCGTTGCGGCACCGCGTGAGAGCCCAGGGACGCTGAGCCGGGCATCGCCGGGCGAGGCCGGATACATTGCCGGAGGCGGCCCAGACGCGATCGAAAGGGCGTCGCAGCAGGTCGAGGTGGGGTCGGGACGGTCGGGATCGCGCCTCGGGTGCTGTTGCTTCGGTTTCAGATCCAATATAGTCGGCGGCCGTAGATGCGGCTAGACTGCCCGCCTGGGGGACGCGACTCTTTTCCTGACGACGGAGCGATGGATGACAGCACAACGAGCAGACGCCGTGGGCGGAAACGACCTCTGGCACTACGCGGTCGGAAGCGAGCGCAAGGGCCCGGTGCCGCGGACGACCATTGCGAAGCTGCTGGCGTCTGGCGAGATCAGCGCCGAGACCTACGTGTGGCAGCCCGGCATGGACAACTGGGTGCACCTCGGGGATGCGGCGGCGCTGAAGTCGCTGGTCGCCGGGCTGGGCGGCGATAGCGGACCGGAGGACTTCGTCGAGGAAGACACCGCGTTCACCTCGTCGGCGGATCTCAGGGCCGTGCACAGCCAGCTCGACGACGGCGAAGAGCTCTCGGGCGACACGATCGTCGAGTCGATCTCGATGGCGCAGGCAGCGGCGATCGCTGGACCGCGCGTCGAGCTCGCGGCAGCCAAGCCGGCCGCGAAGGTCGAGGCGAAGGCCGAGCCGGCGAAGAAGGACTCGGGCCTGTTCTCCGACGTGGCGAGCTCGACCAGCGGCGCGGCCGCGGTGGCGGGCGCCGACATCTTCGGCAGCAAGGACGATGCCCTGGGCGAGGACATCTTCGGGTCGGGCGGCCCGACGGCCGAGGAAGAGCAGATCGCGGGCGTGCACTCGCGGCGCCAGTCGTCGGTGCTGTTCAGCCTGGACGAGCTCGGGCGCGAGGAAGGCGGGGGCGGCGGCAAGCGCTCGGGCAGCGAGCAGTTCGTCACCGACTCGTCGGGCCTCATCGACATCAAGGCGATCGCGACGGTCGACAAGCGGGCGGGCGATGACCCGTTCGGGGCCTCCGCGCCGAACCTGGTCATTCCGATCGGCGGGCGGCCGAACGTCGCGCCGATGACGATCCCGATCGTCGAGCGGCGGCGCGGCAACGGGCCGTGGATCCTGGCCGCGGCGGCGCTGCTGGTGATCGGCGGCGGCATCCTGGTCTTCATCCTGACCAACAACAAGGACAAGCCGGGGCCGGAGACGGTGGCGCAGGCCACGACGGAGCCCGCCAAGACCGAGCCGGTGGCGAAGGTCGAGCCCGCCAAGACCGAGCCGGCCAAGACCGAGCCGGTGGCGAAGGTCGAGCCGAAGATCGAAGAGGCCAAGGTCGAGCCGAAGATCGAGGCGGACGCCGGGGCGAAGCCGCCCGAGGCGGACGCGATCGCGGCAGCGCCCGATGCGGGCAAGACCGAGCCGGCTGGCAACCCGGTCGAGGCCAAGGTCGAGAAGGTCGAAAAGGTCGAGAAGCCCAAGACCGAGGCGGAGAAGGCCAAGGCCGAGGCCGACAAGCTGAAGGCCGAGAAGGCCAAGGCCGAAGCCGACAAGGCCAAGGCCGAGGCCGACAAGCTGAAGGCCGAAGCCAAGGTCGAGGCCAAGGTGGAGTCGCCCCCCACCAAGCCGAACGGGGATGGCGCGGCCAAGGTCAATGACCTCCTCAGCAAGCTCAACGGCGCCGACAAGAAGGACGACAAGAAGGACGAGACGGCGGACACGTCGCTGCCCGACAAGCTGTCGGCAGCCGCCGTGCGCGCGGCGATCCGCGGCAAGTTCGACCGCTGCGGCGGCATGATCACCAACGCGACCGGGTCGGTGACGGTGCAGACGCAGTTCGTCATTTCGTCGTCCGGCGTGGTGCAGTCCGCGCGGGTGACCGATGGCGGCGGGACGTCCTCGGACGTGCAGCGCTGCGTGGTGGGCGTCATCCAGGGGACCACCTTCGGCAAGTTCAAAGAGGCGACGATGCAGGTGAACCTGCCCGTCAAGCTGCTCTAGTCGAGGCGCTTCAAGCGCCGAACGAGGCCGCTGGACGCCAGCGGCCTTTTTCTTTTGTGGTGTGGACGAGGCGCGGGGCCAGGCCGCCCTCGGTTGATCGTTGACAGGACTTGGACGGCTGTCCTAGGGTCCCGCCTCCGCGCGCGGCCCCGAGGTGGGGTGACGCGGACGATTCGCAAGAAGCCCGGCGTGGCCCGGCTGCCCAGCGAAGACAATGTGGCTCCGCCGACCTGCGGGTCGTGAGCCCTGGCCAAGGAAAAGACGATGCGTGGTGTGATCGGCAAGAAGCTCGGGATGACCCAGCTCTTCGACCAGGAAGGCAATCTCATCCCCGTGACGGTGGTCGAAGTGGCCCCGAACCATGTGCTGCAGGTCAAGAACGCCAACGGCAAGGACGGCTACAACGCCGTCAAGCTCGCGACCGGCGAGTCGAGCGGCAAGAACCTGACCCAGCCCGAGCTGGGCGTCTTCAAGTCGGCCAAGATCGCGCCGCAGAAGACGATCATCGAGTTCCGCCTGACCGACAAGGAGATCGCGGCCTTCAAGACCGGCGACACCATCGACGGTTCGGTCTTCGTCGAAGGCGCGCTCGTCAACGTCAAGGGCGTCTCCAAGGGCAAGGGCTTCGCGGGCGTCATGAAGCGCCACAAGTTCAAGGGCGCCAAGGAGTCGAGCCACGGTACGCACGAGTACGAGCGTCACGGTGGCGCCATCGGCGCCGGCACCTACCCGGGCCGCGTCTTCAAGAACAAGCGCATGGCCGGCCACATGGGCGACGAGAACGTCACCGTGCGGAACCTGAAGATCGTCGGCGTCTACGCCGACCAGAACCTGATCCTCATCAAGGGCGCCGTCCCCGGTGGCGTCAACGGCATCCTGCGCATCTTCGAGACCAAGCCCAAGGCGCCGCGGAAGACCGTGCAGCCCTCGGCCGCCAAGAAGAAGTAACGACTCGCCGCGTGCGAGTGCAGTCCGCACAAGCCTGGTGAAGCCAGGCCGCGGATTCGAAGCCCCGACTCAGGTCGGGGCTTTCGTGTTTCTGGGGCCGAGAGCGCGGTGGGCTGCCGAGGCGAGCCGTCAGAGGAGGCGGACGACCGGCTTCTCGTTCATGAGCTGCTTGCCGGTCTTCAGGTCGCGGACGGTCGCGATGAGCCAGCGGTCGGCGTTGACGCCGAAGGCGATCTCCAGGCGGGGCCGCTTGTCGCCGGGCTCATGCGGCGGGTCGAGCTCGCCCAGCGTCGGGTTGTCGGCGTTCAACGGCACGACGACCTCGGTCTCGGAAGCGCCGCCCTGACCGCCGACCTTGCGCAGCGCCCCACCCTCGTCCCAGGCGAAGCGGCGCTCGTCGGGCTCGGCCTGGCCGATCTCGGCGATGACCAGCTTGAAGAGGCGCTCGGGCTCGCCCAGGGCGCAGGTCGGGACGAGCTGGCGCTTCCAGAGGTCGGTCGCGGTCGGAGCGCGGGTGCCGCGCGGCACGATGAGCGTGTGGCGCGGCTCGTTGGTCTTCGCGTCATGCGTGACGAAGGCGTAGTCGTGCACGATGAGGTCGCTCTGCGTGAGGGCGCCGGCGGCGAACGCGGCGGCCCCGTAGGCGATGGCCTCGAAGGGCTGCCAGGCGCGCACGCGGTCGCGGCCGAAGCGGCGTTCCATGCGGCCATAGACGTCGGGCAGGAGCGTCGACCCGCCGACCATCAAGACCTCGTCGATGACCGTGGAACCCGCATTGGCGGCGCCCGCGACGACCTCGTCGATCATCTGGTCGACGTCGCGGTACCAGTTGCGGCGGACCAGCAGGTCGCGGACGTCCTCGCGCGTGAGCTCGACCAGCGTGGCGTCGCCGCGCACGCGGGCCTCGAAGGCGCGCATGTCTTCGGGCGGCGTCAGGTAGAAGGCGTCCTTCTCGTTGAAGAAGACGCTCTCTTTCACGCGCCGCGCCTCCTCGAGGAGCATGAGCCACCAGAAGCGGGACTCCTCGCTGCGCTCGCGGTCGCGCAGCGGAAAGCCGAGGCGGTCGCAGGCCTCCTCGGCGAGCCAGCGGTCGACGAGGTTGCCGCCGAGCTGGCGGCCGGTCTTGGCGAGGACGCGGCTCTGGCCCTGTTGCACGCCCTGGTGTGAGAGCTCGATGACGGCGGCGTGAGCGGTGCCGCCGCCGATGTCGACGACCAGCACGGTTTTCTTGGCGCCGATGCCGACGCCGTAGCCCAGGGCCGCCGCGACCGGCTCGTCGATGAAGCGCAGGCGGTCGATGCCGAGGTCCTTCGCGATGGCGACGATCTCGGCGCGGAAGGTCTCGTAGGCGTCGACCGGGGTCGTGACGACGAGGTCCTCGATGCGCTCGCCGGTCTGGAGCTTGGCCTCGCGCATGAGCTCGCGCAGGAAGAGACGCCCGGCCTCGCGCGCGGTGATGACGTCGTTGCCGCGGCGCGCCAGGGTCTTCAACGGCGAGCGCATGAGCGCGGCCTTGAAGCTCGAGACGAACTCGGGGCGCGGGCTGCCGCGGTTCAACTCGAGGGCGGGGCGCCCGATGACGGCGTGCTGGCCCCAGAGGCGCGTCTTGAACGGGCCCCAGGTGGCGAGCTTGCCCCAGAAGCCGGTGGCCTCGACGACGTGCACGGCGGAGGGCACGAGGCGCGGGGCTTCGAGGTGGTCCTCGGCGCCGACGTCGGTCGTGCCGTCGCCGGGCTTCCTGCAGACCGCGTGGAGCTCGAGGAAGCGCGGGCGCCGCGCCGCCGCGTCCCAGGTGGCGATTCCGCTGTTGGTGGTGCCGAGGTCGAGGGCCCAGGTGCTAGCCATGGTCGACGCTCTTACACCGAGTCGGGGCGATCGGCGACCCGCGCCGCCCGGCGAGGTCGCGCAGAGCTACTCGGACTTCTCGATCTTCTTGTTGATCTTGGCGATGAGGGAGTCGAAGCCCTCCTTCGCGATGATCTTCTCGAATTGCTGGCGCCAGTTGAGCGCCATCGAGACCTCGTCCACGATGATGTCGTGGGCGCGCCAGGCCTTCTTCCCGGCGATCTCGGCCAGGCTGACGAGGTAGTCGACGTCGGCCGCGATCTTCTTGCCGCGCACCGTGGTCTTCACGGTGGCGTCGGTCTTGGCGTCGTTGGTGAAGGCGGGCTCGCCGCGGTACTCGACGGCGAACTCGGTCTTGGGCTGGAACTTCTTGGCGTAGGTGCGGATGACGAGCCGCTTGAAGCGGTCGATGAAGGTCGCCTTCTGGGTCGCGTTCAGCGTGCCCCAGGTGACCTTCAGGGTGCGCGCCGAGAAGGCCTCGTAGTCGATGAAGCCGTCGAACTCGGCGGTCACGGCGGTGGTCAGCTCTTCCTGGGTGGTCGCCGTCGCGGCGGCCTTCTTGACGTGCCCGTAGATGGACTCGACCCGGTCCTTCGGGGTCGCCTCTCCGGCCAGGGCCGGCGTCGCCGCGGCCATCACTCCGACCAGACCCAAGACGCTCATCAGCCGAAAGGCCACTGCGGTCATCGCTTTCATTGCTCTGAACTCCTCATGCCCCACGGCAGATGTCGTTTCGGGGGCGAGCCGAGCGGCACGGACGGTGCCGCTGAATGGGCATTCAACCGGGTTTCAACGGGGAGGCGTCGCGGGCGGCGGCGGCGGCGCCTCGGACTGCTTCGGCGGCGCCGCAGGCGGAGGTACCTTGCGCAGCGCGCGGATGTCGCTGCCGATCGCCTGCGACAACTTCCACGTCGTCGTGTTGTGCTCGAAGACCATGCGCAAGTAGCTGAACTTCTTCTGGTAGAACTGGACCAGGGCGTCCATCACGTCGCGGAAGCTGCCAAAGCCCGCGTCGTAGGTGTCCCAGGTGGCGGTGAGCCAGCCCTGGGCGGCCTTCTGCGACTCGGCGAAGATGCGGATGAGCTCGCGCTTGTTGGCGAGCTCCTGGGCGAGCTGGCGGACCTTGAACTCCTGCAGGTCCGCCTGGACGTCGGCCTCGGCGTCGGCGCGGGCTGCGCGGGCGCGCGCCTCGTCGGTCTGGAAGATGCGCTGGGGGACGTCGAGCTTCCAGCGCAGGCCCAGCACGCCGCCCACCGAGTGGTCGTGGTAGGGGTCGTTGGCGAAGTAGGAGCCCTGGTTCTCGATCTGCGTCCCCTCGCTGAAGTTGACCTGCCCGACGAAGACGATGTCGGGCCACGCCTCGGCCGCCTTGGCGTCGGCGAGCGCGTGCTGGGCGCGGGCGTTCTCGCGGGCGAGCCGCACGCCGGGGTCGTTCTGGCGCATGATGGCGACGTAGTCGTCGGCGCTCTGGACCTCGAACTCGTAGGGCGTGAGGGTCGTGTCCGCGAGGGCGACCTCCTCGCCGGCAGGGCGGCGCAGCAGGAGACGCAGCCCCTCGCGCGCCTGCATCTGGAGGAGCAGGTTGTCGGCCTGGAGCTGGTAGAACTCGGCGGCGCGCGTCTTGAGGCGCAGGTGCTCCATCTGGTCGTACTCGTCGCTGTCGGCCGCCTTGAGGCGGTCCATGCGCTTCTCGGCCTTGTCGATCCACACCTTGCCGTCGGCCAGGATCGCGTCGAGCTCGCGCGAGAGGAGGCGCCCCATCCACGCCTCGGACGCGCGCACGCGCAGCTCCCAGCGCGCGACCTCGACGGCCGCCTTGCCGACGTCGATGCCTGCATTGGCGGCGCGTTTGAGGCTGCCGATCTTGCCGAAGGTCCAGAGCGGCTGGACCATCTCGAGCACGGCCTTGCCGAAGAAGCCGACCGTCCCCCAATCGGAATGCGACTCCAGCGCGTTGCCGGTCACCTTGGGGGTGATGGTCGCCGCGGCCTCGAGCTTGAAGCTCGGGAAGATCGCCCACTCGGCCTGGTCGAGCTTCGCCTGGAGCTGGTCCAGCCCGGCACGCGCCGCGTCCATCAGGGGGTGGCCGTTCTCGACCGCCTCCAGGTAGCGATCCCACGTCCAGGGCTCGGGCGCCGCGAAGGCCGAGCCACCGAACGTCACGCCCCAAAAGGCCACGGCGGCCACCACGTGCAGGGCAGCGCCCCCACGTCGCACGGCCTTCCCACTCATCGCCCGATCACCCATCGAAGCATCGCCCACGAGGTCCTTCTCCTGACGTCCCACGGGCGAACGCCCACCACACTTGCGAGACGCCCGTCGGACGTCCGTCGTATCGTTCGCCCGCTCCAGCCCGCTAAGCCGCGGGCCTCATGCTGGCGACCTGCCGTCTCCTGCTGACCGACGCTCGGCGGCCGGCTGCTCATGCGCACAGCGGCCGGGCCGCGCACGCGCGCCAAGATAAGGCCCGATCCCGTCCGTGTAAAAGGAAGCCGATGCGAGCCGCGCGCCGCGGCCCATGAGCGAGCCCTGCGCGTCGGTCGCGGACGCGTTCAAACCCAAACGCCGCCCCGCGCGTACCCGCGCCGATGCTCGCGCGCACCCTCATCGCCCTGTCCCTGTCCCTGGCCGTCTACACGCCCGCCCACGCTGACGACTGCCCCGGCTTCTCGATCACGACCACCAAGCCCGCCGGCGACTACGCCTGGGCGGAGCTCCAGCTCGGCAAGGCTGGCTGGGAGGTGCGCACCATCCCGAAGCCCGGCGAGATCGGCCCGTGGCGGGCGCTGGCAGGCCTCGCCATCTACAAGGACCACGGCCACCTGAACCTGGTCCTCGGCAAGAGCCACGACGCCTTCGCGGTCATCGACGGCGGCAGCGATCACGGCGACACCGGCAAGATCCAGGTCTTCGACGCGGCCGGCAAGCAGCTCGCGAGCTGGGGGTTCGCGGACTTCATGACCAGGGTCGAGCGCGACAAGCTCCCGCGCTCGATCTCGCATACGCAGTGGCTCTCCGCCGAGCCGCCGTGGTTCACCGCGCGGCCCGATGGCAGGACCTTCGAGATCCGGCTCTACTCGGGGCGCGGCGTGGTCCTCACCCTCGGTCCTCGGCCGACGCTGAAGTAGGCGCGACAGGGCGGGCATCGAGGACATCGAGGGCCTCGCGCGCGCCGGTCACGACGATGATTGGCAGGTGCGGGTCGATGCGGTAGCGATCGCCGACGCGCTCGAGGTGGTCCTTCAGGCCGGCCTTGCGCAACAGCGAGACCGCGTTCTGGATGCGGTTGGCGCGCGCGTCGTCGCGCATCCGCTCGCCTGGCCAGAGGGCGAGGCCCAGCGTCGCCTCGTCGAGCAGCTCCTCGCGCAGGGCCGCGGCGACGAGGAGACCCAGGAGGTGGACCAGCAGGGGGCGGCGGCTGACGTCGCTCATCGCCTGGCGCGGCATCCGGAAGCGGCCGGTCGAGGGCGCGGCAACGAGGTGGACGTGCTCGGGGTCGCGCGCTTCCGCCTCGACGTCTTGACGGCGCGACTCGGGGAGGAGGCGCCAGCTCGTGCGGAGCGCCGCCCGCACCAGCGCGCTGTTGTTCCAGGCGGGCTGGAGGCCGAGTGGCGGTGTCCCGGCAAGCCGCACGCGCAGAAGGCGGCCCAGCTCGGCGGCGCGCTCTGGCCACGACGCTTCGGGGCACCAGACGGCAGCGTAGGCGAGAGCGGCGGCGCGACGGGCGGCGTCCGTCGTCGAGGACGCGAGCGCGGCGACCGCGGCGCGATGGGGCGCGGCGGTCTCGGGGGCGAGCAAGGCACGGCGCGCGTGGAGGACGAGGGCTTCGCCCGGGAGCTCGGCAAGCTCGGGCTGGGCCAGTGCCGCGTCGATGACCTGCGTCGCGGTCTCGGGGTCGGACGAGAGGAGCGCCATCTCGGCCCGGACGAGCGCGCTCTCGAGCTGCTGGCGGCGGCGGTCGGGCTCACCGAGGCGCGACTCGAGCTCGCCCAGGGCGCGCTGGGCCCGGTCGACCTCGCGCGCCGCCGACGGTGAGAGCACCGGCCCGACCGCCTCGACGGCGACCCGCGCGAGCCCGTTCCAGCAGGCCACCATGAAGTCGATGCGCCCCATCGCGACGTGAAGGTCGTGGGAGCGGACGAGGAGGTCGCGCGCCACGACGAGGTTGCCCTGGTCGAGCTCGAGCAGGCCGAGGTTCCCGAGCGACGTCGCGAGGCTCTTCCGGTCGCCGCTCCGCTCGGCCACGGCGATGGCGTCGCGCGCGTGCTGGCGGGCCGCGTCGAGGTCGCCCCGGAAGAGGGCGAAGTAGCCGAGGTTGGCAAGCGCCGTCGCGTGGCCCCAGTCGTAGCCGAGGGCCTCGAAGCGGTCGCGGGCGGCCTCGGCGTGGTGGCGCGCCAGGTCGGGCTCGATCGTCGCGAAGGCGCCCGAGGCGAGGAGGTGGGCCAGGCCGAGGGCCAGCGGATCGCGCGCACGGTCGGCATGCGCGATCGTCGCGAGGACCAGGTCGCGCTGCTCGGGCTCGCTCGCGACGATGGCCCGCGCCGCCTTCGCCCACGCCGCCGCAAAGCTGTCCGAGGCGAGGCGCTCGAGGGCCGCCGCGACCCGAGCCAGGCGCGGGCCGTCGCGGAGGCCGAACGTGTTGCGCGAGGCCTGGAAGAGCGCGGACAGGACCGCAGGCGACAGCGGGACGGAAGGCTCGGCAGGGAGCGTGTCGAGGAGGCGGTCGAGGCCGTCCAGGAGGGCGGTCATGTGGGCGCGGACCGATGGCGCCGTGCCGCGCCAGTGCTCGAGGAGCAGCGCGTCCAGCAGCGGCCAGGCCGCCGGCGCGTCGCCCAGGCAGTCGAGCGCGTGGAGGAGGTCGTCGCGCTCGGCCCCGATCCAGGCCAGTGGCTCGGAGCGCCCCTCGCGCATGGCGCGCTGGGTCGTCTGCTCGGCGAGCGCGGCCAGGCGCAGCGCGACGTCGCGGCGCGGGGGCTCGGTGCGAGCCGCGAGGGCCACGCGGACGAGCCGCGGCACGACGAGCCGATCGTCGCGCTGCACGAGGAGGTGCCAGTCGCGGAGCTCGGCCAGGAGCCCGAGCGCACCACCGAAGCGAGACGAGGCGCCCGCTGCGAGGTCGACGACGAGGGCCTCGGCGGTCGCGACGCGCACCCCACTCGCGCACACGGCGAGCCGCTCGAGCGCGGTCCGCACCGGGCTGGAGAGCGCATCGAGCTCGGCGCCGAGCGCAATGAGTAGCGGCCCGAAGAGGAGCTCGGGCTCGGTGCGGACGCGCTGCGCGAGGGTCGCGAGGCCCATCAGGCGGGCCCCCTCGGCGGCGAGCACCAAGGCCCCGGGGAGGCCATCGACCGCGGTCGCGATGGTGCTGAGATGGCCCCAGATCTCGAGGCTCACGGCGTCGAGGCCCGTGGGCAGGAGGCGCGGGCTCCGACGCAGGATGAGCTCTCCGAGGAGGCGCGCTGCGGGATCGTCGTGGCGGGACGCGGGCGCGCGGACGTCGCTGGCCGGGCCACCCTCGCCGCCTCGCGGACCGGTGGAGAACGCAAGTGGGGTGACCTCGACGAGCTCGCAGATCCCATCCAGGGCCGCACCGCTCGGCCGACGCCGCGCCGTGAAGACGAGCTGCCCTTCGGGTCCCAAGCGCTCGAGGAGCCGCAGCACACTGTCGGCCGCGGGCGCATCGCAGAACACGACGCCCCCGGGCTCGGCCGCGTCGAGCTGCCCGGCGTCGACGCGCTGGCTCGGCCGCGTGAGTCGCGCCTGGATCGCATCGAGGAGCCACGTCTTGCCGGCGCCCGCCATGCCGACGAGCGCTATCGCCCTCGCGCCGCGCTCGAGCGCGGCCAGCGCCCAGTCGAGCTCATGCCGACCTGGAGCGTCGAGAGGATGCGACATCCCGCGGAGGATGGCGTCGACGCCCAGGGCAGTCAACCGCGCGCGGCTCCGGGCACATGCCCGGAACCCGCGATAAGGCGGGATATGCGCAGGGTGCGGCGCGGCTTGGGTAGGTTCGGCCCCCACCCCGGAGCGCCCATGCCTCGCTCGATGACCCTGCTGTTCGTGTTCGTGTCGTGCCTCGTCGGTTGCGGCGAGGCGCCCCGCGTCGGGCCCAACCCGTCTCGCGAAGAGGATGGCCCGGAGCCCGCCGGGGCCGCGCGGGAGGCTCTGTCCCAGGTCAGCGCCCCCATCGTCGGCGGCGTCTCCGAGCCCGGGCAGGACGCCGTCGGCGCCCTCGTCTACACGAACGCGGGCCGCTACTTCTATCCGTTCTGCACCGGCACCCTCATCGCGCCGCGCTGGATCCTGAGCGCCGCCCACTGCTTCTACCAGGCGGCCTCCGACCCGACCTGGGTGAGCTTCGTGGTCGGCACCGACGCGCGCGCCGCGGGCAGCCTCCCGGCCGCGGGCCGCCTGCTCACGGTCGATCGCATCGTCGTGCACCGGGGCTTCGTCGGCGAGCTTCCGCGCGACATCGCGCTCGTGCGGCTCGCCGCGCCACTGACCGACGTGACCCCGGTCCCGCTCTTCGACGGCGACGTCGAGACCCTGCTCGGGGTCGACGCGACGCTCGTCGGCTTCGGCGCGATCGAGGGTCTGAGCCAGAGCGGCAGCGGCCAGAAGCGGACCGCTCACGATGTGATCGCCGAGGTCGACGCGGACAGCCTGACCGTCCGCTTCGAAGACCAGGGCTCGTGCTTTGGCGACAGCGGTGGGCCCGTGCTGGTCGCGGCCGAGGGCGGACTCACCGTGGCCGGCATCAACGTGACGCTCGGGAACTGCGCGCCGGGCACCGCCTGCGACCCGTGCCGCACGGGGTCTATCGGCCTGCGCATCGATCGCATGCGCGGCTGGATCGATGCCACCATGAACGGCACGAGCGTCGACTGCCGCGCGGTGCCGACCTGCTCGTGCGATGCCGCCTGCCGCCCCGACGGCAGCTGCGACGAGACCGCGTGCAAGCGCGGCTGTGAGCAGGGCTTCAACTGCTTCTTCGTCGCCCCGGGTCAATGGGACGACCCGAACCACTGCTTCCGCTCCCTCACGCCGGACGCGTACGACGTCGCCGCGCGCCTCACACAGTGCGCGGCGCGCAACACCTGCTACGACGACCCGAGCCTCCTCGCCTGCACGGCCGAGTACTGCGGCGACCTGCTCGAAGCGTGCAGTGCGCTCCCCGACGCCGCGTACGGCGAGGCGGAGTGCGCCGAGATCGACACGTGTATCGCGGCCTGCTCGACCTGGTACTGCATCGGTCGTTGCGTGGTCTCGGGCAGCAAGGCAGGCCGCGCCGCCCACGCGCCGCTTCGCGACTGCATGGTCGCACGCTGCGCGAACGAGGCCCCCGGCCCTGCACTCGACGCCTGCCTCGCCAGCACATGCGCGGCTGAACGCCTCAGCTGCCGAGGCCCGGATGACCCCGAGGTCGTCGAGCCCGGGCCCGAGTCTGTCGAGCCCGCACCCGAGGTCGTCGAGCCCGCGCCCGACGTCGTCGAGCCCGCGCCCGAGGTCGTCGAGCCCGCCCCGCACGCGGTCGACGGCGGATGCACGGGCGGTGGCCCTGGCTCGGGGGCCCTCCTCGTCCTCGGCTGGGTCTGGGGTCGTCGCGCCCGCTTGCGCCAGCGCCCCGACGCGCGCACGCTGCCGAGGTAGCACGCGCCAACAGCCAGGCTGCGTGCGAGCCCCGCGAGGTCCCCATGCGCCTCGGTATCCCCGAGCTAGCCCGCCTCTTCGAGGTCTCCGAGCGCACCGTCTACCGATGGATCGCCGAGGACCACCTGCCCACCCACGAGGTCGAAGGCGACCACCGCTTTCACCGCGCCGAGGTCCTCGAGTGGGCCACCGCCCGCGACCTGACCCCCGCGCCCGAGTTCTTCGAGACCTTCGGCGCCTCCACCCCGGGCTCCACCGAGAGCTCGCTCGCCGACGCCGTCGCGAGCGGCGGCGTCCACGCCATCGCAGCCCCTCGGTCCACCTCGGACCCAGCACCTGAGCTGCGCCCATCTGGGGCGGACCCCGCACCTGAGCTGCGCCCATCTGGGGCGGACCCAGCACCTGAGCTGCGCCCATCTGGGGCGGACC
>JAEUKJ010000214.1 GCA_016792665.1 Deltaproteobacteria bacterium | reverse complement strand
TCCCTGATCGGGACCGAGGCCGAGAGCCCATCACGGAGCGAGACCTGAAGAGACCCGTCGACGTGGGCAAGCGCCTGCGCATCCTGGACGTGCAGCCCAGGGTTCGCTCGCACGGGCACCTCGAGCTCGCCGACGAGCATTCTGGCGTGCACCTCCCCCGGCGTGACCTTTCCAAAAATCATCCGCCTGGCGCCCCGCACGATATCGGAGTGCACCTGCATGTAGTCGAGGAGCCCCCCGGACATGACGTACTCACGGTCCACGCGGTCGCGCTCGCGCGCGAGCATCGCGACGACCTCGCTCGCGACGAGGCGACGTTCCGCGAGCTTCGGATCGTTGCTCCGCACGAGGAAGCTACCGCCCGCGAGCTCGACCCCGTTCGCCCACGTCGCGACCACCTCGCTCGAGTCGCCGGGCGCCACGACCACGCCCGCGTCGTCAACCCTCACGCCCTCGAGACGACCTCCCGCGTCCGCGCCACTCGACGAGGTCGCGCGTGAGACCTCGAGGCCCTGGACGCCCGCGGCATAGCGGCCCCTTCCGTCCGCACCAACACCGAGACCCCGGAGCCAGAATGAGTCAGCCGTGAGCTGGTCGACCTCGGACGTCTGGACGAGGGCAATGTCATGCAGGGCATCGAACAAGATCCGCGTGCCACGCACATTGACGACCGTGAGCTCCGCGCCCGCGCGAGAGAGATCGCGCGGATCGACGTTGCGCGCGGTGAGGCCCGCCGAGGCCGACTCGATCTGCGTCAGCTCCGTGCCGATCGCGAGCTCGGCCTGGCGAAGCTCGATGACGCTGACCGACGCGTCGATCGCGCTCCTCGTGCCGTCGGACTCCAGAGAGACGCTCGACTTCGCGTCGCGAGACCCCAGCCGGAAGAAGTCAGCGACCGCGAGCACACGGTGCTCGGTGTCCTCGAAGCGCAGGCGGTTGCCGCGGATCTCTCCGAAAGACAGCGCGACCGCGCCGCTCCCCAACGTGAGCGCTGCGTCGTCGACCTCGATCCGTCCTCCCACGACCTGGCGATGCATCGCTCGCGTGTCCACCTCGCCGTCGACTGCGATCCGATCGACACCGATCGTCGTCTTGTTCGCGTCGCCGCGGGCCCGAACACCCTCGACGTCGAGGCGTGACACCTGGGCGCTCACGCTCTCGGGCATGCGGCTCTCGGGGACCGCCTTGCCGTTCGCCTGGCTCGACGGACGCGAGGTCTCATAGGACTGAACGTCGACGTCGACCGCGCTCACGCTCCCGACCGACCCCTCGTAGCTCTCGAGCTTCGCGACCTTGGTCTTTTCGTCGACCCCGTTCTTCAGATCGGCTTTGGCGTCCCGGATGATCAGGTCGCCGCCAACCCGCGTTGCGCCGCCAGGCCCCGACGCCTCATGGACGAAGCCCTGTCCGTCGATTCGATCGGCGCCTGCCTGCAACCGCGACCTGGTGCGCGTCATCTTGGCGTTGGTCATCTCGGCCCGGTCGACGTGCAGGATCCGAGTCGTCACGCCATCGGCCCCCTCCTCGGTGAGGGTCACCGTCCCATCTCGGGTGCTGAGGTGCTTCGCGCTAGCCGTGACGGCGCCGGACGCTCCGAGCACCGCATGCGCCTTTCGCGCCCCGAGGGACTTCGCCTCGCCTCCGTTCTTGCGCGTGCCGACGCGAGCGTTGGACACGTTCGCCGACCCGGCATCGACGATGACCCGGCGCCCGTTCGCATCCACCCTCACCTCTCGACCGGTGGCGGCACCGAGCGCGAAGCCCGAGCCCCTGACGTTCTTCACGCTGGCGGTCTTGGCGCCACCACGGACGCCGTTGGGGCCCGCGTGCACGTGACCCCGATCGAGCTCGATCGCGTCCGCCTTCGTGCCGGAAGCGCGGACCTTCTCGGCCTTCGCGTTCGCGAACGCGACCTGATGCTGACCACCTGCGTTGGCATACGCGAGCCCATCGACGGCGACTCGCCCGACCTTCGAGGTCCCCGACGCGACCCCCTCGGCTTCGACGTGGTCGACCGCGGCCTCGAGCGTCTCACCCTTCGAGGCGGCGTGCGCATGGTCGAACCCGATCCGCTCGGCCGAGTGGTCGTCATGCGCGACCTCTCGGGCCAGCACGCCGCGTGCCGAGACGTCGAAGTCGGTGCCGAGCGTCGCGTCTCCGGTCCGCGGATCTCGTTCGAGTCGACGCGTCGCCTGGACGTCCGCGATCTTCAGATGGGCGACACTCGTAGCGCCGGTCGACACCCCCCTTGCCTCGACGCCGCGCGCCGCGAGGCCCACCGTGCCGTCGCCGTCGAGCACGCCCTCGACCCGCTCGGCTTCCAGCGCCTCGACCCGCTGCGCGACATCGTCGCTGCCGTCGATGCGCGCACTGTCGACCTGGACCGCGGCGCCGATGCGCATCGCGCTCGCGCCGCGATCGCCGGGCGTCGTGCTCGAGCGCGTGCGGCCCGCGACCGAGGCGTCGAGGTCGCGCACCTCGAGCGCGCGGGCCGACATCGTCTGGAGCGTGAGGTCCTCGACGCGGAGGCTCTTCAGCGAGACGCGGGCCTCGCTCACAGTGAGCTCTGCCAGAAGGCGCTTGCGCTCGGACGCTTCGCGCATCGACAAGGTGCCGCGCTCGCGCTTGGCGGTGAGCGCGTCGAGGCGGGTCGTGAGCAGCTCGACCTTGGGCAGCTCGGTGGTGAGCGCGGCGCGCTCCTTGGCCGTCGCCGGGTCGGCCTCGTGGCCTTCGAGCTGGGCCAGGCGCTGGCGCATGACGTCGAGCTTGCGATGGGACGAGGTGGTCACCGAGAGCCCATCGAGCTCGAGGGCATCGAGATAGTCGCCTCCCGAGGTCGCGACCGCGTGCAGGGTGAGCGCGCCGACCTGCAGATCGACGCCGGTCGTCGCGGTGAAGTGGTGCGAGAGTCCAGCGGCCAGGGCGCGGGAATCGGGCCTTCGGAGATCGAGCGTCCCGAGGAGGTGCGCGAGCTCGGCGGGCACGTCACCGAGCACCGAAATCACGGTCTCGAAGGCTCCGGTGAAGAGGGCGATCAACGAGCGACTGTCGTCACCCACGCGGCTGGGCTGACGCGCGAGGATGATGAGGCGCGAGAGCTCGAGCGCGCCGATCCGCAGCATCGTGTCGTGCGCGATGCGCATCAGCGAGGTCGCCGTGAGGGAGTCGACCCTGGCCTCGATCCGGGCGTCCTCTTTCGCGCGCAGGCCGCGATGGACCTCGACGTGGAGCCCGAGGAGATCGACAGGGCCGCTCGAGATCTTCGTGTCGCCTGAGAATGCCGCGAGGCGCGCGAGCGCGAGGTGGGCGACGTCACCTTGGACATGACCGGCCGCGCGGTCCGCCTTGATGACCAGGTGATTGAGCTCGGCCTCGTGCTCGTCGTCGTTCGTGCGGAGTTCGGCCCCCGCGATGTCGCCGCCCATGACGGTCGCGACGTCGGCGAGATCGAGGTCCATTGTGGGTTGCTCGACGTCACCGCCCAGGCCTCCGAGTGCCGCGGCCCCGAGGCGCACGCCGGCCGCGACCTCACGCGCCGCCTCGCCCATCTCCTGCCAGGTGGACTTCGCGACGAAGGGCGCGGGCGCGGCCTTGTCACCCCGACGCTCCAGCCCGTAGCTCGCGAAGAGCCACGCGAAGTCGGCGTCATGGCCGAGGTCGTGCCGGTGGGCGAGGGCTTCGAGCTCGGCGCGCTGGCCCGCGGCGACCAGCATCGCCACGTGCGACTCGAGGCGAGGGCGCGGCCAGTCGCGAAGGTGGGCTTCGACTTCGGCGAGCATGCGCGCGGACTCGTCCTGGCGATCGTAGAAGGTGGCGTCGGCTTGCGCGGCGTCGGCGAGGTCGAGCTCGGACGTCAGGGTGCGCCAGTACTTGCCGTCCTCGGCGTGTCGGAGGCGCTCACGGTCACGCTCGGGCAGGGCGCGTACGATGGACATCGCGAGGCGCGCGTCTTCATCCGAGACACCGCTGGTGAGGAGCGACTTCACGAAGGCGACGCTCTTGTCGACGGCGCGAGCGAGCACGATGGACATGAAGGCGTCGCGCTGGTTCCAGCGCACCTCGGGGGGGACGTTGTCGAGGAGGCGATCGACGAAGGAGCCACGACGATCGAGGCGCGCGACCAGCGCCTTGCGCGATGCCGCGTCGAGGCCCGCGACGATCCCCAGGGCGCGTGTGGCCTCGGCGTCGGTGATGGCCCAGTCGAAGACGCCGTAGCTCAGGAGGTCCTCGACCGTGTGGAGCTGCTTGGCGAGGGCCGGGTTCGCCGTGAAGGTCTGCTCGTCGTCGTGCTTCGTGTTGGTCGAGGGGACCGATGGGACCGATGGGAACCGAGGAGGCGCGAGCCGAGCCCAACGCTCGCCGTCACGTGGGTCGAGGGTCGCCATCCAGGCCGTCCAGAGATCGGGCTCGAGGCGAGCGAGGCGAGCGAGGTCGGACTCGGGGAGGACCGCGAGCGCGAGGGAGACCTCTGCACCAGCGCCACCGAGGCCGGCGTCTTTCGGGCCGAGGTAGAGCGCGGTCATGATCGCATCGGTGTGGCGAGCCGCGGTCAGGACCGAGAGGTGGGCGGGACCGTGGGCGACGCGGAGCGCGGCGGGCGTGCCGGTGGCGAGATCGTCGATGACGTCGGGCGCGGTACCGGAGATCCCTTCGAGCAAGGCGGTGCGCGCCTCGGTGGAGAGGCCCGAGAGGAGGCCGAGGGCCTGGTGGAAGTCTTGGCCGTCGGGGTAGTGACGGACTCGGAAGTCGTCGACCTTGCGCACGAAGCGTGTCAGGCGATCGGCGTCCGCTTGCAGGCGATCGAGCTCGGCGTCGGCCTGGATGGCGTCGCGGAGCGCCTCGCCTTCGGCGTTCGTGGAGTCGGTCGCGTGCTCGTCGGGGCGAGCCGCGACGATGTCGAAGATGGCGTCGAGGCGGGCGTCCGGGTCGGCCGCGGCGGGTACCTGATCGAAGGCCTTGGGGTCGGGCCGCTTGACCTCGCCCTGGCGACGGCGCTCGAGCTCCTCCTCGAGCTCGCGCACGCGCTCTTCGTCGTAGCGCTCGTCGCGTGCGGGACCTCCGGTCCTTCCGGTGGTGGTGGGCTTGGCTTGGCGTTGCGCGGTCGACATCGGGCGGCCTCCTCGAGGGACGGCGGCCCTTGTGCACGGCTGGTGCCACGCGACTCTCGCCAGCGCGCGCAGAGCGCAGAGCGGCCCTGCGGGTCACTCTCGGAGTTATTCAGATCGAGTCGTCGCGAGTTTCACGCCGAAAGCCCGTCGGCCGCGACGAGCGCTGAGGTCTGCGCGGCCGAGATCGCGGGTCCAGCTGGTGACTCGCGCGACCTCACGCGCAAGTACTCGTTCGTACGATTGTTTTCGAGACACTTCGATATTCACGCCGAGATCGACTTTCTGGCCGAGTGGCCTCACTCCGTGAGCGGCGCCAGGAACGGGAGGCGATCAAAGTAGCGGTCGATGGGGTCCAGCGAGCCGAGACCTTCCGACTGGAGCGGACCGGGCCGCCGTCCACCGACACGCGCGGGGACCTGGAGCGGCTGGCGACGCGGGTCCTGCCAGCGCGGGATGCCAGCGCGGTCGGTGAGGGCGGAGGGGCGGAGCCCTTCGACGCCGGCCTGCGCATAGTGGCAGGTGAGGCAGAAGGTCGCGGCCGAGCGATCGAGACGGGGCGCATCCCAGGTCATCGGAGGGACCTCGAGGCGGGCGTTGCGGAGGCAGCGTGCGGCGAGGTCGGGCTCGGGGCGCGGGTTCTTGTGGACGCGATCGGCGCAGACGCGACGGTCCCGCTGCTTGGGCAGCATCGCGCCCTGGAGGGACTCGCCGAGCGCGGGCACGAGGGCCAGTTGCTCGCACATGATCGTCGGGCGCGACTTGATCTTGGCGCGCTTCGTCCTGAGCGCGGCGAGCGACGGATGCGGGGTCTCGCCGTCGTGCTCGGTGACGTCGACCAGGGTGCCGAGCGCCTCGTTGCAGGCGAGCTCGGCGAACGAGGGATGGCGCTGCTCGGCGGCCGGGACAGCGTAGATGCGGAGCTCGTCGACCCAGCCCTTCCAGGTGCGGCGATCGAGGGTGGAGGTCCCGTGGAAGGTCGGGCCCGGGTCGCCGATCGTCGAGCGCACCGGCGTCCCGAACGGGGCGAGCACGAGCGCGTAGCCGAGCCAATCGGTGATGGAGGGGTGGCTCTGCAGGGTGCCGATGAGCGTGCCGTCGACGCGCACGTCGACCTCGCGCAGGGTAGCCGGACCGCGCACCGAGACGCCGAGGTGGGACCAGGCGCCGACCTTCATGAGGCCGTCGATGGGCAGGGCGCGGAGGCGCTCGTCGCCGGCGCTCCAGAAGAGGAGCTCGAGCCCGGTGCCGAGGCGGCGCAGCGCGATGAACGAGGTGTCGGCGAACTGGAAGATGGTGCGCGGGCGCGGGCCGATCTCCACGTCGCGCAGGTCGAGCCAGAGGCCGAGATAGAAGTCGTCGAGGTTCGGCTGGGCGGGGATCGGGACATCGACGAAGTCGTTGTAGCCATCGAGGTAGAGGCCCTTGCCGAGGACACCGCCCATGCCGACCGGCTCGACCCGCGCGCCGCCGCGCACCGTCAGATAGGGCGCGATCTTCACCGCGTCGGGGCCGGGCGGGGCGGTGGCCGCGTTCTGCAGGCGCGGAGAGTCGCGGAAGCGGAAGTCGGCCGTCTCGCCGTAGCGGATCGACGCCGCGACATTGCCCATCGCCGAGAAGCCGTCTTGCACGAAGGCGGTCCAGCGCAGCTTGCCGTTGCCGTCGTAGGGGGACTGGTGGAGGTCGAGGGTCGCGTTCATCGGGGCGACGACGACGGCGCGCGGGTTCAGGTAGGGGTCGAAGGCGATCTCCACATTGCGCTGGATATCGGTCTGCATCTGCCAGACGACATCGAAGGGCAAGGTCGGGCGTAGGGCATCGAGGGTGCCGAGGGTGTGCTCGAAGGAGCTCACCGACTGGACGCCCTTACTGTGGAAGAGGACCTCGCCGGAGTCGCCGCCCTCCGGCGAGTAGAGGGCGACCGTGTAGGCGGTGTGGGGCCCGACCGAGTTGGCGGGCATGCGCGGGATGGCGTCGCCTCCGCCGAAGTCGCTGACGTTGAGCTCGTCGACGAGGACCAGCTTGCCGTGGGTCCACGAGCCGAGGAGGCCGTACTGCGAGCCGGGCCCGTGGTCGGGATTGTAGAGGGGGCGGTCCTGGGCCGAGGGGGTGGCCGACGGCGAGAGTGACAATGTGCCGGTAATGCCACCGCCGTAATTGCCAAATTGTGCCTGGCGCGCAAACCAGCCGTCGCGGGCGAGGTTCTGGGCGGCATAGAAGAGGTTCCGGCCGCGGCGGTCGATCCACGGATAGGCGCCGGTGTTGTTGACGCCGAACGGGATGGGCTGGCCCATCGGGTCGCGGAAGGGCTCGCCGTGGGTGACGCGCGCGAGGTCGTAGCGCGTGTTGACGTCGGGGTCGGCGGGCATGGACGAGATGGGCAGGAAGCGGTCGAAGCCGTCGGCGCGGCAAGGGCCGAGCCGATTGTACGCGTAGAAGACGCCGCGCACGTTGGCGACCAGCAGGCGGCCGTCGCCGGTGGTGATCGACTCGAACAAGGCCCAGTTCTGACGACACGCGGCATTATTGCCACAATTGCTGGCCGTGCCGTCCCAAGGGCGGCCGTCGCCAAGCGTGGCATTCTCGTTGTCGTCGACGGTGAACTGGCTCGCCTGGTGCTGGCGGAAGAAGTACTCGCAGAAGCCCGGCGCGTCAGGGCGCGGGGTGCCGGCGGCGTCGAAGCAGAGGCCGGAAGGGCCGCGGATCTGCGACACAAAGCGCTGAGCATTGGGGCGCTTGCCGGGGTTGAAGCACTCCCACCAGTTGGTGCCGGTGAGGTCGTTGCCGTTGGCGTCGGGGCAGGCGAGGAGCTTCGAGCCATCGGCGTTCTTGTAGAAGGCGCGCGCGATCTCGAAGCGTGAAAAAGGCGGCAATATCTGGATGGTGGGGCCAGCATTATTGGCACTCTCGAGAGTGGCGCCGCTGGGGTCGCGCGGGTAGGCCCAGATCGGGTTGGTCGCGCCCTCGGGGAAGCCGGAATCGCCGGTCGTGAGGCGCTTGGGGTCGCGCACGAAGACGGTGAGGTCGACGCTGCGGAGCTCCCAGCGAGACTGGCGCTGGGCGGCGTGGGTTCCGGTGAGCAGGGTGAGATCGTAGCAGTCGCCGACCTCGAGCGGGTCGGTGTCCGCAAAGCGGGCCTTGCAGGTGCGCGGGTTGGGCGCGAGCGGGTCGGCGGTGGGCGCGCCGTTGGTGGCGAACCCGACCGAGATGCGGTCGCTGGTCGCTTCGCACAGCGTCGACTGCAGGACGTCGGGCAGGGCGAGGTTGCCGCTGGCGTCGGTGGACGCGGTCGTGAGGGCGCTGGTGGAGGGATCCCAGAGGATGAAGCGCGACTGTAGAGAGCCGATCCAGTTGTACTCGCTGTTGCGGATCGCGTGCGGGAGGTGGGTCGCGTCGGCGATGGTCGTGTCGTGGTCCAGGACCTCGGGGCGGAAGACGCGGAACTGCAGCGCGTCGCAGCCGTCGCAGCCGCCTGCGACCGAGACGCGGCCGTCGAAGGTCGTTCGGTTCGAGGGCAAGACGGCGACCTTGCCGCGGTGGTCGACGCTGCCGTCGCTCGGCACCTTCGTGGCGTTGGGCAGGGTGTCGGCCGCGGGCGCGAAGTCGGCGCGCACCAGCGAGCGGCGCAATGTCGGGGGCGGCGGGCTGACCTCGTTGTAGCAGCCGTCGATGAAGGTGTAGGTGCGGCGCGAGCACGGCGGCACGACCACGAAGGCCGCGCGGGTGAAGGCCGCGCCGGAGAGCGGCTCGGAGTCGTCGAGGTCGTCGGGGCGGAGGTCGATGACGACCTCGCCGAGCCATGCGTCGCGGTCGACGGGGACGTCTACGGCGGTGTCGCTGGCGTCGGAGGCGTCGCGTGCGTCGGATTCGTCGGTGTCGGGCGTGACGAACGTGTCGGGCGCGGTGTCCGGGGCGACGGACGTGTCGAGCGCGTCGGGTGCGTCCGCAGCGTCCACGTCGAGGGTGTCGGGGACGAAGACCGCGGTGTCGGTGTCCTGCTCGAGGGTGTCACCGGAGCACGCGACGAGGACGAGGAGGGAGGCGAGGGGCACGAGCTTCGACATGGCGACTCCGGCGGGCCGCGAGAGGCTGCCGGAGCGCGCCGATGGCGTCAATGCGACAACGCCATCCCCGAAGCGATGGCGTTAGCTCAGTGCGGGAGCGCCGAGGTCAATAGAAGCTCGCTCCGACGACGAGGGCGAGGTTGTGGATGCGATAGTCGCCGTCCGAGTAGAAGCCCGTGCCGTAGCGAAAGGCGATGTCCAGGCCGAAGGAGTGGGTCGCGATGACCTCGACGCCGACGCCGAGCTGGAAGGCGGGGACCCACTCGGTGTGGTCGCCGAACTCGGCGAAGGTGCCGTCGTAGCGATACTCGGCGCGGGCCACGCCGAGGCCGGCCTGGAACCAGAGGTGGGGGATGGCCCAGACGCGGGCGGCCGCCGTGAGGAAGCCCTGGCTGACGGTGAGGCGGTCTTCGGTGTGGAGCATCAGCCAGGCGTCGGCGAGGATCGCGAGGCGCGAGTTGAGCATGGCGCCGATGTGCAGGCCGAAGCTGCCGCTCTCGGTGAAGTCGTCGCAGCCGCCGTCGCCCGAGCAGCGCATGGTGCCGAAGCCGAGGTCGGCACCAGCGGTGAGGCCGCTGCGACCCCAGTGGTCGGCCGAGCGATACGTGGTGTCCTCGGCGTGCGCGCTGAGCGAGACGGTCGTGAAACCGGCGGTGGCTGCGAGGACGAGTGAGAATCGGGCGATGATGGGACTCATGACGGGCTCCTTGCGCGACGCGAGCTCGGGACGGGCTCGTTCGAAGATACTCAGAGCAAGTCTCGCGCCACGCGGCGGCGGCGCGGAGAGGGCTTGGCGGCTGTCGCCTTGGGCGACAATGCAGCGGCGGCCAGAGGTGCCGGGGCACGTCAAATTGACGGATGCGACGCCATCTCGATGGCCGCGCGCGCGGCGGGGCGGCGTTCGCGATCGACATCGGGGGACAGCACGGCTATAGGCCGAGAAGGTTCGTCGACCGCAGGGCGTGTGATAAGTGCCGGGATATGAGACCAAGCTCGAACGCGTCTCATTTTCGAGGCAGGCCGAGATCGTCCTTCGGACGCTGAGTGATCGACAGCAGTTCTCCGACCCGGAGGGCGAGGCCGAGCGGCTGGGGATCTCCTCGGCGATTTGGCCGCTCTTCGGGCTGCTCTGGCCTTCGGGGCGGATCCTCGCGGAGCACATGGCCTCGGTCGCGGTGCTGCGGCGGAGCGTCCTGGAGATCGGGTGCGGCCTCGGGCTGACGAGCCTGATGATGCAGCGCGCGGGCGAGGACATCACCGCGTCCGACATCCACCCGATGGCGGGTCGCTTCCTTGATGCGAACCTCCTGCTCAACGGGCTCGGGCCCCTGCCCTTCCATCGCGGGGACTGGGGCACCGTCGACGCGACCCTTGGGCGCTTCGGCCTCATCGTGGGGAGCGACGTGCTCTACGAGCGCTCGCAGGCGAGCGACCTGTCGGCGTTCATCGACCGACACGCCGAGGGGCAGGCCGAGATCATCATCGTCGACCCGAACCGCGGACACCGTGCCGAGTTCCGACGCCTGATGCGTGCCCACGACTTCGAGGTGGAGGTGGTCGTGGCGCCGTCGACGACGATGGACGGGGTGGCCTATCGGGGGCAGATCCTGACCTTCCGACGCGGCTGAGCGACACGCGCAAGGTGCCCGGAAATACGGTCGTTCTCGCCTTGACAGCGAGGCGGGCACTGCCCAACTTGGGCCCCTTGTGAGCGCCACGCGCCGCGGCCCAACCCCGTTCCCGAGCCTGCCCATGCGAGCCCCCATCGTCCTCGTCTTCTTCATGGTCGCGTGCGGCGACGACGCCACGACGACCGACACGCGCGACACCGCGGCGGATATCGACACCGTCGAGAGTGACACGGTCGAGGGGGACACGGCGGACACGGTCGCGGGTGATTCGGTCGACACGGTCGGGAGTGATTCGGTCGAGGGAGACACGAGCGAGGGAGACACGAGCGAGGGAGACACGAGCGAGGGTGACACCCGCGATACGAGCGATGGTGACACCCGCGATTCGAGCGAGGGTGACGCGCGCGATACGAGCGAGGGCGACACGAGCGCGAGCGACACGGCCGATGTGCCGAACACGGCGCCGAGCGTGCGTGCGGTGGCGATCGACCCGACGCCGATCCCGGTCGGGGGCCCGGCCCTGTCGTGCCAGTACCAGTACACCTTCGACGATGCCGAAGAGGACGCCGACCGATCGACGATCGCGTGGCTCGCGGGAGAGACGGTCGTCGGTGAGGGGCAGGCGTTCACGGCGTATCTTCCCGACACGGCGATCACGTGCCGCGTCACGCCGAACGACGGCGAGGCGGCCGGCACGCCGGTGAGCTCGGCCGCGGTCACGACCCCGTCCCTGCCGGCATTTACCGCGGGCCTCGTGCACAACTGCGTCGTCCTCGAGGGCGCGGTGTGGTGCTGGGGCGACAACGAATATGGCCAGCTCGGCGATGGCACGAACACGCCGTCCAACCGACCCGTGGCGGTGACCGGTCTCGGCAGTGGAGTGACCGCGATCGCGGCCGGCATCCACCACACGTGTGCCATCCAGGCGGGTGCGCTCAAGTGTTGGGGGCGAAACCTCCTCGGGCAGATCGGCGACGGCACGACCGACAACGCGCTGGTGCCCACGCAGGTGGTCGGCCTCACGTCGGGGGTCAGCGCGGTCGCGGGCGGTGATCGGCACACCTGCGCGGTGCACGACGGTGTGTTCAAGTGCTGGGGTGGCAATGCCAATGGGGCCCTCGGCGACGGCTCGACGAACCAGCGCCTGACGCCCGCCGTGGTCCAGGGGTTGAGCGGCGCGCCGAGCGCGTTCGGGCTGGGGCTGAACCACACCTGCGCCATCGATGGAGGTGCGGTGAAGTGCTGGGGCAACAACAGCGACCGCCAGATCGGCGACGGGACGACCAGCCCGCGCGTCGCGCCGACCGGCGTGCAGAACCTGACGAGCGACGTCACGGCGCTGTCGGTCGGGGCCCGCCACAACTGCGCCATCAAGGGGGGAGAGCTCTTCTGCTGGGGCTACAACGTGGCCGGACAGGTGGGCGATGGCACGACCACCAACGCCGGCACACCGGTGTCGATCGCCACGGGCGCGGTCGTGGTCGACGCGGGCTATGCACACACGTGCGCGGTGTTCGACGACGCGGTCCACTGCTGGGGCGACAACGGACGCGGGCGCCTGGGCGATGGCACGACCACGTCGCGGCCTTCGCCGGTCAGCGTCTCGGGCCTGACGAAGAACGTCGCGGCGCTGTTCGCCGGCGGCTATCACACGTGCGCCTTCCACTACAGCCAGCTCGTGTGTTGGGGCGACAACGCGATCGGTCAGCTCGGTGTGGGGGACAATGTCGTGAGCTATCCGACGCCCATCACCGTGCCGCTGGACTGAGGATCACTCGAGCCAGGGTGCGAGGTGGCCGGCGTCGGGGTCGTGAGGCAGCGACTCGAAGGCGAGCTCGCGGAAGGGGACGGCGCTCTGCCAGCGTGACAGCAGCGCGCGGGCGCGGGCCTCGTCGCCGTGGCGCGCGTGGTGGGCGGCGGCGAGAAGGGGGAGCTCCGAGCCGTCCGGAGTCGCGGGGAGGGCCTCGGCGAGATCGAGGGCGTGGTGCCAGGCCGGGGTGGTGAGCCCGAAGCGCAGGCCGGCGCGGAGGAGTGCGGCGAGCACGAGGCGGTCCTCGTCGCTCGAGGCGCCGATCTCGCTCAAGGCCGAGAGGCGCAGGAACGCGAGGGTGCGCTCGCTGGAAAGGTAGCGGATGCCGACGGCCCAGGCGCGCGTGAGGGCGCCCAGCGCGAGGGAGCGATCGAGGGCGCTCGCAATGGGGAGCCAGGTCTCGGGCGCGAGGCGCAGGCGACGCATGAGCTCGTGCGAAGACCAGAAGTCGGTGTCGTGAGAGAGGGCGGAGAGGGCCGCGAGGGCGGCGGCATCGTCGCCGCGATCGACGGCGTGATCGGCCACGTCCCAGGGCGAGGCTTCGACGTGCGGGTGCAGGGCGTCGCGGGCGTCGGCGAGCGCGGGCGCGGCCAGGGTCGGGGTCGGCGCGAGGCCGGCGATGGCGAGGCGATCGATGCGTGTGGACCAGAGGGCCGCGGCGCCGCCCGCCTCACCGCCCGCGACCAGTTCGAGGGTCGAGGCGCCTTCGATGGGCGTGGCGATGGGCTGGCGTCGCGCGATGAGTGTGCGCTGGTCGTTGGCGATCTCGCAGAGGAGCTCGGCGCCCTCGGGCTTGGGCATGAGGCCGAGCCGCACGGTGAGGTGCTCGTCGGCGACGTCGTGGCGGAAGGGCTGGAGGTCGGCCGACGCCGAGAGGCCCTGGCTGGGGGCGCACGCGACCAGGCGATTGAGGACGAGGCCGCCGCCCTGGCCGAAGAGCTCGAAGCGCATGACCTCGCG
>JAEUKJ010000175.1 GCA_016792665.1 Deltaproteobacteria bacterium | reverse complement strand
ACCCGGCATCGGCCGCAGCGACCGCATCGGTCCCGGCATCGGCCGCAGCGACCGCATCGGACCCGGCGTCTGCCCCGGCATCCGCCGCGGCGACCGCGTCGCTCGCGCTGCTATCGGCGCTGGCCGTGGCCGCGTCGGCCGTGTCGTCGGGCTTCGGGGCCTTGGCCGCGGGGGGCCCGGACTCGCTGCCGGGGTTGTTCATGACGAGCCACGCCACGCCGAAGCCGACCCCGCCGAGCAGCAGGAAGGCCACCGTCCACACGGCCCAGCCCGGCCCCTTGCGCTTGGCCTTGGGTCGCATTCCAACGCCGGTCGCGGCCTTCTTCCGGACCTGCTCGCGCAGGGCTCCGAGGTCGTTGGCCGTGAGCGTCGGGTCGGCGGTGCCGGGGTTGGTGTTGGCCGGGTTGGCCGCGGCCCCGCCGCGCACGGCGCGCGGCTTGGGGGCCTCGAAGGCGCGAGGGCCAGAGGTCTTGTCCGGGTCGAGGTCGTCGGGAAGGACGGTCGCGCCGGGATCGAACGTCGGGACGTCGGCCTCGGGGTCCGGCATTCGCTTGGTGTTCGGGTCCTGGGGGCGGCGGTTGGTCATGTCGAGCTCCGGTCGAGCGCCGTGGTGCGCACAGCGTAGCACGCTCGCGACGCTTCGCCACCGGCGCCCCGCGAGGTCAGGCCGCGCTGGCCACGTCGACCGGGTCGTCAGAGGCGCTCTCGAGGTCGGCCGCGCGGACGCGGTCGATGACGCCAGTCTCGGTCGCGACGGCCTCCATGTGGTCGAGCATCGCGATGGGGTCCGTCATCTTCAAGCAGCGCACACGCAAGCCGGGGTCGGTCGGGAAGCCCTTCAGGAGGCGCGACAGCATCATGCGCATGCGCCCCGGCGCGACTCGCGGCGGGTAGTGCACGTGCAAGAGCGACACGTAGAAGCGCAGCGCGTCGATGACGTCGCGCCAGGTCGGCTGGAAGGGTTCCTTGCCTTGCGCCGCCTCGGCGATCTGGCGAAAGACCCAGGGGTTCGTGATGGCGCCGCGCCCGATGAGGAGGCCGTCGCAGCCCGAGCGCAGCCGCTCGCGCGCGTCCTCGGGCGTGACGATGTCGCCCGAGCCGAGGACCGGGATCTTGGCGCGGCTCTTCAGCTCGGCCACGGCCTGCCAGTCGGCGAGCCCTGTGTAGAGCTGCACGCGGGTGCGCCCGTGGAGCGCAATCGCCTGGGCGCCGTGGTCTTCGGCGACGCGGAGGCTATCGATGGCGTTGATGGAACTATCGTCCCATCCATTGCGAATCTTGATGGTCACGGGGATCTTCACGCGTGCCGTGACCGCGTCGAGCAACGACGCCAAGCGGGGCAGGTCGCGCAGCAGCCCCGCGCCGCCGCCGCGCCGGCAGATCTTGGGAGCCGGGCAGCCGCAGTTGATGTCGATCATGTCGGCGCCGGCGTCTTCGGCCATCTGCGCGGCGTCGGCCATCATGTCGGGATCCGCCCCGTAGAGCTGGATGGCGATGGGGTGCTCGGACGGGTCGAAGGCCATGCGGATGGCGCCCATCATCTGACCGCGCGTGAGCATCTCGATCTGGATGAACTCGCTCATGACGAGGCCGACGTGCTCGCCGGAGCAGCGCTTGACGAGGCGCCGGAAGGGCGAGTCGGTGACGCCGCTCATCGGGGCGAGGACGAGGCCCGGCGCGACCCGGACGGACCCGACGGAGTAAGATGGAAGCGTGAACGCAGGCGCCATGGCGCGCGCCAAGTACCTGTCGCGCGGGGGCGTGTCAACGATGCGGGTCGTCGGGCGGGCTCGGGCCTCCCCATGTGGCGAGCGACGCGGCCCCGCGAATCTGCCAAGCTCCGCGCCATGTCGAACCCACCGGACGAGCAGACCACCGCGCGCGGCATGAGCGTCGGCGCGCACATCCGACGACTGGGCGCCCTCATCCGGCCCTACCGCGGCCGCTGGGTCCTGGCGACCGTGGCCCTCGTCTTCGGCGGTATCACCAATCTCGTCCTGCCGCAGCCGGTGCGCCTGGCCATCGACGAAGCCTTGACACATCGCGACCTGTCGCGGCTCGAGGTCTTTGCCTGGATCGCGATGGCGGGGTTCGTGGTGCTCGGTGTCGCGACGGTGTTTCGCCACTACCTCATGAGCTGGCTCGGTAATCGCGTGGTCACTGATCTGCGCAAGAAGACCTTCGCTCACCTCCTGCGCTTCCCGCCCGGGTGGTTCCACGAGCGGAAGACGGGCGAGCTCGTGAGCCGCTTGACCGACGACATCGGGGCCATCCAGACCACGGTCGGGAGCGAGCTGTCGATGGCGCTCCGGTCCGCGCTGTCGGCCGTCGGTGGACTGGTCATGCTGTTCTTCACGTCACCGGCCCTGGCGGGCCTGACCCTGGTGCTGGTGCCGCCCCTGTCCATCCTGTCGGTGCGCATCGGGCGGCGCATCCGCAAGCAGGCGCGCGCGATGCAGGACGAGCTGGCCGCGGCGAACGCGAGCCTCAAAGAGGCGGTCTCGGCCATCGAGACGGTGCAGGTCTTCACGGCCGAAGGACTCGAAGAGGCGCGCTACGCCAAGCGCATCGAGGGCAGCTTCGAGGCGTCCCTGTCGCTGGCGTGGGCGCGCGGGGTCTTCGTCGGCGCGGTCGAGATCGCGGCCTTTGGCGCCGTCACGGCACTGCTCTATCTGGGCGCGGTGCAGGTGCTCGATGGGGATCTGACCGCGGGCGCGATGACGACATTCCTCATCTACACGCTGATGGTCGCGACCTCGCTGGCGACGCTGGCGAACCTCTGGGGCAACCTGCAGCGCGCCATGGGGGCGACCGAGCGGGTCTTCGAGCTTCTGGACGAGGTGCCGCAGATCCGCGACCCCGACCTGCCCCTGCCCTTCCCTCCGGGCGGTGCCGAGGTCGACGCGCGGCGCGCACGTGGGCACCTGCGCTTCGAGCGGGTGCGCTTCGCGTATCCGGCGCGACCGACTGAGACGGTGCTGGACGAGGTCGACTTCGAGGTGAAGCCCGGCGAGACGCTGGCCCTGGTCGGACGCTCGGGGGCCGGCAAGTCGACCATCGCGGCCCTCATCCAGCGCTTCTGGGATCCGAGCCAGGGCAGCGTGGCCATCGACGGCGTGGACCTCAGGCGGGTGCGCCTGACCGATCTGCGCCGCGACATGGCAACGGTCGCTCAGGACCCGGTCCTGTTCTCGGGCACCCTGCGCGACAACATCCGCTACGGGCGGCCCGACGCGGAAGACGACGAGGTCGTACGCGCGGTGCGCGACGCCGGGCTCGAGGTCTTCATCCAGCGCCTGCCCGATGGGCTCGACACGCTGGTCGGCGAGCGCGGGGTCAAGATCTCCGGGGGCGAGCGCCAGCGCGTGGCCATCGCGCGGGCGCTGCTCGCGGACCCGGCCGTGCTGGTCCTGGACGAGGCGACGAGCCACCTCGACGTCGACAACGAACGCCTCGTGCAAGAGGCCCTCGATCGCCTGATGGTGAACCGCACGACGGTGGTCATCGCCCATCGCCTGTCGACCGTGCGCGGCGCGTCCCAGATCCTCGTCATCGATCGCGGCCGGGTCGTCGAGCGCGGTCGCCACGACGAGCTCCTCGCACGTGGCGGGGTCTACGCCGATCTGGTGCGACGTCAGCTCGAGGACTCGCCGCGCCACGAAGACCGTCCGTCGCTCTGACAGCGGCGCACCTGGACGCGCGCTGCACCGGGAAGCACGGCGAGGGAGCCGCGATGGATGCCAGGAGCGAGGAAGGAAGGGAGGAGGCGTACGATGGTACGCCGCACGACCGACCGACCGAGCGACGCCGCAGACACGCGGCGCACCCGCCGTGCTACTCTCCGATGACGTCGCGCATGGCGCGGGCGGCGGCCTCGCGGGCCTCGGGAGCAGAAACGCCCAGCGTCTGGAGGACGCGGTCAGCGACGACCACGCCGCCCTCGAGCTCTTCCGCGACGACCGAGATCGCATGCGTCGGGCCGTGGCCCAACAGCGCCACGCGGTCTCGCCAGTACTTCGTGCGCACGAAGATCGGGACGCTGGGGGCGAGGTGGCGCGCGCAGTCGACGATGCGCTGCGAGGCGTTGGGGTCGCTGATGAGGAGGACCATCGCGCGGGCGCGCTCGAGGTGCGCGTGCCCCATCGCCTCGGGGCTGGTCGCGTCGGCGTAGAAGACCGGCTGGCCGGTGTCGGCCGCGGTGCGCACGCGCTCGGCGTCGAGCTCGAGGACGAGGTAGGGGATGCCCCGCTCGCGGAGCGCGCCGGCCAACATACGCGCGGCGAGGCCGAAGCCGACGATGATGACGTGGTCTCTCGGATGGTCGCCGGCGGCGTCCGCGGTGTCGATGGCGCGCACGCCGATCAAGCGCTCGAGCGGGGCGAGGAGGCGCTCGCCAGCGGTGACGTGCGGGGCGAGGCGCACCAGCAGCGGGGTGAGGAACATCGAGAGGATCCCGGCCGCGAGCACGGGGCGCATGGTCTCGGGCGAGACCACGTGGGCCTCCTGACCGAGCTTGGCCAGGACGAAGCCGAACTCGCCGAACTGGGCGAGGCCGACGCCGGCGAGCCAGGCAACGCGCGAGGGGAAGCGCATCACCATGGCGGCAAGGGTCGCGAGGAAGCCCTTGCCGAGCATGAAGGCGACGAGCAACAGCGCGACCTGGAGCGGACTCTCGAGGAGGACGCGCACGTCGAAGAGCATGCCGAGGGAGACGAAGAACAAGGACACGAACAGGTCGCGCAGCGGGAGGACATCGCCCAGGGCGCGGTGGCCGTAGGGCGACTCGGCCAGCACCATGCCGCCGAGAAACGCGCCCAGCGCCAGCGAGAGCCCCGCCAGCGAGGTCAAGAACGCCGTGCCGACGCAGACCGCGAGGACCGCGAGCAGGAAGACGTCGCGGCCGCCGCTCTCGTCGACCCAGCCGAGGATGCGCGGCACGATGAGGCGCGCGACGCCGAGCGCCGCGGTCACGACCAGGGCCGCCTTGCCGAGTGCGAGGAACACGGCCCCGACGCCGGCGGCCGAGTCACCGGTCGCGTCGGGCCCGAGCAGCGGGATGACGAGCACCATCGGCACGACGGCGAGGTCCTGGAGGATGAGGGTGCCGACGATGAAGCGCCCGTGCGGGGCGTCGAGCTCGCGGCGCTCGGCCAGGCCGCGGAGCACGATGGCGGTGCTCGAGAGGCCGAAGACGAAGCCGAGCAGCGTGGCCTCGCCGGTGGGGCGACCGAGGGCCACCGCGACCCCGAAGGTGGCGCCGAAGGTCAGACCGAGCTGGAGGATCCCGCCGACTGCGACCTGGCGGAAGATGTGGCGCAGGCGGGCGAGCGAGAACTCGAGGCCGATGGTGAAGAGGAGCAGGACCACGCCGATCTCGGCGAGGATGTCGATGGCCTCTTGGCTGTGCACCGCGCCGATGGCGTGCGGACCGAGGAGCGCCCCGGCGAGGAGGAGGCCTGCGACGGCAGGCAGGCGCAGGCGCGCGAGGACGACGGCGAACAGGGTCGCGATGGCCGCGATGATCGCGAGCTCGTCGAAGAGCGGGATGGCGTCGGTGCTCGCGAGAAACATGCGCTGACACGATAGCGTGACCCGACCGCCGCCGTCACGCGGGGCGACAGCCCAAAAGAGGGGCGGCGCGGCGCCCGTGGCCGTCGGAAGCGAGGCCCAAGGAATGCTTCGCGGATCGCGTCCGATGTGCCAAGGTCCGCGTCATTGCGCCGTTTCCGGCCAACTTTGCGAGGTCCAGGCTCGTGCTGCGCTGTACGCTCATCTCCCACTCCGAGTCCTATTACTCGACACGACGACTCCTCGAAGCCGGGCAGCGACTGGGCTACGAGATGTCGCGGGTCGACCCGGTGCGCGTCGTCCTGCGGGCGTCCGGGACGCCCGGGACGCCGTCGCCTGCCGTCCTCGAAGACGGGGTCGAGGTCGCGGTGCCCGACGTGGTCGTGCCGCGCATCGGGGCGACTCTCGAGGGCTGGAGCCTCGGCCTGCTCGAGGCGTGGATCTTGCGCGGGGCGCGCTCGGCCTTGTCGCCCGCGGCCATCGCGCGCGCCTCGGACAAGGTTCTGACGACCCTCGGGCTGGTGCGGGCAGGCGTTCCGGTCGTGCCGACGGTGGCGATTCGCGAGCCGTTCCATGTCGATTCGGTGCTGGCCGAGCTGCCCGCCGATAGCTGGATCCTGAAGTCGCGGACCGGCATGGGCGGCGGCGGGGTGGCGCTCGTGCACGGGCGGTCGTCGGCGCGCTCGGTGCTGGGTGCGCTGACCGCCGGCCACGAGACGGTGTTGGTGCAGCCCTTCATGCGCACGAGCCCGACCCGCGACCTGCGCGTGCTGGTGGCGGGCATGGAGCCCATCGCGGCCTACTGGCGCGAGGCCCAGGGCGACGAGTTCCGATCGAACGTGCACCGCGGCGGGCTCGCCTCGGCGGCCGAAGCGTCGCTGCCCGAGGGGGCCTTCGAGCTGGCCTTGGCCGCGGCGCGCGCGACGGCGCTGCCGTTCTCCGGGGTCGACCTGATCGAGACCGCGGACGGCCTGGCGGTGCTGGAGGTGAACGCGAGCCCCGGCTTCCAGGGGGTGGAAGAGGCGACGGGCAAGGACGTCGCGACCCCGTATCTGCAGCGCTGGATGGCGTGGCCCGCGGGCGATGTCGGGGTGTGAGGCGAGGTGAAGGCGACACGCTCTCGAGAGGACGCCGCGAGGCGAGCTGCCCGCACAGGCGTCGGGAGGCGTAACCGAATGGCCCGCGGCGGGATACTCGACTCGGACGCGTGACTCGCGCTCGGCGCGATCGGTGGGCCCGAGTCCGGGGCACGCAACGAAGGAGGGGAGATGGCTTCGGAGTCGACGGCGCGCTGGGATCTGATCCTCGTCGGGGGCGGGCTGCAGAATGGCCTCATCGCGCTGGCGACGCTGGCGGCCAGGCCGGACGCGAAGGTGCTCCTCATCGAGAAGGCGGACGCGCTCGGGGGAAACCACACCTGGAGCTTCCACCTCGAGTCGATTCCGCCCGAGGCGCGGGCGTGGTTCGAGCCGCTCATCGAGCATCGCTGGCCGCGCTACGCCGTGAAGTTCCCGGACCTGTCCCGCACCCTGGAGCACGCGTACGCGACGTGTTCGTCCGAGCGCTTCGCCGCGATCGTCGCGACACGCATGGGAGGCGCGCCGAACGCCGAGCTGCGGCTGGGGGTCGAGGTCGTCGAGGTCGGGCCGAGCGGCGTCCGGACAGGGGGCGGCGAGGTCATCGAGGGGCGACTGGTGGTCGACGCTCGGGGTCCGCGCGAGCGTGCCACAAGTGATAGTGGCTATCAGAAGTTCGTCGGGCTCGAGGTCGAGCTCGAGGCACCGATCGACGACCAGGTCGCGCTCTTGATGGACGCGACCGTGCCGCAGCGCGACGCGATCGCCGGGCAACCTTCGGCGGGCGCGTTCCGCTTCGTGTATGTGCTGCCGTTCTCGCCGACGCGGGCCCTGGTCGAAGACACCTACTTCGCCAACGACGCGACCCTGGACATCGCCGGGGTGCGCGCGCGCGTCATGGCCTATCTGGGCGACCGGGGGATGAGGGTCGTGCGCGTCTTGCGCGAAGAGCATGGCGTCCTGCCGATGCCGTGGCGCGCGGCGGGACCGGTCTCGCGGAAGAACCCGCTGGTCGCTGGCTACCGCGGCGGGTGGTTCCATCCGGCGACCGGGTACTCGGTGCCGGTGGCGCTGCGGCTCGCGTGCTTCATCGCGGCGCGCGCGCCCGAGGATGTCTTCGGGGCGGAGTTCGATCGGCTCGCGGACGGGCACGAGAAGGAGGCGCGCTTTGGGCACTTGTTGAACGAGCTGCTCTTCACGGCGACCGAGCCCGCCCAGCGTTGGAAGGTCTTCCGGCACTTCTATGAGCTGCCCGACGACGTGACGCTGCGCTTCTACGGGATGGAGCTCACGGCCGCCGACAAGCGGAAGATGTTCCTGAGACGCCCGCCGCCCGGGGTGAACTTCTTGAAGGCAATGCGGATCCTGCCGTCATGGGGGCTGCGCTGAGGGTCGGGGCGCAGCACGGATCGGGGCCGACCGAGCGGCAGGTGTAGTATCGTTGCGATAGGCGAGGGAGTGGCTTAGACTCGCCCGGAAGCACTTCGGGGGAAGTACGATGACACGAGCGCTCGTCGTGGATGGCGTCTTGGCGTGGGCGATGGCTCTGGGGGGATGTTTCCCCGATCCACCCAGGGCGGTCGATGACCTCGTCGACACGAAGAGCGGCGATGCGGACGTGCGCGACACGGACGTGACCGCCGACTCGGGCGACGGCGCCGTGAGCGGTGACACGAGCGACGGCGACAGCGACACCGGGACGCCTTGTCGCGAGGATTGCACGGCGCTCGGCACCGGCTGCACAGAGGGCTACTGCGACGACGGCGTGTGCCGGACGCGACCCAGAGCCGGATCTTGCGATGACGGTCTCGCGTGTACGGCCGACGACCATTGCGAGGCCGGGCGCTGCGTGGGCGTCGCGAAGGTCTGCGGCGACGCGAGCGCGGTGTGCCGCGAAAACGTCTGCGACCCTGTGGATGGGGAGTGCCGCGAGCGGGCCAGGGCCGAGGGCGGTGCATGTACCGATGGCGATGCCTGCACGGTCGGCGATCGCTGTGGGGGAGGCGCGGACGCCGGGGTCTGCGTCCACGACTCGGTCGTTGCGTGCGCGCCGCTCGACGACTGCCACGAAGCCGGCGTGTGCAACCCGCTCTCGGGGGTGTGCTCGAACCCGGCGAAGGCCGACGGCGCGTTGTGCGAGTCGGCGGTCGGCCCGCTGCACGACGAGGATCCGCGCGGAACGTGCAAAGCGGGAGTGTGCCAGCAGCTGCCGGAGGTCTCGGTCGGGGGGGCGCACGTCTGCGCGCTATTCGCGGGCGGCGGGATCAAGTGTTGGGGTGGCGGTGGGGGGTGGCTGGGCTATGGGAACACCCGACCCATTGGCGACGACCCGGCGCGGTCGATCCGGGGGCTGCCAGACGTGCCCGCGCCGCCGGCACGAAAGGTCTATGCGTCTGATGGACACACATGTGCCCTCTTTGACGACGGCATGCGGTGTTGGGGCAGTAATGACTCGTGCCTCGGTTACCCGGCCTGCCCGAAGACTGGGGCGACGCCCCAGTCAGTACCATCGCTTCTGCCGGTGGTGCCGCTCGGTACGGAGGCAGATGGGAGCCCCGCGGTACCGATCGCCGTGAGCACAACCTGGGAGCGAGGCTGTGTCGTCGCGGCCTCGGGCGGCGTGCGATGCTTTGGTTTCGAAGACGATGAGCCGACCTGGACACCGGGATACCCGTTTCACCCCCGAGTGAATATGCCAGGTGGCTCACTGCTATCGGACCTTGGCGCCATTGATCTCTTTGACACGGGCACTGCCGACCGTGCTGTGGCCGTCGTCGTCGGAACAAACCACAATTGCGCGTCGCTCGGATCTGGTGGAGTGCGTTGCTGGGGTGTCTCTCAAGACTCCGGATTCACGATAGGTTCTGAGATGTACTATGGGGACGACGAGCCGCCACGCCTGGCGCCTCTGACTCAGTTCTCAGGCGGAATCAGCTCAGTCTCACGGCTCTGCACCGGCGAAGGATTCACTTGTGCTCTCGTAAGGGACCGATTTTCCGATTTGGGTCAGTTCGTTCAATGCTGGGGCAAGAACGAGAGTGGGCAGCTCGGCCGTGGCAACACGACGTTCGGCTCAAAACCAGCCGTCGCGTGGATGGGGTTCGCAGAGGAAACGACCGTAGACCTGGCATGCGGCTTTCAGTTCGCGTGTCTGTCGTCGGAGCTCGGGAAGGTCAGATGCTGGGGCGCAAATGAGGCCGGGCAGCTCGGAGTCGGAGATATGACTCCCCGAGGCACGGCCCCCGGGAGCCTCAACATCCCCGGGGTCGCGCTCTCAGACAAGGCGACTCAGATTTCGGCGAGATCGTCCACGGCCTGTGCCGTGATGCGTAATGGCCGCATCTCCTGCTGGGGCGGAAACGCCACAGGGCAGCTCGGGATCGACTCAAGGGCCAACTTCGGCGACGAAGCGGCAGAGACGCAGCCCCTGGTCATCGACTTCGGCCCGTGACTCGACCGTTGCCGAGACCCGAGAGGCTCGAAATCACTGCGTGATGACCACGCACGGTGCGCTGTTCGGCGTGGCATTGATCTCCCACGTCGCCTTGGTCTTGCGCCGGATGCTGCTGCCCGGCGGTGCATCACCGACGCTGACGGGAGGCTTAGCGTCCCCCGTTCCTGGACCTACGAAGTCACTGTTGGTCGTCCCGTAGATGACGGTATCGATAAGGTTTTCCAGGTTGAGGGCAACGTTCGCCGCCTGCTTGAAGAGACCGACTGCATCCGCACGGTCGCCCGAATTCTCGATATCGGGGTTGAAGTCGACCGACTGGTTGAAGACCGGGGCCGGCGTTCCGTTCACGCCCGCGATGGAGAGGGGCCCGCCTACGATGAAACAACCATTCGCCGGGATCGTGCCGCTGAGCTGGAGCTTCATCGGGGTCTGAGCATTGGTCCCACCGTATTTCTGTCCACCGTACCAAAGAGAGTACTGCGACAAATCGATGGGGGCCGCGGTCCCATTATAGAGTTTCACCCACTCGAGCTGAGCGTCGCCGCCGTTGG
>JAEUKJ010000027.1 GCA_016792665.1 Deltaproteobacteria bacterium | reverse complement strand
GCCAACGACGTGGTCTTCCTCCGCCGCCTCATCGAGGGCGGCGCCAGCAAGAGCTACGGCATCCAGGTCGCGCGCCTGGCCGGCCTGCCCGACGCGCTGCTGGCCCGGGCGCGCGAGGTCCTGGAGAACCTCGAGGCGATGTCGGTCGACCCCGACTCACGCCCGCGCCTGGCCCGGGGCGGCAAGCGCCCGGCAACCTGGCAGCTCTCGCTCTTCGCCCCGAAATCCGAATCGGATTCAAGCCCTTCCGAGCCTCCCCCGGTCGCGTCCGCCACCCCGGACCGCCTCGCCCAGGACCTCCGCCAGCTCCTCGCCGTCGACCCCGACGAGCTCACCCCCAAGGCCGCATTGGACCTCGTCTACAAGCTGCGCGCGGCAGTGCAGCGCCATGACGGCCGCCCTGCCCCCTCGCGCGGAGGCCGCCGATGATCGCCTCTCCCCCGCGCCCGCGCCGCCTCTCGTTCGTGGATGCCCACAAACAGGCCGTGCTCGAGCTCCTCCCCTCGACCCCGGGCTATGCCCTCTGCGAGCGCCTCACCTGGGAGGTCGACACCATCGTGCTCGGCGCCCTCGGCGAGGCTCTGCTCGAGACCGCCTTCGACGCGCCCTCGCTCGAGCGCGCCCCCTCGCAGCCGCCATCCCTCCCGCCGCGCTGGGCGCTGATGGCGCTCGGCGGCTACGGCCGCGGCCAGATGTGCCTGCGCTCGGACATCGACCTCCAGCTCGTCCTGCCCGACGGCGCCCCGGATCCACAGCCTCTCATGGAGGCCTTCCTCGATCGCCTGACGCGCCGCGGGCTCAAGCTCGGCCACGGGGTCCGCACCGTCACCGAGTCGCTCATGCTGGCCCGCGACGAGCCGACCTTCGCGACCGCGGCCCTGACCGCACGCCACCTGGCCGGCGATCCGACCACCACCGAGTCCGTGCGCGCCCCGGTCTACCAGCACCTCTCCGGCCCTGGGCTCGCGACCCTCCTCGACTTCGTCTCGGCCGAGCGCATGAAGCGCTCGGAGCGCCTGGGCGACACGGTCTTCGTGCTCGAGCCCGACCTCAAGCACGGCATCGGCGGCCTGCGCGACGCCCAGCTCGTCGGCTGGCTCTCGCTCATCACCGGGCGCCCCCTCGACCGGAAGGTCGCCTTCGCCGAGGACCTCCTCCTCCGCGTGCGCCTGGCCCTCCACGCCCTCGTCACCTTCAAGTGCGACCGCCTGGCCCTGGACTACCAGCTCCAGGTCGCGCGCGCCCTCGGCTACGACGGCGACGACGACCTCCCCGCCGTCCAGCTCATGCGCGACGTGCACCTGGCGCTGCGCGCCCTCTCCTCTCGCGCCCGGCGCCACCTGGAGACCGCGTCCCACCGCCTCTCGACCCCGCAGCGCCTGCCGATCGCCGGCCACCCCGGCTGGGTTCGCGTCCACGGCGCCCTGAAGGACGACCGCCTCGCGCGCGCCGACGGCGCCTACCCGCGCTCCATCGCCGAGGCCGCCCAGGCGCTCCGCGTCGCGGCCCGCACCGGCCTCCCCCTCGAGGCCGACATCGAGAACGGCTTCGAAGACCTGGCCGACCAGCTCCGCCAATCGCAGCTCGACCTGGCCCGCCTGCCCCTGCCGCCGCTGCCGCGCGAGCCGGGCCCCGAGCCCTGGACCACGCGCCAGCTGCGGCCGACCGCCCCGACACCCGGCGATCCCGAGCTGGCCGCGCTGCTGCTCGAGCTCTTCCTGGACCCCGGCGTCGGTGCCTCGCTGGCCCTGCACGCGCTCCACCGCTCGGGGCTCCTCATCTCGCTGGTCCCCGAGTTCGGGCCCATCCTGGGCCGCGTCCAGCGCGATCTCTACCACGTCTACACCGTCGACGAGCACACGCTGCGCGCGCTCGACAAGCTGAAGTCGCTGACGCGCGGCGAGCACCCCGACCTCGAGCTCGCCGCGCAGCGCATCGCCACACTCGACGCCTCGACCGGCAAGTCCCTCTTCGTCGCGACGTTCTTGCACGACCTCGGCAAGGGCTACGGCCCGGGCCACCACGAGCGCGGCGCCGAGCTCGCCGCCGTCATCGGCCCGCGCCTCGGCCTCTCGCCGGTAGAGGTCGAGCTCGTGCAGCTCCTGGTGCGCCACCAGGCCGACATGCCGATGATCGGGCTCCGCCGCGACCTGGCCGATCCCCGCCCGGTCCGCGGCCTGGCCCGCCTGGTGGGCGACGTCGCGCGCTTGGACGCCCTCTACCTCCTGTCCATCGCGGACTGGTCCTCGGTCGGCCCGCTGGCGTTCTCGGCCTGGCAGCGCGCGCTGCTCGACGCGCTCTACATGCGGACCCGCGACCACCTCCTCGACCCCGGCCTCTACGCCGACCCGCGCGGCCTGGCCGACGACAAGCGATCGGCCCTGGCCCTGGCCGAGCTCGGGCAGGTCCCGCAGGCCCCGTCGGCCGAGCTCGACCCCATCGACGACTTCTGCGCCGCGCTCCCGACGCGCTACTTCCAGCTCGTCGACGCCACGACGATGCGCGCCCACTACCACCTCTGGCGCCGCCACCGCGCGGACGGCACCCCGCACGTCGACATCGCGCACGACCCCGCCATGGGCCAGTCGATCGTGACCATCGTGTGTCACGACTCCCCAGGCGTCCTGGCCCAGCTCACCGGAGCCTTGTCCGAAGCGGGTGCGGACGTGATCTCCGCGGAGATCACCTCGCTTGCCGATCAGGGCTCGAACAACGACGAGCGCGCCACCGGCTCGGTGCTCGACGTCTTCCGCATCCTCGATCCCCACGGCCGCTTCTCGGCCGCGCGCGGCAAGGCCTCGCTCGAGGACGCCACCCGTCGCGCCCTGGCCGGCCACGCCCCGCGCCCGCGTGCCGCCGACTCGGCCTATGGTGCGCTGAGCCCAGCCAGCGCGCTACCGCCCGTTCGCCCCCAGGTCCTGGTCGACAACGACGCCGCCACCAGCCACTCGATCGTGGACGTGGTCGCGGCCGATCGCCACGGACTCCTGCACGACCTGGCGCGCTTCTTCCACGACGCCGACGTCTCGGTCGACCTGGCCTTCGTCACGACCGAGGGCCGCGTCGCCCACGACAGCTTCTACGTGGCCACGCGCCAGGGCGAGCGCCTCGATGCCGAGCGCCTCGGCGAGCTCGGCCAGGCGCTCGGCGAGTACCTCGGCGCCCACTGATTGGACCGTTGGCAGCCTGGCTCCGCCAGGCCTTCGGCGTAGATCACCAGGACGAGACGAGCATGCCTTTGCAGGCCGCCTCGAAGGCGGGCGCGGCCTCGAGGACCTCCTTGTCGAGGGTCGCGCGGCACACGTAGTAGCGGCTCGCGTCGTCCTTCCAGACGGCGTAGACGAGGTCGACGCGGCCGTCGCCCTTGGCGACCAGGAACCGGGAACCCTGACCCTTTTCGTCCTTTTCGACCGTGAACGAGCCGCCCGCGAACTGCGCGAACTCGACCTTGTCGGCGATCGCGGCCCAGTCCTTCTTCTCGCAGGTGCCGTCGCAGTTCGAGCCGGTCGAGAACGCGGTCAGGAACCCCAGCGAGGCCCCGCTCGGCGGCTTCACGCGGCCCGGGATGACGCCCGCCTCCCAGCCCTTGGGCTGGATGGCCTGGTGCCGTCCCTTCTCACCCTTGGCGATCTCGAAGGAGAGCTTGCCGCCGAGCGACGCCGGCACCTTGGCATTGGCCGCGTCGAGGGCCGTCTTGAGCGCCGCCTCGTCCGCCGCCGACGGGCCCGCCGGGGCCGTCACCGCGCCACCGCCGCCACCGCCCGACTCGCCCTTGCCGCAGCCGAGGCCGAGCCCGACCGTCATCACCAACGCCACCCCGAAGCCGTCACCACGTACACGCATCGCTGTCTCCTTCGACCTGGCCGCGCCCCGCGCGATCGGCCTCGTTCATGCCCGAGCGCGCGACCGACCGCAATGCCCTGGAGTCTGGTGTCGAACGCTGCGCGGGCGATTCGCCACGAGACTCGTGCGGCTCGTCGCGCCCGGGAAACTGGCCGAGCGACCCTTCCCGTGGAAGGCTCGCGTCCATGTCCCCCTCCCGCTCCGCGCCACCCACCGCCGCCAAGAAGACCGCGGCCCGAACCTCCAGACCGCGAGGCGCCACGCCCCCTGCACGCGCCCCACGCGCCCCCGGCGGGCACCCGCTCAGCGAGGCCTTCATCCTGCACCTGCAGCTCGAGCGCGGCGCGAGCCCCCACACCATCGCCGCGTACCGCCGCGATCTGACCCGCCTCGAGCGCTTCCTCGGCGACCGCCTCGCCACCTTCTCGGGAGACGACCTCGAGCGCTTCATGGGCTGGCTCCAGGACGAAGAGGGCCTCGCCACGCGCTCGGCCGCGCGCGTCCTGTCCGCCATCCGCACCTTTGGCGCCTGGCTCGTGCGCGGCGGACATCGCCAGGACGAGCCCGCGCGCCACCTGCCGCTGCCGCGTCTCGGGCGCCCCCTCCCGGTGGTACTCTCCGAGGACGAGGTCGTTCGCCTCGTGACCACCCCGGAGGGCGACCTGCCGCTCGCCGTCCGCGACCGCGCCATGCTCGAGCTCCTCTACGGAAGCGGCCTCCGCGTCTCGGAGCTGTGCGGGCTGGCGCTCGGCGACCTCCAGCTCGACGAGGGCTGGCTGCGCACCACCGGCAAGGGCCGAAAGACCCGCATCGTGCCGCTCGGCGAGCCGGCCGTCCTGGCCATCCGCGCCTGGCTTGCAGGGCCGCGCCAGGAGCTCATCGACCGCGCGACGCGCAAGGGCCTCCGCCGGCTGCCCGCCGAGCTCTTCATCAGCGCGCGCGGCAAGGGCCTCACCCGCCAGGGCTTCTGGAAGAACCTGAAGCGCGACGCCGCGCAGGCCGGCCTCGCCCCGACGGCCTCGCCCCACAAGCTCCGGCACTCCTTCGCCACCCACCTCCTCGACGGGGGCGCCGACCTCCGCAGTGTCCAGGCCATGCTCGGCCACGCCGACCTCGCCACGACACAGATCTACACGCACGTTTCGCAGCGCAGCCTCCGCGCTGCCTATGAGTCCGCTCATCCTCTGGCGGACGCCCCATCCGCCGTGCCGGCGAAAGCGCGAAAAAAAATTCGCACCCCCTGGAACGAAAGTACGCGGTGACTCGTATAGTGCGTGTGAGGCGCGACAGCCGGGCTGTCGACGACGCCTCCCCGCACGCCCGAACGCTGGGCGGCCCCCCAACCCCCGACGAGCCGCCCATGAAGATCGCCGTCATCTCGGATCTCCACCTCGGCACCGGCCGCTCTGACCTCTTCGGGCACGAGGAGTCGCGCTTCTTGCGCTTCCTCGACCACCTGGAAGCCAACTTCGAGCGCGTCATCCTGCTTGGCGACGTCTTCGAGACCTTGACCGTGCGCCCGAGCCGCCAGGTGCGCGAGCTTCGCCTCGCCCGCGAGCAGCACAAGGCCATCGTCAGCCGCTTCGAGGGCGACCGCTATACCTACCTCCATGGCAACCACGACCTCGTCGCGGGCCATGTCGATGGCTCCCCCGACACCCTCCGGCTCGAGGTCGACGGCGTGCGCCTAGCCTTCCTCCATGGCCACCAGTTCGACTGGGTCGTGAAGAAGGCTCGCTTCGTCTCGGAGTGGGCGGCCTGGCTCGCAGGCATGGCGGTCCGCGTCGGCCTCCGCCCGGTGGTCCGCGCCGCGCAGGCCATCGAGCACCTGGTCATGGGCGTGGACTCGGCCGACCGCCAGCGCGCGATCGCCTTCGCCGGCCTTCCCCTGACGACGCTGGGCGCGCCTCCCGAGGCCCGGGGCGCTGTGCTCGCAGACGCCGGCCACGACCGCCGTGTCGTGGCGCCGAAGATCGACCGATTCCAGGCAGCCGCGATGGGCTGGGCCGCGACCCACGGCGTCGACGTGGTCGTCACGGGCCACACCCACTGCGGGCTGGTGGCCCCGCATGGCGACCGCCTCTTCCTGAACTCGGGCTCGTGCTCGGACGGCGCCTTCAGCTACCTGGCGATCGACACCGGCGCCGGACAGTACTCGGTCGAGTCCACCTTCTGAGCGCGGCTCAGCTCGCGATGAGCCCGAGCCCGCGATCGAGCTGGGCCAACGCCTCGCCGTAGCCGGCTTCGGCGGTCCCGAACAAGGCCGAGACCGACTCGGACAACGTCGTCAGGCTCTCGAGGTCGCGGAGCTCCGAGACCTGCGCCAGCCCGATGCGCGCCGCGTTCCGCACCAGCGCGGCCGTCGGCACGGCGACGGCGGTGCGATGTCGCTCGTCGCTCAGCACGCCCAGACGCACGAGCTCGCGCGCGATCCAGAACGGCGCCTCGACCCAGTGCGGCCCGGTGAGGTGCTCGCGGATGAGGGCCACGACCTCGCGACCGCTGCCCGCATTGCGGAGCTGGTAGAGGAGGTCGATCTTCATGCCGACTCGCCGCGCGATGAAGCGGGCGTGCACGAGGCGCTCGAACAGCGGCCGGGCCCAGGGCTCCTGAGAAAGCCGCTCGAGCGCGTCGAGCCCCTCTTCGAGGCCCTCGCCGTGACCGATCGACGCGAAGAACGTCGTCTCGCGCATGCGCTGGACGAAGGCGAAGACCTGCGGCTGGGGTGCCAGGCCCTCGATGAGGACCGAGAGGATGCCGAGCTCGATGAGCAGCGCGAGGTCGCCTGCCCCGGGGTTGTGCACCACGCCGAGCTTGCCGGCCGTGAACGAGGGCCAGTCGGAAAGCGCCTGCCAGAAGCCGACGACGCGATCGACGGCCTCGCTCTGGTCGGTGCCGCGCAGCGCGGACGCCGGCACGACCGTGTACCCCGTGGCGCTCAGCGGTGCCTGGAGCGTGACCGGGCCCGCCGCGACCGCGACCGGAGCCGAGGCTGTGACAGGCTTGGCCGCCTTCTCGCGCGGCGCGGCGCTCGGCGCGGCCGGAGCCGCCTTCTCGAGCTTGGGAGCCGCGTCGGCCTTGGGCGTGCGGGCCGCGAGGTGGGCCGGCGGCGTGTACTTCGGAGCCATCGGCTTGGGCGGCGGCGCCTCGTCGTCCTCGTCGTCGTCCAGCCCGAAGCGGGCCTTGGCCGCGGCGATCGCGTCGTCATCCGGCGCATCGGGCTCGGGCGGGAGGTCTGCGAAGAGGTCCTCGTCCTCGTCGATGTCGTCGACCGGCGCGGGCTTCGCGGCCGGCTTGGGCTGTGCCACCGGGGCCTTCATCACCTTGGACGGCGCCACCGGCGTGGGCGCAGGCAGGGCCGGCCCGTCGTCGTCCTCGTCGCCGCTGTCCTCGTCGCCGTCGTCGCCGCCCTCCTCGGCCTCCGCCTCGTCCTCCATGTCCTCCAGGATCTCGTCGACGTCCATCGCGCGGAGCTCGGAGACGGTCTTCTGCCCCTTCTCCGACAAGGCCCAGCGGATACCGACGAGCTTGATGAAGCCCGACGCGGCGAGCCACTCGACCCAGGCCTGGAACGACGTGAGCTGGATGTAGGCGCCCGGGTACACGTAGCTCGTGATCATCCGGTAGAGCTCGTGCACCGAGTGGAGGCGCCCGCCCTGGGTCACGTCCAGCGCCTCGAGCACGTACTTCACGAGGAGGATGTTGACCTCCTTCAGGCGCTCGAAGAGCTGGTTCTGGAAGTCGTTGTCCGAGTGGGCCGCGGCGAGCTTCTTCGCGGTCTTGCCGACCTTCACGTTGGTCTTGTCCCAGGTGATGTCGACCAGCGAGAAGATGATCTCGGACTTGTCCTTGTCCCAGAGGTTCTGCTTTCGCAGGAAGTCTCGGAATCCCTTGAACTTCGTGCCGCCAGGCTGGGCGATATAGCCAAAGACCAGGCGGAGCTTGAAGATGTACTGGTCGAAGCGGGTACCGGGGATCGGCTCGAAGGTGACGCGCTGGCCCATGGGTCGTTCCTCGTCGTATGAAGTCCCCACGCCGCGGCACCGGCCGGGCCCGTGGGGCGGAGCGGCAAGGTAGCCCGCTCGGCTGGGTTTGTCACCCGACCGCGAGCGCGCCC
>JAEUKJ010000102.1 GCA_016792665.1 Deltaproteobacteria bacterium | reverse complement strand
GTGCTGGCCAACCCGTGGTTCGGCTCGGTCGTCTCGGAGAGCGGCAGCGCCTACACGTTCTGCGAGAACGCCAACGCCTATCGCCTGACCCCGTGGAGCAACGACGCCATCAGCGACCCGAGCGGCGAGGTCTTCTACCTGCGCGACGCCGACGACGGGCACTTCTGGTCGCCGACGCCGCATCCCGCCGGGCCGAGCTCGCCGTGCACCACGCGGCACGGCTTCGGCTACTCGATTTTCGAGACCACCGAGCGCGGGGTCGCGACGACGCTGACCGTGTACGTCGCCATCGACGCGCCCGTGAAGCTCATGGTGCTCACGGTGACCAATCGCTCGGGGCGGCCGCGGCGCCTCTCGCTGACGGCCTTCTTCGAGTTGGTCATGGGCGAGCAGCGCGCGAGCATGATGCCGCACATCGTGACCGAGCTGGACCTGAAGACCGCCGGCCTCTTCGCCAAGAACGCCTACAGCAGCGAGTTCTCGCAGCGGGTCACCTTCCTCGACGCGAGCGATGAGCATCGCACCGTGAGCGGAGACCGGCTGGAGATCCTCGGGCGCAACGGCAGCCTCGCGCGGCCGGCGTGCATGGGGCGCGCGAAGCTGTCGGGTCGGGTCGGGGCTGCGCTCGATCCCTGCCTCGCGATGCAGGTCGCGCTCGAGCTCGCGGACGGGCAAGAGCGCGAGGTCGCCTTCACCTTCGGCTCGGGGCGTGACCTCGCCGATGCGCGCCTCCTGGTCACGCGCTTTCGGGGGATCGGGCGGGCGCACGCCGCGCTCGAGGCGGTGTGGTCGCATTGGGGGCGAATGCTCGGCGCAGTGCAGGTCACGACGCCGGACGCCGCGCTGAACCACCTCGCCAACGGGTGGCTCGTCTACCAGACCCTGTCCGCACGGCTCTGGGGGCGGACCGGATTCTATCAGTCGGGGGGCGCCTTCGGCTTCCGCGACCAATTGCAGGACGCGATGGCGCTGGTCCACGCCGAGCCGGGCCTCCTGCGGTTGCAGATCTTGCGCGCCGCCTCGCGCCAGTTCCGCGACGGCGACGTGCAGCACTGGTGGCACCCGCCCGAGGGACGCGGCGTCCGCACCCACATCTCGGATGATTACCTGTGGCTGCCCTTCGCGGTCGTTCGCTACGTCACGGCCATCGGCGACACCGGGGTCCTCGACGAGCCGGTCGTCTTCCTCGAGGGGCGCGCCGTGAAGCCGGGCGAGGATAGCTACTACGATCTGCCCGCGTACTCGGACGAGGTCACGAGCCTCTACGAGCACTGCACGCGCGCCGTGCGACACGGCCTGCGCATGGGGGTCCACGGCCTGCCGCTGATGGGCAGCGGCGACTGGAACGACGGCATGAACCTCGTCGGTGCGGGTGGGCTGGGCGAGAGCGTGTGGCTCGGCTTCTTCCTCTACGATGTGTTGGTCGGCTTCGGGGCCCTGGCGCGACGACGCGGCGACGCGACCTTCGCCGACCTGTGCGGGGTCGAGGCGGCGCGCCTCCAGCAGAACCTCGAGGCGCACGGTTGGGACGGGCAGTGGTATCGACGCGCCTACTTCGACAGCGGCGAGCCGTTGGGCTCGGCGGTGAACGCGGAGTGCCGCATCGATGTCCTGCCGCAGAGCTGGGCGGTGTTGTCGCGGGCCGCCGACGCGACGCGCGCGAAGCAGGCCCTGGCGTCCCTGGATGCGGCGCTGGTGCGCCCAGAGCTCGGCCTCATCCAGCTCTTCGCGCCGCCCTTCGACACGTCCGACCTCAAGCCCGGCTACGTGAAGGGCTACCTGCCGGGGGTGCGCGAGAACGGCGGACAGTACACGCACGCGGCCATCTGGGCGGTCATGGCGTTCGCGGCGGCGGGCGAGGTCGAGCGCGCCTGGGAGCTCTGGGACCTCATCAACCCGGTGCGTCATGGCGACTCGCGCGCGGCGATCGCGACCTACATGGTCGAACCGTACGTCGTCGCGGCCGACGTCTATGCGAACCCGCAGCATGCCGGGCGGGGCGGATGGACCTGGTACACCGGTGCCGCGGGCTGGATGTATCGACTCTTGATCGAGTCGCTGCTCGGTGTGCACCTGGAGGTCGACCGGCTGAGGCTCGCGCCGCTCTTGCCGGCGAGCTGGCCGGGCTTCACGATGCAGTACCGCTTTCGCGAGACCTCGTACGATCTGCGCTTCGTGGTGGTTGCCAAGGGGGCCCGCGTCCGCAGCATCACCTGCGATGGTCACGCCGTGCCGGCGGTGCCCTACCTGCCGCTGGACGATGACCGCTCGCATCATGCGGTGGTGATCGAGCTCGGCGACTGACCGTCGTCGCGTCGCGGGCTTGGCGGGAAGCCCTTGGCCCTGCGACCCGCAAGCGGTACACGTGGGGGCGGCTCGATCATGAGAGGGTTCATGAAACATCGATGGGGTGCGTGGTTGGCCCTCGGGGTCTCGGTGGCGGGGTTCGCGTCCTGTGGTGGCAAGGCGCCCGAGGCGACGGCCCCGAGCGACGCGACGGTGGCCCAGGCCCCGGCGGACGTCGCACCCCCCAAGGCCAAGCTCACCTATGAAGAGGCCGCGAAGGCGCCGCCACCGGTCCCGGGTCGGAGCCGTCCGCTGGCCGAGGCGAAGGCGGAGGCCGCGGCCAAGGTCGCACCCCCGCCCGCGCTGCCCGAGGGCAACCTGGCGAAGCTCCCCTTCGTCGAGCCGGGCCATCCCGTGAGCGACCTCGAGATGCGCGGGGCCTATGTCGCCAAGGTGGCCGGGTGCGTCCACTGCCACACCGAGATGCATCCGGGTGGAGTCCTGGGGCAGCCCTTCGCGGGCGGCTTCAAGGGGGATGGGCGCATCGGTCCGTGGCGCTCGCCCAACATCACGCAGGACAAGAAGACCGGCATCGGCGCCTGGACCGACGACGAGATCCTCGCAGCCCTGCGCGAGGGCAAGCGCCCCGATGGCGGCATGCTCTCGCCGATCATGCCCTACGTGTTCTTCAACGCGATGACCGATGCCGACGCACGCGCGCTGGTCGCGTACCTGCGGACGATCCCCGCGGTCGAGAACGCGGTCGAGGGCAATACCGGCCTCAAGGCGCCGATCGTCCATGTGGACGCATCGCCGCGCGCCGAGCCGAAGACCCAGCTCGAGCGGGGGCGCTACCTCGCGACGCTCATGCACTGCGGGGTGTGCCACATGGCGGTCGGGCTGCCGGGGGCGTGGTTCTCGAGCGGGCCGGCGCTGAAGCTGTCCGACATCTTGCCGCCGCGCGTCTGGGTCGGGCCGCCAGGTGGGGGAGAGCGTTGGTCGGATGAGGACCTGATCGGAGCGATCAGAGACGGGCTCCACGAGGGCTCGCCGATGAACGGTCCGATGAGCCTCTATTCGCGCACGTGGAAGGACCTCACCCCCGAAGACATGAACGCCCTCCTCGCGTTCCTGAAGTCAGAGCCCCAATGACGCCGCTCTCCATCCTCGATCTCACCCCTCACGCCGACGGGGTCCCGAGCCACGACGCCATCGCCCACAGCGTCGCCCTGGCGCGCCGGGCCGAGGCGCTCGGCTATGCGCGCATCTGGTACGCCGAACACCACAGCCTGCCCGGCATCGCGTCGACTGCGCCCGATCTCATGATCGCGCACGTGGCCGCGCACACCGCGACGATCCGCCTGGGCGCCGGCGGCGTGATGCTGCCGAACCACGCGCCGCTGCGCATCGCCGAGGCGTATCGACTGCTCGAGGCGATGTACCCGGGGCGGATCGATCTGGGGTTGGGGCGTGCGCCCGGAACCGATCAACGGACCGCGTTGGCGCTGCGTGGCAGTCGCGAGCTGGTCATGCGCGACGACTTCCCGGCCCAGCTCGACGAGCTCGTCGCGTGGGGTCAGACCCAGGCTGGAGGCGGGTACGCGAGCATCAAGGCGCAGCCCGACGACGTGTTGCTGCCGCCGATCTGGCTCCTCGGATCCAGCGACTACAGCGCGCGTCTCGCGGCCGCACGCGGCTACCCATTCGCGTTCGCCGCGCACTTCAGCCCGGCCCCACCCGATGGTCCGATGCGCCTCTATCGCGAGGGGTTCGTGCCCGGGGTCATCGCGCGGCCGCGCGCCATCCTGGCGCTGTCGGTGTTCTGCGCCGAGACCGTGGCCGAGGCCGAGGCGCTGGCGCGACCGGCGCTGGTGGCCTTCGTGCGACTCCGGACGGGGCGCCCCACGCGGCTGCCGGAGCCGCGCGACGCAGAGGGCTACGTGTTCACGGGGATCGAGCCGCAGGTCGCGGCCGAGGTTCGCGCGACGCAGATCATCGGCACGCCCGAGACGGTCGTCGCACGCGTGCGCGCCGTGGCCGAGCGCACCGCCGCCGACGAGGTCATGATCACGACCCACGCGGCCGACCCGGTCGCGCGCCAGCGCTCGTACGAGCTCCTGGCCCACGCGTGGCGCGCCTGAGCGCTCGGGAGTCCGGGTCGTGTCCACGTCGTCCTCGTATCGCATGTGGGGCCTCGTCGCGCTGGCCGCGGCGGCGCTGCTGGGCTTCTTCGTCCTCGACCCGATCGCGCAGGACGAGGCCTACCATCACTTCGCCGACGAGCGCCCCTGGCTCGGAATCCCGAACTTCCTCAACGTCGCGACCAACCTCCCGTTCGCGGTCGTCGGCGCGCTCGGGCTGTGGCGAGCGTCGCGCCATGGAGGGCTCACGCCCACGGCCCGCGTCCCCTGGCTCGTGTTCTTCGTCGGAGTGCTGCTCGTGGCCGTCGGCTCGGCCTACTACCACTGGCAGCCCGACAGCCAGCGCCTCGTGTGGGACCGGCTGCCAATGACGCTCGCCTTCATGGGTCTCACCGTCGCGCTCTCGTCGGAGTGGGTCTCGCCGCGGTCCGAGCGCCTCCTGCCGCTCGGGCTGCTCCTCGGCGTGGGCAGCGTGCTGGTGTGGGTGCAGAGCGGCGACCTGCGCCTCTACTATGGTGTGCAGCTCATGCCGATGGTGGTCGCGGCCGCGGTGCTGGTCCTCTTCCGCGCGCCGTACTCCCACACCTGGCACCTCGGTGTGGCGGTGCTGCTCTACGCGCTGGCCAAGGTCGTCGAGGCCGCCGACCACGCCATCTTCGAGGCGACCGCCGGGGCGCTGAGTGGCCACCCGGTGAAGCACCTCTTCGCGGCCGGCGCGACGTATTGGATCCTCGAGATGTTGCGCGTGCGCCGCGCCAAGAGCGTCGCGTCCGCGGCGTAGGGAGTCGACCGTGTCCGAGACCGCACCCTCATTGCGAGAGCTCAGTGAGCGCATCGCGCGCCTCATGGCGATGGCGTCGCCGGGTGCGGCCCGGGTCGAGGTGCGCCAGGTCGAGGCGGTCCTGGGCCTGCTCGACGACGGCGCGACCGTGCCGTTCATCGCGCGCTATCGGAAGGAGCGAACCGGCAGCCTCGACGAGGTCGTCATCCGCGCCATCGCGACCCTGCGCGATGAGCTGGTCGAGCTCGACAAGCGGCGCCGCGCCATCGAGAGCGCGCTGTCGAGCGATGGCCTCCTGACGCCCGAGCTCGCGCAACGGCTCGCGCAGTGCGCCACGCGGGCCGAGCTCGAGGAGGTCTACCTGCCCTTTCGCAAGAAGCGGAAGACGCGGGCCTCGGTCGCGCGCGAGCGCGGGCTCTTGCCGCTGGCCGAGCTCATCCTGGCCCAGCCCCGACACGTGCAGCCCGCGCGCGAGGCCCAGCGCTTCGTCGGGCCGAAGTTTCCCGAGGTCCCCGACATCGAGGCGGCCCTCGCCGGGGCGCGCGACATCGTCGCCGAGATCCTGACCGATCGCCCCGAGCTCCGCACGCTGGTACGCGATGCCCTGCGGGCCCACGGCCGGATCAGCTCGGCGCGCGTGAAGAAGACGACCGAGGGCAAGCGCACCGCCTTCGAGGACTACTACGAGCACACCGAGCGGCTCGACCGCGTGCCGTCCCATCGCTACCTCGCGATGGCTCGCGGCGAGAGCGAGGGCTTCCTCAAGGTGAAGCTCGAGGTCGACGACGCGCGCGTCCTCGGCGACCTCGCGCGGAGGGTCGGGATCGATCGAGGCTCGGCCTGGGCGACCGAGCTGGAGAAGGCACTCGGCGACGGCTACGAGCGGCTGCTCTTCCCGCAGATCGAGACGGTCATGCGCGCCTTCCTCGCCGAGCGCGCCGACCTCGAGGCGGTGGCCGTCTTCGCGCGGAACCTCGAGAGCCTGCTCTTGTCGGCGCCGCTCGGACCGTCCCCGGTGCTCGGCCTCGACCCCGGCTTCCGCACCGGCATCAAGGCGGCGATGGTCGGTGGCAGCGGCGCGGTCCTGCACTGCGAGACGCTGTTCGCGACGGCCGCGAGCGCGGGCGAGAAGGCGCGGGCCAAGGCCGCGTTCATCGCCATGGTCGATCGTCACCGGCCGCACGCCATCGCCATCGGCAACGGGACGGCCTCACGCGAGACCGAGGCCTTCGTCAGAGACGCGCTCGTCGGGCGCGCCCCAGCGCCCTTCGTGGTCAGCGTGAACGAGGCCGGGGCGAGCATCTACAGCGCCTCCGAGCTGGCACGCGAGGAGCTGCCCGAGCTCGACCTCACCTATCGGAGCGCGGTGTCGATCGCGCGTCGCCTGCAGGACCCGCTGGCCGAGCTGGTCAAGGTCGACCCGCAGGCGCTCGGCGTCGGACAGTATCAACACGACGTCGATCAGAAGCGGCTCGGTCGCGAGCTCGACGCGGTCGTCGAGTCGGTCGTGCACCGCGTGGGCGTCGACCTCGACACGGCCAGCGCGGCCCTGCTGGGGCATGTGGCGGGCCTCGGTCCAGCGCTCGCCAAGCGCATCGTCGAGCACCGCGAGAAGGTCGGGCGCTTCCGTTCGCGCAAAGAGCTCATGAAGGTGCCGGGGCTCGGCGCGCAGCGCTTCGAGCAGGCCGCGGGCTTCTTGAGGATCCGCGGTGGGGACGTGGCGCTCGATGCGTCGGCCGTCCACCCCGAGCGCTACGGACTCGTCGAGACGATGGCGCGCGACCTCGGCATGCAGGTGAGAGATCTGGTCGGCAAGAGTGTGCAAGTCGACCTCGCGCGCTATATCGGACCCGAGGTCGGCGAGCCCACGCTGCGCGACATCCTGGCCGAGCTCGCGCGCCCCGGCCGCGACCCGCGCGAGAGCTTCGAGGCCCCGCGCTTCCGGGACGACATCCAGGCGTTGGACGATCTCTTCCCCGGCCTCGAGCTCGACGGCGTCGTCACCAACGTCACGAACTTCGGTGCCTTCGTCGACATCGGCGTGCACCAGGACGGGCTCGTCCATATCTCGAAGCTGGCCAACCGCTTCGTGCGTGACCCGCACGAGGTCGTGAGCCCCGGCATGCGCGTGCGCGTCCGCGTCGCGAGTGTCGACCTCGAGCGCAAACGCATCGCGCTGGAGCGCATCGACGCCTGAGGGCTACTCGCAGGCCTCGCGATTGCTGTGGTGCGACAGGTGAGCGTGTCGGCGACGAAATCTGCGACCGCGTCGGCGTGCCAAGGCGCCGCGGCTCGGGCATAGTCGGGGGCATGGAGATCCGAACCATCGATGCAGGGGAGATCGGGGCCTGGCGCCACACGATGTCCAAGGTCTTTGCCTTCGACCCGGCCGCCGACCCGCACGGGGACGAGCGCCTCCTGGCGCTGTTGGATCTCTCGCGTGCGTTCGCGTGCGTCGACCGCGGCGAGATCGTCGCGACCGCGGCGGCCTTCGACTTCCGACTGTCATTGCCCGGGGGCAGCGTGCCGATGTCGGGCCTCACCATGGTGACGGTGATGCCGACGCATCGGCGTCGCGGGATCTTGCGCGGGCTCATCGCGCACCACCTCGAGGCGGCAAAGCACCATGGCGATCCGCTGAGCGGGCTCTGGGCCTCGGAGGCGACCATCTACGGGCGCTTCGGCTACGGCATCGCGACCGAGTCCGAATCGTTGACACTGAATGGTGTCGAGGTTCAGGCGCGCGGTCGGGCCCTGGACGAGGCGACGTGGGTCTCGGGCGATGCGGTCCACGAGGTCTGCTCCGTCTATCAGGCGGCGGCGGCAGAGCGGCCGGGGATGTTCTCGCGCGATGCCTCGTGGTGGAAGTTCCGGCGCTTCTCGGAGCGGCCCGATCAGCGCGGCGCGGCAAGCCCGCGGGCCTATGTCGTGTTCCGGCGCGGCGAGGTCCTGACCGGCTACCTCGCGTTCCGCCAGCGCCTCTCGTTCGAGCAAGGCGTGGCCGCGGGCAGCGTCGAGATCGACGAGCTGGTGACGCTCGATGCGCAGGCCGAGCTGAGCGCGTGGCACTACGTGACCCAGGTCGATCTCTTCCCGAAGGTCACCTGGTGGAATGCGCCGGTCGACAGCGCCGTGACCTGGCTCGCGACCGACCGTCGCCGCGTGTCGAGGCTGCGGCGCGACACGATGTGGCTGCGGGTCGACGACGTCGCGCGCGTCCTCGCGGCGCGGAGCTACGGCCTCGAAGGGACGCTGCGCATCGGGGTCGACGGCGAGACCTTCGCCCTCGAGGTCGCCGCGCGCGAGGGCGTCGGTGGGCCCGCGCGCTGTGTGCGGGTCGACGGCGAGGCCGAGGTCGCGATGGACCGCGCGGCCCTGGGGTCGATCCTGCTCGGGGGCTTCGCGCCGAGCATGCTGGCGCGGGTGGGGCGCGTCCAGGGCACGGCGACGGCGGTGGCCCGAGCCGACCAGATGTTCGCGAGCGCGGTCGCGCCGTGGTGTCCCGAGGTCTTCTGAGCGCGGCTCGCGCGCGGGGTATCTGCTTGTTCAGCGCCCTTTGACGAGGCCCGACAGCATGCCGAAGGCCTCGCGTCCGAGCTCGGCGACGGCGCCGGGTGGGTTCGTTCGGTCACCGACGCGAAGGGTCCACGACCAGCGCATCTGGTTCGGCTCGCCGGGTCGGAGGACGAGGTGGTCGGCGGTCATGAGGCCGCTTGCCTCGGAGCCCATCCACGCGATGTGAGGCCAGCGCACATGCCGCACCGGGCCCGCGGACCAGGCAGGCAGGTGCGAGAGCGAGCACCAGATCGCGTCGGGCTCGCAGTGGACCTGGGCCTCGTCGTGGCGGGCGGCGGGATCGCCCCCGAAGCGGACGACCGACACGTCCGCCGACGGATGCGGGCGACGGTCCGGCACGTCGAGGGCCAGCACCTCGACCAGGGCGTTGATATCCGTCGCGTCGTCGGGCGTGCTCGTCTGCCGATTCCGACGCCCCCCGACCCGGAGCCGCCAGCGCTTGGTCTTGGCCTGGTTCTGATGCGCGTCCATCAAGGGAGAGGCCGCGACATCGTCGACCAGCGCTGACAGCGACACCCAGGCGAGCGTGTCCTCGAGGCGCTCCTGCTCGAACGTTCGCACCCGCCGGCAGGTCGTCGCGCGCGCGGCACACACGAGGTCGACGACGATGTGCCGAGCGGTGTCCTCGAGGTGGAAGCGCACCGTCGCGGGCACGCTCAGCGGCTGCGCCATCATCAAGAGCACGATGGGGGTGAGGTCGAGCATCCGCCCTCTCGTTCTGACTGCGTGAGAGCCGCCAGTGTAGTCGAAGTCGTCGCGTCGGGGGTGCGATTGTCTCGGCGTCGATCGTCGATTAGGATGCGACCTCCGCTCCATCGAGGTTACCCATGAAGTTCGGCGTGTTCGCGCTCACGTCCCTCCTGCTCGCGTTCGCGCGTCCAGCGAGCGCCGAGGACTGTCATCTGCTCTACCGCGGCGGGATCCCCGCCGACACGCAGGAGCCTCGGCTGCCGTCCCCGCTGCCGTGCCGTCCCGGGCCCGCCACGAATGATCTCGATCGGATCTGGATCGACACCTCCGGCGGCTTCACTCCCGACCCGACGCGCGTCGACCTCGTGGTCCAGGCCGTCAACGCAGCGCGCGGCCTCTTCCGGGTACCGGCGTCCGGGGTGGGCGGCATCGACCTGCTGCTGTCCTCGGGGCATGACACGCGCTACGGCCGGAGCGGCGATCCGCGCTTCGGGTCGGTTCGCAGAGATGACCATACGCGCTGCCTGGTCGTGCTGAACCGCAACACCGAGCGCCTCAGTGCTCCCCACCTCCAGCAGTACGTCGCCAAGGCCGTCTCCGCGTGCGCGTTCCGCGACTACTTCCACCCTGAGCAAGCGACGTGGTTCACCCGGGTCGGCGCCAACCCCGCCCTCGCGTGGTGGACGCAGACGCTCTCGACCTACATGAGCGCCGCGGTG
>JAEUKJ010000078.1 GCA_016792665.1 Deltaproteobacteria bacterium | reverse complement strand
CCCGGACGCGGGCGACGCCCTCGTCGAGACCTCCTGGGACCTCTCGGGCACGGGCCGCCTCGTCGCCATCGGCTGGGCTTCCATCAACCCCAGCGACAGGATTCACGACCGTTCCATCGCGCTCATCGATACCGCCAGCGGCGCCCGCCGCGAGCTCGGCCGCGTCCCGGGCGTGGTCCACGCCGCCCCGCGCTTCGGTCCCGACGACCTCTGGTTGGTCGCCCAGCGCTACCTCCGCAGCGCCGACGGCTACGCCCATCGCTCCCTCTGGCGCTACGACCTCGCGGCCGATGCGGCCACCGATCTCACCGGTACCTGGGACCGCTGGCCGGCGCCCTGGGCCGTGTCACGCGCATCCTCAACCCAGACCGCGATCCTGACGACCGCCGAAGATCGGGCCCGCACCCCGCTCTTCGCCGTCGACCCCGACACCGGCGCCGCCACGCTGCTCGGCCCGAGCGATGGCAGCTGGGACTTCGTCGCGGCCGTCCCCGGTCAGCACGCCGTGGTCGGCGTCCGCTCGTCCCTGTTGGCGCCTCCCGACCTCGCCCACCTCGACCTCGCGACCGGCGTCCTCACCCCGCTCGCCCGCCTCTCCGGCTTCACCCTCGACCCCGCGACCGTCGCCCGCGTGCGCGAGCTCGCCGTGCCGGTCGCCGCGCGCGCCGATGGCACCGAACGCACGCTGCAGGCCTTCCTGGTCGAGCCAGTCGCTCCCGCCGACGGCCACACGCCCGGCAACGGCCGAACCCTCTTCTGGATCCACGGCGGCCCCGTCGCCTCCTGGTCCGATCACTGGCACTGGCGCTGGAGCTCACTCGCCATGGCCGCGCGCGGCTATCGCGTCGTGCTGCCGAACCCGTCCGGCTCCACCGGCTTCGGCATGGACTGGGTCAATGACATCTGGGGCAACACCTGGGGTGGGCGCTGTTACGACGACCTCATGCGCACGGTGGCCTTCCTCGAGGCCGAGCACGGCCTCGCCGCGCGTGACATGGTCGCGATGGGTGGCTCCTTCGGCGGCTACATGACGAACTGGATCGGCGGCCAGACCGACCGCTTCCGCCTGCTCGTGACCCACGCCTCGCTCTTCGACATGTCCGCCTTCCACGGCGTCACCGACGTCCCGGCCTGGTGGGAGCTCATGATGGGCGACCACCCGTGGGGCGGCCGCGACTTCGACCGCTACTCGCCGCACCGCTTCGTCTCGCACTGGAAGACGCCGACCCTGGTCCTCCACGGCGAGCGCGACTTCCGCGTTCCCCTCGGCGAAGGGTTGGCCCTCTTCGAGGCCCTCCAGCGTCACGGCGTCCCGTCCGAGCTCGCCGTCTTCCCCGACGAGAACCACTGGATCCTCAAGCCGCGCAACATCGTCGCCTGGTACGAGACCGTCCTCGACTTCTTCGATCGTCGCTGGGACGACGCGCCGCCGTCGCCCACCTCATGACCGCGGCCGTCGGCTATCGTGAGCTCATCGGCCGCAATCGGAGCTTTCGCCTCCTCTGGCTCGGCACCCTGGTGTCGCTCTTCGGGGATTGGTTCAACACCATCACGCTCTACGCGCTCGTCACCAAGCTCACCGGCTCTCCGCTGGCCGTCGGCCTCGTCGAGTTCCTGAAGCTCGGCGGCTTCGCGGCCGCGTCGATCCCCGGCGGCATCCTCGCCGACCGCGTCGACCGTCGCCGCCTGATGATCGCCTGCGACCTCCTGCGCGCCGCCATCGTGCCATGTTATCTCTTGATAACATCTGCCGACGACGTGCCGCTGCTCTACGTGCTCATCGTGCTCCAGATCGGGCTCGGCGCCGTCTTCGACCCGGCCTACCGCGCCATCCTGCCGAACCTCGTCAGCGCCGACGAGCTCTTGACCGCCAACACCATCCTCGCGGCCACCTGGTCCACCATCCTCGCGGTCGGCGCCTCCCTCGGCGGGCTCTTGACCGTCGTCCTCGGCAGCGACGCGGTCTTCCTCATCAACAGCGTCACCTACCTCGGATCGGCCGCCTGCCTCCTGGCCCTGCGAGAGCGCGCCCTGCCTCTGCCCTCGAGCGCGGACGGGGCCATCCCCACCACCACCTCGCCGCGCGGGCACGCCACCATGACCCTTGCCCGCCTCCGCCCGACGCGCCTCCTGGCCATCGCCTACGCCGATCTCCGCGACGGTCTCCGCTACCTCCGCCAGCACCGCGACGTCTTCCGCCTGGCCCTCGCCAAGACCGCCTGGGCGCTGGGCGGCTCGGCGTTGGTCTACTTCCTCACCCAGCTCGGCCCGAAGCTCGAGCCCGACGACGTCGCCCTCGGCATCGGCATCCTCTACTCGGCACGCGGCCTGGGCACCGGCATCGGCCCCCTGCTCGCGCGCCGCTACATCCCGCGCTCCGCGTGGCTCAGCGTGACCGGCCTCATGGTTGCGGCCTCGGGTCTCGTCTACGCGACCCTCGGTCTCCTGCCGCTCACCTTCTTCATCGCCGTGCCCATCGTCATCGCGCACTCGGCCTCGGGCGCGAACTGGGTGCTGTCGACCGTGCTCTTGCAAGAGCGCGTGCCCGACCACATGCGTGGTCGGGTGTTCTCGGCCGAGCTCATGGTGCTCACCGGCGTCGAGGCAGTGGTCATCCTCGGTGCGGCCGCCCTGCTCGAGGCCAACGTCATGACGCTGGCCACCGGCATCATCGCCTTCGCGAGCCTCCAGTTCGTCTCGGGCCTGGCCTACACGCGCTGGCTCACGCGTGGGTTCAGCGGTGGATGAAGATGTCGCCGCTGATGGTCCGCACATCCACGCGTCCGGCCCCGTTGCCCAGGACCCCTTCGGCCTGATTGGGCGCCGAGCCGGTCGGCCGGAAGTTCAGGTCCGAGCTCACTGAGACCGACCCGGGCGCGCTGGTCACGGCCAGGACCCGGGCGCCGAAGTCGCGTGGCACGCCGAGGTCGATCTCCGCGTTGGTGGTCGCGAGGAAGACCTCACCCGCGAGCGGCGGGATGGCGCGCACCTGGATATGGCCGTTGGTGGTCGAGACCCGCGTGTTGCCGGCGATGCTGAAGAGCTCGACCGGGGCATTGCTCGTGGCGACGTCGATCGCTCCGTCGTGGGAGTCGGCGGTGACCGGGCCGTCGTTCGTGCGGATCGACGCCGCGACACCGAGCGGCGCCTTGGTGAAGGCCAGGTCCACCGGCGCGTTGGTCGTGTCGATGTTGCCGACGGTGAGGCCGGTCACGCTGACACGCCCGTTGTCGGTCACGACGGAGACGGCGGCGTTCTCCGGGACGAGCAGGTCGAAGGTCAGGTTGAAGGTCTTGTTGCGATGCTCGGCCGGGATGGCCACCGACAGGACCAGGTTGCCGGACTCCACGGTCTCGACGATCTGGACGTTCTTGGCGGCCTCCTCGGCCTGGGCCTTCTCCTTGAAGCCGGCGGCGTGGACCTTGATGGTGCCCGTGACTTGGCTGCCCGCGGGCCCCTTCCGCAGTCGGACGTTGCCGTCGATGTTGTCGACCGTCACCGACCGCTGCGGCGCGACCTCGGAGGTCCAGGTGAAGGACAAGTCGAAGCTCTCGGTGCAGGCCGAGAGGCACATCATCGCAAGACCCAGAACCCACGCTGCTCGCTTCATCGTCGCTCTCCTCATCGTGCCGCCCCGCGGCTGACCGGGCCGGTGACGGGCGCGTCTCGAACCCTATTCACCCGCGGCCGCCCGAAGCCCTGCTCGGCCTGACTTCGTACCTGCGCCATTGAAGCACACCTCGTCCGCGGCGGCGAGCCGAGCCCAGGTGCGAGGACCCAGCGATGCGCGTCGGGTCGACTGCACTCGGGCCCGAGCCGGGGGCACGCTCGTCGTAGGCCGGTCGCGGGCCGCGGGGCGTTTCCGTCGGGAGGCACTTGAGATAGAGTCGCTCTCGTCCACTTCCAAGGAGACCCCCCGATGCGCGCCATCGTCCTTCTGACGAGCCTCTTCGTCCTCGGCTGCGGTCGCTCGACCAGCACCGACGTCTCGCAGGTCCCCGTCGCCGACACGAATGCGGCACCCGCAGGCGACACGAACGCGGCGCCCGCAACCGACACGAACGCGGCGCCCGCAGGCGACACGAATGCGGCGCCCGCAGGCGACACGAACGCGGCGCCCGCAGGCGACACGAACGCGGCACCCGCGGCCGACACGAGCGCGGCACCCGCAGGCGACGCGGCACCCGCTGCCGACGCGAACGCGGTCGCAGGTGACACCAACACGGTCGCAGGCGACACGAGCGCCGCCCCCGCAGGCGACGCGAGCGCCGTGGTCGAGCCGCGCTCGCCGTTCGAGTCTGCTCCGCGCACGGGCCCGCCGCTTGGCGAAGGGTGGTGCGTGCTGCTCGGGACGGTGCCGCTCGAGGGGCGCGGCTCGGGCTACACCAGCGCGTACGACCGCGCCTACGCGCTCGCGAAGAAGGCGCGCGACGCCGGATTCGCGAAGGCCGGGATCTACGATGCCCGCGAGTTCACGAGCTTCACGTGGGGCCAGCTCGTCGTCATCGGCGCGCTGGCGGCCGACGAGGCGGCGGCCAAGGCCATCGCGGCCGAGGCCAAGAAGGCCCAGCTGAACCCCTTCGTCAAGGAGTGCTCGGGTCCGACTGCGCAGCCCATCGAGGGCTGGGACCAGATCCCTCGCCCCGCCCTCCTCGAGAAGTCTGCCCCGAACCTCGACAGCTTCGACGTCACCGCGGTCAGCGGCTGCTTCGCCTGGTCCGAGCGCGAGAGCCGCGCCCTCTGCCGCCGCTCGGAGACCTCCATCCAGGCGGGCGGCGCCGACACCATCGAGGTCCTTCCCGCGAGCCCGGACTTCGAGCCGATCGTGCTCGCCAAGTACGAGCCCCAGCACTTCGACGAGGTGAAGCTCACGCTCGCGCCCGAGGCCAAGAAGCGCCTCGCGGCCGAGATCGCCCGCGGCCACTACGTCTCGTTGACGGCCGAGAACATCGTGCGCTGGATGCGCCCCATCGCGCCCAAGGGGGTCCTGCGCTGGTCCCCCAACCTCGCCGTGACGTGGAAGCGCAAGACCACCCGCCAGACCATTCCTCAGGCAGGCTCGTGGAACGACCACGAAGACACGTTGGTCGTCACGTGTGGCACTCTGTCCTTCGATTGGGTCGTCGAGACGCACTCGGACGACGCGCCCGAGGCCTTCGTCGGGTACGTCCCCGGTGGGGCGGCCCTGCTGCTCGGGTGGTCCGATCACTGGACCATCGAGGGCGACGGCGGGGGATCGACCCACGGCGCGGTCTTCGATCTCACGCCCTGCGCCGAGGCCCTGGCCAAGCCCTGACACGCCTCGTCGGGGCCCGAGCTCGCGTTCGCGACGCCGCGCGCCCCGTGCCCGTTGCCTTTCGGGATCGGGTGCCCTACATCCATGCGATGCAAAAGGGTCCCGCCAAGCTCCTCGTCTATGGTGCCAACGGCTACACGGGCACGCTCGTGCTCGAGGTCGCTCAGCGTCTCGGCCTCGCGCCGGTCATCGCGGGGCGCAGCGCTGGCCCCATCCAGGAGCTCGCGGCGCGCTTCGGCTTCGAGCACCGCGTCTTCGGCCTGGACGTGTCGTCGACCATCGACGCGTGCCTGGAAGACGTCACCGTCGTCCTGCACTGCGCGGGTCCGTTCTCACGGACGGCGCGCCCGATGGTCGATGCGTGCCTCCGGACCCAGACCCACTACCTCGACGTCACCGGCGAGATCGAGGTCTTCGAGCAGCTCGCCCAGCGCGACGAGGAGGCGCGACTGGCCGGCGTGATGCTCATGCCCGGGGTCGGCTTCGATGTCGTGCCCTCGGACTGCCTCGCGGTGCACGCCGCGCGTCGCGTGCAGAACCCGACCGTCCTGCGTCTCGGCATCCTCGGCCTCGGGGCGTCGATGTCGCATGGCACTGCGACCACCATGGTCGAGAACCTGCACAAGGGCGCGTGGGTGCGGCGCGGCGGCCGGCTCACCAAGATCCGCCCGGGCTCGTTGGTGCGGAACTTCGACTTCGGGCGCGGCCCGCGGAAGGCGATGGCCGTCCCCTGGGGCGATCTCGCGACCGCCTGGCGATCGACCCGGATCGAGACGATCGAGACCTATTTCGCCGCCAACAACTCGATGGTCTGGGGCAGCCGCGCCATCGGCCTCGTCCCCTGGCTGGTCGGCAGTGGGCCCGTGCAAGGCCTCATCAAGCGTCGTCTCGACGCGCGCCCGGCCGGCCCCACCGCTGAGCAGCGCGCCGCGGGTCGCTCGATCTTCATCGCCGAGGTCGAGAACGCCGCCGGTCAGAAGGCGATCTCTCGGCTGGAGACCCCCAATGGCTACACGCTGACCGCGGACGCCGCCGTCGCGATCGCGCAGCGCGTGCTCGCGGGGCAGCTCACGACCGGCTACCAGACCCCGGCCATGGCCTACGGCCCGGACCTCGTCTTGACGCTGCCGGGCACGGAGCGCACCGACCTCTGAGGTGGGTGAGACGCGGCGCCGGGACGATGATCCCGCGCGTCGCTGCCTTTCGCTGCTCTAGCGCGACGGACGATGATCCCGCGTGTCGCTATCCCTTCGCCGCCCTGGCGGCGGGGACGCTTGGCGAGCTTAGGCCTTCTCGGCCGCGAGGAACTGGCGCAGGCATCCCGACGAACAGAAGAGCAGGAGGCGTCCCTTGCGGGGCACGGCCTGCGTCGTCTTCTTCGGGTCCACGACCTTGCCGCACGTGGGACATGCCAACGCGTTGGGCGCGCTGGGCGGGGTCGGGGTGGGGTTCTTGGGATCCTCGCTCACGAGGACTATCTAGCCCGACATGCGACCCGCACGCAACCCGAGCGCGTCGACCTTTGATGCTATTCGCACAAGGCCACCCCCGGGCCTCGTGAGTCGCGCAGCCAGCCGCGCGCCGAAAGGGCGAGAACCCCTCGGCGGCGGCCGGTAACCCATGGATGCAGGTCCGCGGGAGACCGAGACCTCCCGGCGGGCGGCGGCGCTCAGCGGTTGTTGCCGGGAGGCCGGACCGTGCTCGTGCGGGTCACACCGTCCGAGTGCGCGTCGAAGCAACGCTGGAGCGGGCGGTCGTCGCACCACAGGGTCCACGGACCGAAGCCCTTGACCTCGGAGATGTCGGTCCAGTCGACCCCGTAGAACTGCGAGTAGCCGAACTGGCCGAAGGCGCCATTGCCCGGGAGGGAGCGCACCTTGGGCACGACGAGCGAGCCCTTGGCCACGGGGCGCCCGATGATCTGCCAGTACACGCTCGACTCGTAGCTCACGTAGATCGTCGTCCGCATGGCGTCGCTCTGCGCGGCCAGGCCGGGCTCCGCGGTCCAGGTCACGCTCTCGGGGGCCCCCGAAGACGGCACGGTCTCGGAGCTCCAGAGGCGCGGCAGCAGCTCGCGCGCGAGGTCGAGGGTGGCCGAGCCGGGCGCGTACTCGTTCCGCACCGTGTACGACCGGGAGGCGTTCTGGTTGCCGAAGCCGAGGTGGTCGAACTGGAGCGACCAGCCGATGACCGAGTGCTCGAACTTCGGGAAGAGGAAGGACACGACCGAGTCCGCGTCCGGCGTCGCGAAGCCCTCCTCGGTGATGTCCCAGAAGTCCTCGAAGACGTCGCCGTGCAGCCCGAGCTCGTAGCTCGCGCGGTACGGGACCGGCGCCCCACCGGGGGAGACGGTGATGTCGAAGCTCGCGTAGTCGGTGCGCCACGGGCCGTCGAAGACCACGCTGGCCGATCCCTCGCCCGGGAAGGGCTGGTGCAGGGCGGTCACGTAGCCCAGGCGCTCGCCGTCCCGGCCGATGGCCTCGACCACGATCGAGAGGTCGCCTTCCATCGTGCAGTCCGGGTCGAACCAGGTCTGGAAGTTCGTGCCGAGGTTGCCCTCATAGCTCGGGTAGGTGCGTCCGCAGGCGCTCAGGATCTTGTAGTCGACCGTGCCCTCGGGCGGGACGGGGACCTGGGCGCGCACGGTGAACTCGGGGTTGTTGTCGGTGGGCTGGCCCGGGTCGTAGACCTCGAGCACCGCGATCTGCCCGGGCTCGAGGCCGACCACACTGGTCCACTGGTAGTAGCCGTAGTCGGTCGAGTAGGTGACCGCGGTCGCGCCGAAGCCTGCGAAGATGTCGACCTTCGCCTCGCCCGTCCCGTCCGTGTAGACCGTCGTGACTTCCTCGCCCATGGGATCGGTGAAGACCACGGGCCGCTCGGTCATCGGGGTGCCGTAGACCGAGCTCACCAGACGCACCGTTGCCGCGCCGAACAGCGTCGCCACGGGCTTGCAGGCCGAGGCGTTGCCGGCCTCGTCGAGGGCGATCGCGTAGAGCAGCGCGTCGCTGGTGTTGACGTTCACGGTCGTCGCCCAGCGCCCGTCCGCGTCCACCGCCGCGGTCGCCCGCGCCGGCGTGCAGGTCTCGTCCGACGAGAGGATGACCTTGCCGCCCTTCTCGCTCGTGCCCTCGATCACGAAGTCGACCCAGTCCTCGCCCCACACCTCGGCCGTCGCGGCGCCGATGATCGGCAGCTCGGGCGCGGTGGTGTCGTGGACATAAGCGCCGAGATCGACGCACGCCGAGCGGTTGCCGGCCTGGTCGGTGAGGCGCATCGAGAACGCCGTCGAGGCATCGGCAACGACCGTGAGCGTCGCCGCGAAGCCGCTTCCGTCGCCGCAGTCATCGACCGCGACGTTCGCCGTGGCGGTGGCGACCGCGGCGCCGCTGCAGTCCGACCCGAGGTAGAACCCGACCACGCCCAGGCTCTCGGCGCAGCCACCGACCGTGGCCTCCGGCGCGCCCGCCTGGGCCTTGCTGAAGAGGGCCTTGGTGGCCGCGTTGGGGCTCGGCGCCAGCGGGGCGACATCGTCGTGGACGACCGAACCGAGCGGCGTGCACGCGGTGGCGTTGCCGGCGAGGTCGGTCAGGATCGCGTGGAAGTCGTTCTTGCGATTGGCGACCAGCGCCAGCAGCGCGGGCAGCGAGCCGCCGGCCGCGATGGGGGCGGTGAGGAGCGGGGTGCCCTCGCAGCCGGTGGCGCGCGGGATGGCGGTCCCGACGTCGGTCCGGAAGAGGGTGAGGGTCGTCGCCTCGCTGGCGCCGGTGATGGTCGCGAACACCGAGGTCAGGAACGTGTAGGGCGGGAGGCCGATCGCGGTCGGCAGCGTCGGGGCGGTGGTGTCGCTCGTGACCGAGACGCCCGTCGGGCGGCACTCGCTCGCGAGGCCGGCGCGGTTGGTGGCACGGACGTAGATCACCGTGGTCGCGTTGGCCGTCACCGTCGCGGTGACCGAGAAGCGTCCGGCGGCGTCCGCGGTGCCCGAGCCGATGACGGTCGCGCACAAGTTATCGCTTGAAAACGAGAGCGTCGCCAGCGCCTCGGCGGTGCCGCTGAGAACGAAGGTCGTCGAGGCGGCGGGCGAGGTCGGCGGGGTGAGGGTCACCGGGCCGGGCAGGTCGCAGGCATCGCCGAGGCCATCGCCGTCGGCGTCGGCCTGGTCGGCGTTGGCCACGCCGGGGCAGTTGTCGCTGGCGCTGACGACGCCGTCCTGGTCCGCGTCGTCGTCCACGCAGTCCGCGATCCCGTTGCCGTTGGCGTCGGGGAAGTTCTCGTCGGTGCGGCCGTCGCAGTCGTTGTCCTTGCCGTCGCAGGTCGCCTCTTCGGCCTCGTAGCCGGGGACATCGACGTAGCTGCAGGTCGCGACCTTGGTGTCGTTGGGGCAGCTCACGGTGACGGCCGCGAGGTTGGCACCGCAGACGCCGGCCGGGTTGCACGCGACGGGCTTCATCGCGGAGAGGTCGTCGGCCGCGGTCGTGTCGTCCGGGTCGAGCTGGTCGACCAGGCAGTCCGAGTCCGCGTCGCGGGTCAGGCTCTCGAGGATGTCGGGGATGCCGTCGCCGTCGGTGTCGACGAGCGTCAGGTTCGTGGCCAGCTCGGCGCCGTCGAGGACGCCGTCGTAGTCCGAGTCCGGGTTGAACGGGTTCGAGCCGAGCGCGGCCTCGAGAGCATTGGTGAGGCCGTCGAGGTCCTCGTCGCCGTCGGGGTCCAGGCACTGGCCGAACGCACAGAGACCGCTCTCGCAGAGCTCGTTCGAGTCGCAGCTCGAGCCGAGCGGGCGCTTGCCCTCGTCCGGACATGCGGTCAACAACGCCGCCGCCAGCGCCAGGGCGCCGTACGTCTTGGCCATGATGAGCATCTTCATCGCTTTTCCTCCAAGTCCCCTCGAAGTCTCGTTCGGAACGATGGGCTTCATACCCGGTTCACATGCTCGATGCCAGTTTCGTAAGGGCGGGCTCAGGCCCGCGCGCGAACGCCGTAAGGAGATCGCGCCGAGCAGGTGTAGCCCGCGGCCCACCTTGTCAGGTGCCCCGGATGCGACGAGCATGGGGTCGGCGGACCGGCACTCGGACCGCCTCCAGAGCGGATCCGAAAGAGGGGGGACACCATGAAATCACGCTGGAACGAGGACGCGGCCCAGGCCTTCGACGACCCCTTGGCGCTCCGCGCCTACACCTCGCGGCTCCTCGGGCAGGAGCCCGATCTGGTCCTGCACGGCGGAGGCAACACGAGCCTCAAGACGACCGTCCGCGACTTCGTGGGCGACGAGGTCCCGGTCTTGTGGGTCAAGGGCAGCGGCCACGACCTCGCGACGATCGGGCCGGCGGGCTTCGCGCCCGTGCGCATGCGGACGCTCTTGGCCATGGGGGCGCGCGACGCGCTGAGCGACAGCGACATGGTCAAGGAGCAGCGCGCGGCGATGCTCGATCCCGACGCGCCGGTGCCGAGCATCGAGGCGGTGCTCCACGCGCTCATCCCGGCGCCCTGGGTCGACCACACGCACGCGGACGCGGTCGTCGCGATCTCGAACACGCCGATGGGGGCCGAGCGGCTCCTCTCGATCTACGGCGAGCGCGTCCTCTTCGTGCCCTACGTCATGCCTGGCTTCGAGCTCGCCAAGGAGGTCCAGCGCATCCTCTCCGAGGTCGACGCCTCGCGGTACGAGGGCATGGTGCTCCTCCATCACGGGGTCTTCACCTGGGGGGCGAGCGCGCGCGAGTCGTACGAGCGGATGATCCGACTGGTCGACGACGCCGAGAAGGCCCTCGTCCGCTATCGCGCCTGGGACGTGCTGGCGCGCACCGAGCCGACCGGCAGTGTCGACGCCATCGACCCGGCCGAGCTCGGCACGTTGAGGCTCGCGGTCGGGCGGGTCGCGGGTCAGGCAATGGTGGCGCGCGTCGACGCGAGCCCCGAGGCGCTCGGCTTCGCGAGCCTGCCCGGCGTGGCCGAGCTCGCGACGCGCGGGCCGCTCACCCCCGACCACGTCATCCGCACCAAGTGTGTGCCGCTGGTCATCGCAGGCGGGGCCGACGTGACGGCGGAGGTGCAGCGCTACGCCGAGGCCTATCGCGCCTACTTCGCGCGCAATGCCGGCCCTGACGACCACCCTCTCGACCCGGCCCCGCGCTGGGTCGTGTGGCCGGGCCAGGGGCTCGTCGCCTTCGGGCGCAACGTGGGCGAGGCCGAGATCGTCCTCGACATCGCGCGCCACACCATCGCCGCCATCCAGCGCGCCGAGGCGATGGGCGGGTGGAAGGCCCTGCCCGAGCGGGACCTCTATCGGATGGAGTATTGGGAGCTCGAGCAGCGCAAGCTGCGTCGGCCGAGTGGTCGCCCCGAGCTCGAGGGGCAGGTCGCGGTGGTCAGCGGGGCCGCGCATGGCATCGGGCGGGCGGTGGCGGCGCGGCTGCGCGAGCTCGGTGCCTCGGTGGTCGGGCTCGATCGCGACCCGGCGGTGACGCGCGGATCGGATCGGGGCAGCCTCGGGCTCGTCTGCGACGTCACCGATCGACGTGCGGTCGATGACGCGCTGAGCACGGCGGTGCGACACTTCGGCGGCGTCGACCTCCTGGTCTCGAATGCGGGCAGCTTCCCCGAGGGCGCGCCGATCTCCGAGCTCAGCGACGAGCGCTGGGCCGACACCCTGGCGCTGAACCTCGACGCGCACCTGAAGGTCCTGCGCGCGAGTGCCGCCCACCTGGCCCGCGGCTTCCACCCGGCCGTCGTGGTCGTCGCCTCGAAGAACGTCGCCGCGCCCGGGCCCGGGGTCGCGGCCTACTCCGTCGCCAAGGCCGGGCTCACGCAGCTCGCGCGCGTCGCGGCCCTCGAGCTCGGCGAGGATGGCGTGCGCGTCAACGTGGTCCACCCCGACGCCGTCTTCGACACGATGCTCTGGAGTGCCGGCAAGCTCGAGGCGCGCGCCAAGAGCTACGGACTCACCGTCGACGAGTACAAGCGGCGGAACATCCTGAAGCGCGAGGTTCGCGCGCGCGACGTGGCGGTCGCGGTGGCGCGCCTCCTCTCGCAGGAGTTCTCGGTCACCACCGGGGCGCAGATCGCCATCGATGGCGGGAACCCCCGCGTCATCTGAGCGCGACAGCGCTCTCGATGCGTGGACCCCGCGTCATCCGAGCGCTGGTGCGAGCGTGCGCGCAGCGTGGCGCGCGGCGAGGTTGGCGGTCGCGAAGGCGGCTTGGAAGTTCAGCCCGCCGATGGGTCCGGTCAGGTCCAGGAGCTCGCCGAAGACGTAGAGGCCGGGGTGGCGCGCGACCTCGAGGGTGGTGCGCTCCACCTCGGTCAGGGCGAGGCCGCCGCCCGTGACCTCGGCCTTGTCCCAGCCGAGCGTGCCCGAGACCGGGACGCGCAGGCCCTTCAGCGCGTCGGCCAGGCGGTTGCGCGTGCGGCGGTCGACCTTGTTGAGAGGCGGGTTGGGGTCGTCGAGGCCGGCCTGGGCCGTGACGGCGGCGAGGATGCGCCCGGGCAGGCCGTCGTGGAGGGTGCGGGCCAGGTGCGGCGCCCCCGGTCGGCTGGCGGCCTCGGTGAGGAGGGCGCGCAGCGCGTCGAGATCGGACTCTGGCAATAGGTCGATAGCAACCGTCCAGCCGCGGGTCGAGCCGACGCGCGCGGCGTGCGCGACGTGCACCGAGAGGTCCATGGCGCCGGGGCCGGACAGCCCGTGGTGCGTGAACAGGACGGGGCGCTCGCGGCGCGCGACGATGCGGTCCTCCGGGTCGTGGAGGCGAGCGTGCGCGTTGGCGATGGCGATGCCCGACAGCGCGTGCACCCACGGCTCGTCGGAGCTCAGCGGCACCAGCGCCGGAACCGGCGGGGTCAGGCTCAGGCCGAGCGATGTTATCCAGCGATAACCATCGCCGGTCGTGCCGGTCAGCGGGTAAGACTGGCCGCCCGGGCACACGAGGAGCTTCTGGCAGCGGAGCGTCTTGCCGGCCAGCGTGACCGTCCAGGTGCCGTCGGGCGGCGCGGTGGCGGGGGCCAGGCCGTGGACGCGGGCCTCGTACCAGATGCGGACGCCAGCGCGGAGGGCGTCGTCGCGGAGGGCGTCGCGGACGTCGCGTGCGCGCTGAGACGCCGGGAAGACCTTCTCGAGCTCGGGCTCTTCGACGGTGGGGACGCCGAGCGCGTGGAAGTGCTGGCGCACGGTGGCCGGCGGCAGGGCCTTCAGGGCGGGCAGGATGAAGCGCTCGGCGGCCCCGAAGAGCTTGGCCGCGGCCTGCGGTCCAAGGGTCGTCGTGAGGTTGCAGCGCGTGCCGCCGCTCGCCAGGATCTTGGTGCCGGCGCGCTCGGTCTTCTCGAGGACGAGGACGCTGGCACCCTCGCGCGCGGCGACCGCGGCGGCCCAGAGCCCGGCCGCTCCGGCGCCGATGACGATGATGTCGGCGTCGAGCGGCTGGGCCGTGCCGACGCGCGCGGCATCGCCGTCGTCCAGGGACCCCGAGGTCACAGGATGCGCCAGACGCCGACCTTCAGGTAGCGCCCCTCGGGGAACCACATCGCCGCGGGGAAGTCGGGGCTCTGCGAGCCGAAGTAGATCTCCTGGGCCTGGCGCTCGGCCTTGCGGATCCCTTCGTCGATGGGCTCCCGGAACTTGTGGGGCGAGAGCTCGCCGAGGTTGCTGGCGGCGATGAGCCAGCCGCCCGGTGCGAGCACGCGGCACGCGGCCGAGACCAGGCGCGCGTAGTCGCGATCGGCCGACCACATGCCTTCTTCGCTGTGCGAGAAGCTCGGCGGGTCGAGGACCACGCGGTCGAAGAGCTCGCCCTTGCGGCGCATGCGATCGAGGCCGCGGAAGACGTCCTCGGCCACGAACTCGGCCGCGTCGGGCGCGTCGATGGGGAGGCCGTTCAGGACGAAGTTGTCCCGGGCGCGCGCGAGGTACTTCTCCGACAGGTCCAGGGTCACGACGCGCGCGGCGCCGTGCACGGCGGCGACCACCGAGAAGGCGCCGGTGTACGCGAAGGTGTTGAGGACGCGCGTGCCGCGCCAGTGCGGCTCGAGCCAGGTGCGGGTCATGCGCATGTCGGCGTAGACCCCGACGTCGGGGCCGTCCGCGGGCAGGACGCCGAGCTTGATGCCGCGCTCGGTGACCGTGACGGCGCCGCTGGGCGCGGTGCCGTAGCAGAGGCCCGGGGCGGGCTCGAGGGCCATGGCGCCCGGGCTCGGGGCCTCGCCCTCGGCGGTGGTGCGGAGGGTGTCGCGCGCGTCGGGGCGATAGCAGAAGTGGATGCTATCAGGTGAAAACCTGGCGACCAGGACCTCGACCAGGATGGGCAGGAGGCCGGCCAGCGCGGGGGTGTCGAGCGCGATGACGAGGTGGGCGCCCCAGCGGTCGATGCGGATCCCGGGGAGTCCGTCGTTCTCGGCGTGGGCGACGCGGTAGCCGGTCGTGCCGCTGTCGATGAGCGTGTCGCGGAGCGCCTGGGCCTGGGCGATCTTGTCGGCGAAGAAGGCCTTGTCGAGCGGGCCCGCGTCGTGGCGGAAGACGCGCACGGCGAGCCAGCCGCGATCGGCGATGCCGCGCCCGAGGGTCTCGCCGGTGGCGGTGCGCACGACGACCTCGGCGCCCGGGTCGAGCTGGCCGGCGCGGACCTCTTTCGGATAGACCCAGGGAAAGCCACGTCGCAGCCAGCGCTCGGAGTAGCCGTCGACCACGACCTCGCCCCGGCGCGCGCGGGCCGGCTCTTCGCGACCGGTGGTGGGCTTGGGGCGCTCGGGGAGCGCGGCCTTCGGGGCGAGGCCTTCCTGGACGCGCAAGCCGGGGCGGCCTTCGGTCCGGGCGGGGCGTGCCTCGGCGTCGCGGGGCGGGCGTCCGTCGTGGCTACGCAGAGCGCGTGCTTCGGCGTCGCGCGCGGGGCGAGCTTCGTGGCCGCGTGCCGAGCGAGCCTCGGCATCACGGGGCGGGCGTCCATCGCTGCCGCGGGCTGGTCGTCCGGACTCTTGGGGGGCGCGCGCGGGGCGACCGTCGGAGCGCGGTGGGCGTCCGTCGGTCTTGCTCGGGCCGCCCGACTTCGGGTTGCGTGTGTCGGGGCGCTTTCCTTGCGGTCGCATCGGGCCTCCTCGTGGCCCGGCCCTCCTAGCGCATGCGCTCGCCCCTATCGAGGGAAATGAGAGCGCCCCGCGCCTCCGCCCCAGGGCGAATTGCACTCGCCGGCAGCCTCGCTCCGCGAGGCCTTGTGCGAATTGACGACCGGGGCCTCACCGTGATCTCATCGCCGCATGCGATGGAACCAGCTCGCCAATGAACCCGACCGCGCCATGGCGCTCGCCGACATCCTCTGCGCGGCGGCGCTCGCCGATGAAACCTTCGACGCCTCCGAGCGCGTGGTGGTCGGCGCCATGCTCATGAAGGTGCTCGGCGTGAGCGAGCTCCCTCGCGAGGTCGAGCATCACCTGGACACCCTCGACCTTGCGGGTCTCGACCTCGAGGCGGCGCTGGCCCGGCTCGAGCTCGCGAGCGCGCGCGACCAGCGCAAGTTGCTCGAGGTCGTCGCCGACATCGTCAAGGCCGACCAGGTCATCGACGCGCACGAGCGCGCCTTCGCGCTGCGCCTCGGCAAGGCCCTGGGTGTGTCCGAGGCCGATGTCGAGGCGATGCTCGCCTGAGGCGATCAGGAGTCTGGCGGAGGCCCAGGAGGATCGAACTCCCCCAGGACGCCTCTCGGCGCCCTGCTGCGGTTTTGAAGACCGAGCGACCCACCAGGGCCGTCGGGCCTCCGCGCGCGAGCATACGCGAGGTCGGCCGCCGCGCCATCCCTGACGTCGGGTCGGGCGCGTTCGACAAAAGGAACGAGGCTCGCGTGGGCCTCCTTGGCGGGTGTCGGCCGGTCGGGGTGGTGGTCGCACCGGTGCCGCTTCCGGGCCGTCGCGAAGGCACCTAGGATGCGCCGTCGTCGCGTGGCCTGGCCCGGTCGCCGACTCGAGGGTAGCCCATGCGAAGCCCGATCTCGTCCTGTCTCCTGGTGCTCGTCGCTGTCTCTGGCGCGGCTTGCGCGCCCACACCTGGAGCCCCCGCCGAGGCACCTCAGCGTTCGACCGCGCAGCCCGCGCGCGCCCCGTCCGCGACGCTGCCGCTTCGCCCCGGAGCACGTCCGACGGCATCCGAAGAGGGCGCGCCGATCGTCGAGATCCCGCTCGCCGCGCGCTTCGACGCCGATGGCGTCTATCACCTCGACCCGGCGCTGCCCCTGCCCATGAAGTCGTGGCGCCCACCCACGGGCGGCCTCGTGAAGAAGGACGAGAGCGACGATGCGCGCGCCGCCGCGCCCGAGAGCTTCGCCATCACCGCGCCGCCGCAGCGCATCGCCACCGTGCGCCCGATGGTCGAGTGGGAGCCGATGCAGGCCCTGGCCTTCGCGTTTCCGTCCTATGCCCTCCAGTACCCGGGCACCTACTCGACCTTCGTGCAGGTGACCAAGCAGGCCTCCGAGGTCGGCGAGGTCTGGATCGTGGTCGACAACGCCCAGGCCGAGAGCGGCTTCAAGCAGCGGCTGCTCACGGCCGGGGTTGCGTCCGAGAAGCTCGGCACGACCATCCGCTTCTTCCGGCAGCCCTTCGACACCTACTGGTTCATCGACTTCGGCCCGCTGCCCATCATCGACACGGCCACCGACACCTACGCCTTCGCCGACTTCCGCTACTACCACGAGCGCCCCCTCGACGACGGCCTGCCGACCGGCCTCGGCCGCGGCCTGCCGCTGCTCGGCGCCCCGAGCGCAGTCACGACCTATCGCATGCCACTCTCGGTCGAAGGCGGCACCTTCCAGTCGACCACGACCGGCATCTGCATCACGGGCTCGCGCCAGATCTACAACATGAGCTGCGAGGCCGGGAGCTGCCGCGAGTCGATCCTCGGCCTCTCGCTGGCCGCGCTCCAGACCCACCAGTACACGCTCGAGATGAAGTC
>JAEUKJ010000065.1 GCA_016792665.1 Deltaproteobacteria bacterium | reverse complement strand
GGTCCGCGTCCTATGGCGCTGCTGGCAGGCCAACACGCCCTACGACGCGGCGCTTCATGGCGCCGCGAAGCCCCATCTTCAAGCCGCCTGAGGACGACCGCGCCACCAGGAGGTTGACACAGGGAGTCTTGTGCGGCGGGCAGAAGCCCGCCTCCGCGCTCGCTTCGGGCGCCTCCTTGCGGCCATCTCGGCTCGCTCGCGCTCTTGCGTTTCGGTGACGTCGACGTGCGCTCTTGCGTTTCGGTGACGTCGACGAGCGTTCGCGCCGATCAGAGAGGGAGCGCCCGGAGTCGGATGCCTCCGCACGACCTGCAGGCTCGACGGCACGAGCGCAGCGCTCGTGGCGTCGACGTGCCTGCCGGGAGGAGGAGGCGCCGACCCGGGCGCGACCGGTGACCGCGCGCGGGCCGATCCGACCTGAGAGCTCCGCGTCGTATGCCTCCGCGCGACCTGCAGGCTCGACGCGGCGAGCGCAGCTCGTAGCGTCGAGGTGCACTCGCTGTCGAGGTGGCGTAGAACTGGCACGTCCCCCTCAGGAGAGGTGTCCATGATCGACCATACCGGATTGACCGTCACCGACTACGCGGCCTCGAAGGCCTTCTACGACGCGGCTCTGGCGCCGCTGGGCTATGGCGTGCTGATGGCGTTCCAGCCTGCCCCCGGGCTGTGGGTCGCGGGCTATGGAGAGCTCGCGTTGCACAAGCCCGACTTCTGGATCCACAACGGGCCCGAGACGCAGCGCCCGGCGCTCCACCTCGCCTTCGCCGCCCCGAACCGCGCGGCGGTCGATGCCTTCTACGCCGCGGCCATCGCCGCTGGGGCGCGCGACAACGGGGCGCCCGGGCTGCGGCCGCACTATCACCCGAACTACTACGGCGCCTTCGTGCTCGACCCGGATGGGCACAACATCGAGGCCGTCTGTCACACCCCCGCGTGAGGCGCTTCCTTCGATGACTATCTAAGTATGCCGGGGCTCAGAGCACCTCGTCGAAGAACGTGATGAGGCGCTCGACCTCGGCCATCGTGTTGTAGTGGGCGAAGCTCACGCGCACGACGCCGTCGTCGGGATCGAGGCCCAGGGCCTGGCACAGGCGGTAGGCGTAGAAGTGGCCGAAGCGGATCCCCAGGCCTCGCCCGTTCGCGGCCCGCGCGATCTCAGCGCTCGACCGCCGCGCGTGCACGAAGCTCACGACGCCGACCCGCTCGAGGCCACTCGAGATCGGGCCGATGACCCGCACGTCGGGACGCCGCACGAGGTCCTCCAGGAGGCGCACCTGCAGCGGGAGCTCGAGGCGCGTGATGACCTCGAAGGCGGCCTCGACCCGTGCGCGCTCGAGCGGTTGGTCCGCGCGCTCGCCCTCGCCGACGAGCGCCGCGAGATACCTCGGCAGGGCCGCGATCCCGGCGGCTCCCTCGTGGTTCACGCCGCCGAGCTCGAACTTCCGCGGCAGCTCGTCCTTCGGGATGAAGCCGTGGTTCGGCCCGGTGACCTCGGCCAGCGCCGCGTGACTCCCATAGAGCGCCGCCGCGTGCGGGCCGAAGACCTTGTAGGTCGAGTACACATACCAGTCGACGCCCCACGCCGTGACGTCGATCGCGCGATGCGGCGCATACGCCACGCCGTCGACCAGGACGCGCGCACCGACCGAACGCGCCAGCGCGACGACCGGCCCCAGGTCCAGCACCGCGCCCAGGATATTCGACACGTGCGGCACCGCGATGAGCCGCGTGCGCGGCCCGACGAGTTGCCGCAGCGCCTCGAGCGAGGCCTCGCCCGTGGTCGGGTCGACGTGCCAGGTCTTCACCGTCAGCCCGGCCGCGCGCAGCCCGCGGCCCGACGCGAGCCGCATGAAGGGATCGGCATTCGACGCGTGGGCCGCCTCGCTCACGATGACCTCGTCGCCCGGCTCCCAGACCTCGGCATAGGCCTGGGCCAGGCGATTGACGAGCTCGCTCGTCGACGCCCCCAAGATGACCTTGCCCGCCTCGGCGTCGCCCGAGCCAGCGTTCATCAGCACCGACACGACGTCGTGCGCCTGCCTCACCGTCGCCGTGGCCTGACGGCTCAGCGCGTAGTCCGCCCCGAGCTGGACGTAGCTCTCCACGAGGTAGCGATGCATCGCGTCGGCCACCACGCGCGGCACCTGCGAGCCGCCCGCGTTGTCGAGGAACACCGTCTCCCCACCGAGGGCTGGAAACAACGCTCGCACGCGCGCGCTGTCGAGGTCATGGCGATGGACACTGGGATGGCCGCTCATGCCTCACGTTAGCGCCTTCGCGCCCCGCTCGCCACGCCGCCCTCAGTAGTTGTGCGCCAAGATCCCACCCGCGAAGTAGGCGTGCGTCGGCAACACGGTGAGGTCGTAGACCGGGACCTTGCCCGCGGCGCTCGGCTCGCTGTCGGGCCCGACGCGGTAGAGCTTCACGCACGCTGCACGCGCGCTCTCGGTGGTGCGCCCGACCGAGGGGCCGGCCAGGTAGAAGGCCACCTCGGGAGCCTTGGCGAAGGTCGCAAAGACCGCCCCGCGCGAGCAGCGGCAGGACTTGGGCATGCGGTCCCGCCCGACCTTCTTGTCGCACGCCGCGGTCGCGGCCTTCTTGGACTTGCCGACGCCCCAATAGTCGCAGCCCGTCGAGACCGCGTAGACCCCGGACTTGGGCGGCGCGGCCGCGGCGTCGCCCGCGACCGAGAGCATGAGGGCGAACGCGGCGAGGCCGCAGGCGATGGTGCGTGAGCGCTGTGGCATGATCCCCTCGAGCCGTGAGCGAGGCGCGGGCAACGGTGTGGGTTGTCGCCCGATTCCGTCGCCCCCGAAAGAAAGTGCTCCGCGAGGCGCCTCGCTCCGCGACCGCGGCCTTACGAGCGGGGCCCGCGACCGGACCCTCGCTGGACGTCCGGCGCGCGAAGGACCATGGTCTCAGCGGGTTCCGGACACTGAAGCGAGGAGGCGGCGATGCGACGCTTGGGCATGACACTGGGATGCGCGCTGCTCTGGGCGGCCTGCGGGGACGACGGCTCGGGCACCGACACCGCGGACACCGCACAGGACACGACCGCCGACAGCAGCGACAGCGCGCAGGACACGACCGCCGACAGCAGCGAGGACACCGCGCAGGACACGACCGGTGACCTGCTGCTGCATGTGGCCTCGCCCGACTGGCGCGAGCAGGTCATCTACTTCGTCTTCACCGATCGCTTCGACGACGGCGACCCGACCAACAACGACCAGGGCGCCAGCGAATACGACCCGACCCAGACCAGCCACTACTCGGGCGGCGATCTGCAAGGCGTCATCGACCGCCTGGACTATATCCAGGGCCTCGGCGCGACGGCCGTGTGGGTGACCCCGCCGGTCGCCAACCAGTGGTGGGACCCGCTTGCCGACTTCGGCGGCTTCCACGGCTACTGGGCCCGCGACCAGAAGAGCGTCGACGAACACCAGGGCACGCTCGCGACCTATCAGAAGCTCGCCGACGCGCTGCATCGCCGCGGCATGTACCTCGTCCAGGACATCGTCACGAACCACGTCGGCAACTACTTCACCTGGTCGGGCGCGTTCGACCCCGCCCACCCCGAGACGAACCTCGTCAAGAACACCGCGGCCAAGCCCGGGCCCGCCCCGACCCAGGCCCCCTTCGACCACAACGACCCCGCCAAACCCGCCCACCGCGCGGCCGGCATCTATCACTGGACCCCGCCCATCGCGGACTACACCGACCCGGTCCAGGAGAAGACCTACCAGGTGAGCGACCTCGACGACCTCGCCACCGAGAACCCCGTCGTGCGCCAGGCGCTGCGCGACAGCTACGGGTATTGGATCCGGAACGTCGGCGTCGACGCCTTCCGCATCGACACCGCGAAGTTCGTCGAGCAGGACTTCTGGAACGACTTCCTGCATGGCACCGACCCCGCCGCGCCCGGCATGCACGCGGTCGCGAAAGCCACCGGCCGCGAGGACTTCCTGGCCTTCGGCGAGGTCTTCCAGGTCAGCGACCCGATGGACGACGCGGGCGACAAGCTCGTGACGAGCTACCTCGGGACCGTCGAAAAGCCCGGACTCGACGCGGTCCTGGGCTTTCCCCTCTACGAGGAGCTGACGCGCGTCATCGGCGGCGGGCTCGCGACCTCGCTGCTCGGGTATCGCCTCGACAAGGTCGTCGACCCGACCCTCTATCGCGACCCGACCCTGACCCCGAACTTCCTCGACAACCACGACGTGCGCCGCTTCCTCGCGGGGGCCAGCCAGGCCGCCCTCGAGCAGGCGCTGGTCGTGTTGTTCACCGTGCCCGGGATCCCGGTCGTGTACCAGGGCACCGAGCAGGGCTTCACCGAGACGCGCGCGTCGATGTTCGCGGCCGGCTGGATGTCGGGCGGGGTCGACCACTTCGATGTCAATCAACCCCTCTATCGCCTCATCAAAGACCTCGCGGCCACCCGCAAGACGCACGCGGCACTCACCGGCGCCGAGCTGCACGTGGGCGCGGTCAACGCCGCCGGACCCGGGGTGCTCGCGTATCGCCGCGGCCACGACGCCGACACGGTCTGGGTCCTCTTGAACACGTCCGACGAAGACGTCCTGGTCGCCGGCCTGGACAGCGGGCTTCTTGCCGGGACGCGCCTCACGTCGCTCTTTGCGCGTGGGGGTGCGCCAGCGGTGCCGAAGGTCGGCGCGGGCGGCCTCGTCGATGGGGTCTTGCCGGCGCGTGCGGCGTGGGTGCTCGGCGCGACGACGACGGTCGACCCGGTCACGCCGAAGACGGTCACGGTGACGCCGACCACGCCGATCGCGGGCGAGACCTTCACGGCCGACGTCGAGCTCACCGGCACGGTCACGCCGCTCGCGACCAAGCTCGCGCTGGTGTTGGACGGGGCCCTCGCGCGGGCGCGCCCCGTGACGGTGGCGGCCGACGGCACGTGGAAAGTGACCTTGCCGGTGTCGCTCATGCCGTATGGAGACAACGCGCACACGCTGGCGTTCTGGGCGCCGGACGCCAAGGAGGCGAGCGCGCCGTACGCGTTCCGGACGAACACCCAGTTCGAGGGCGAGGTCATCACGACGTCCGATCCGAAGGGCGACGACCGCGGCCCGAGCGGCACCTACACCTACCCGCTGGATGCGACCTTTGCCGCCGGTACTTCGATGGACATCGAATCAATGACCCTCGAGGCCGGGCCGACCACCCTGCGCGTGAAGCTCACGGTGGGTGAGCTCAGCACCGCGTGGAACCCGTCGAACGGGTTCGACCACGTGTGCCTGAACGTCTACTTCGATGTGCCGGACGCGGTCGGCGCCACCGTGCTGCCGAAGGTCCAGGCCTCGGCGCCCAGCGGCTTTGCGTGGGACTTCGTGCACTTCGCGTACGGCTGGGGCAACAACGCGTACGCCGCCGCGGGTGCCAGCGACACGCTCTGGGGCACGCCGGTCAACGGGCGCCCGGGCATCAAGGTCGACGCCGCGTCGCGCACGATCGTCTTCGAGTACCAGGCCTCGACGTTTGGTCTCACGACCTGGGAGGGCGTGCGCGTCTACGTGACGAGCTGGGACTTCGACGGCATCGACGCGCGCTTCCGCCCGCTCGGGCCCGAGGCGACGCAGTGGACGATGGGTGGCGGGGCCGCGACCGATCCCCTCATCATGGATGACATCGGCCCAGTGCTGATCCCCATCACCGAGTGAGCGCGTTGCCTCTTCCCCGCGCAAACCGGTAAGGTCCCCGACATGCGAACCGCACTCACCCTCATCGTGTCTGTCTGCATCTCGGGCTGTATCGACGACGCCGCGACGGTCTGCGTCGTCGACGGCGTGACCCACCAGGTCGGCGAGACCTTCCCCGCGGGCGACGGGTGCAACACGTGCACCTGCGGCGCGGACGGGACGGCGGGCTGCACGCTCATGGGGTGCATCACGAGCTGTACGTGGCTCGGGGCGACGCACGCGATCGGCACGTCCTTCCCCGCGGGCGACGACTGCAACACGTGTACGTGCCAGTCCAACGGGGCCGTCACGTGCACCGAGAAAGAGTGCGTGTCCTGCACGGTCGACGGCAAGACCTACCAGCCGGGCGACGCGGTCCCCTCGCCCGAAGGATGTGGCACCTGTCAGTGCGACACCCGCGGTCAGGTGTGGTGCACCGACACTGCGTGCACTTGCTTCTACGGCGGCAGCTTCCACGCCCAGGGCGAGACCTTCACCGACCTCGACGGCTGCAACACGTGCACGTGCATGGCCGGTGGTGGGGTGGCCTGCACCGACCGCGCGTGCGTGACCTGCACTTTCGATCGCCAGACCTGGCAGGTGGGCGACACCTTCCCGGCGCTCGATGGGTGCAACACGTGCACCTGCATGGCCGATGGACAGATCTCCTGCACGGAGATGGCGTGCCCGTCGGGCTGCTCGGTCGAGACGCCCTGCGCCGAGAACACGGGCTTCTGCACGCGGCCGGATGCGCCGATGACGTGCGGGATCTGCTTCCGCCCCGAGGACACCTGCCAGACGGACGCGGACTGCGTCGTGGTGGGTGTGCAGCAGATCTGCATGCCGCTCGACTGCGCCTGCTCGGGCGAGCATGTCTGCGTCCCGGGTTGCACCGCGGACTCGGCCTGCGCCGAGGGCGAGCGTTGCGCCGACGACGGCCACTGCAAGCCGAAGCCGTGCAGCGCGGCCGCGGCCTGCCCCACGAACTTCACGTGCGAGGCCGGTGGCTGCCAGCGCAAGACCTGCACCGCCAGCGCGCAGTGCGATGGCTTCTGCGTGGGCGGCGGCTGCTTTGGCGAGGCCGGCACCTGCGAGCTGCCCAAGCCCTGACCCGCACGGCGCGCCGAGGTTGACGCGCGCGACGGCGGTGGCTATCTCGCCCTTGGTCGCGAGACCCCGGACGAGACCCGCCGTACCCGGAGAGCAAAGACGACGGACCCCACCCCATCGGGTGGCGTTCACGCACGACCTGCGCAGCGGGTCTGCTTCTCCAGCGAGGTCACCGTGTCGTGGTTCTATCTCGTCGTCGCGAGCATGCTCGAGGCCGTCTGGGCGCTCGGCCTCCCCAAGACCGAAGGGTTCACGCGGCTCGTGCCGACCGTGTGCGTCCTCCTGGCGATGGCCGGGTCGTTCATCTTGTTGGCGCAGGCCACGCGCACCATCCCCGCCAGCACGGCCTATGCCGTGTGGGTGGCGCTCGGCGTCGCGTTCGCCGTCATCGCCGAGGCGCTCTTCCTCGGTCGCTCGGGCAGCAGCCTCCGCTGGGTCTTCCTCGCCCTCCTCATCGTCTCGGTCGTCGGCCTCAAGCTGACGGGCCCGAAGCCGTAGCTCGTTCGACGGTGACCGTCGAAGGCGCGAACGGCAGGGCCGCCGTGCATCGGCGACAGGCCATTCGCAGCTCCTAAATGCGATCGTCGGCCGCCTCGGGCCACCGCGCGAGCGCGACGAAGATCCCATACATCGGGACGTGCGGAAACGCCTGGGTGAGTATGCCGTGCATCGCGCGGAAGTGAGCCCCCATGGTCAGGACGTCATCGAAGATGATGAGCCCGCGATGGCTCTCCTCATGACCTCGCCGGAGCTCCCTGTGCTGCGTCAGCTCTTGCGGCGTCGGGCGATTTCCCGCGCTGAAGTGTGAGGCGCGAATCGACTCCCGTGCCACGACGAGCTCGCGCATTCTCTCGGCGCCCGCAAGTCGCAACACCTGGACCAGCCGGTCGTCGTATTCGGGGTCATCCCTGAACTTCGAAGGAGGGACCGGGACGAACGTGTAGTCCTTGAAAATTGCGGGTCTGAACCCGCCTCGAAGCAGTTCTGCGCACGTTCTGATCGCCTCGTCCTTCTAGCGCCACTCGGGCAAACCCCGCCGCGCGGGCGACTTCTTCAAGTTTGCGATGAGGTTGTTCGTGTCCCCACGGTACCCATCACCCACGGTGTACTCACCGAAGTAGAAGAGCTGGTCGTCAGCCGTGACGTGAGTTCGCGGGCCATGGATGGCAGCGTCGAACTTGGTGGGCTTCAACCCAAGGCCCTCAGGATCTCATCGGTCGTTCGGACACGCAGCGCGCCGGCCGCCTCGAGCTTGGCCGGCCACGACAGTCCCTGCTCGAAGCAGCTGTTCAGGATGAACAGCTTGCGTCCCTGATGGAGGGCGGCACGCGCCTGGATAAGGGTGCCGCTCGTCTCGCCCGCCTCGACGATGATGGTCGCCTCGGTGAGCGCGGACATGGTCGCGTTTCGCTCCGGGAAGAAGAAGCGGTTGCTGCCCATGTTCTGTCGCTCGTAGCGCAAGATCGGGACCTGGCTGATGACGAGATGTTCCCGTGCCAGTTGGTGCTGCAGGGCGGCGTTCTCGCTGGGGTAGGCCCGTCCGATCGGCGTACCGATGACCGCGACGGTTCGTCCCCCCGCCGCCAGCGTCGCGCGATGAGCCTCGGTATCGACACCCGATGCCAGCCCCGAGACGATGACGAACCCCGCTTTCACGAGCTCGCGGGCTAGCTTGGCTGCTCGTTTCCGTCCTTCGTTCGAGACGCGCCGCGTACCCACGACGGCGACGGTGCGCGCATCCACCAGGTCCCACGTGCCTCGATAGTAGAGCAGCTCGACGGGATGTCGGGCGTCTCGGAGCTTCATCGGATACTCGCCAGCACCGTGGATCCTCACGCCGAACGGCACGGCCCGTTGCGCCTCGAGCTCGCGCAGCACCTCATGAGCGCAGGCCATGGCATGGGACGGATCCACGAAGTCCGAGGGGCGCGCCTCTGGCTGCGCGCGGATTCGGTCCGCAATGGTCTTGAACGAGGCCTTGGGGTCGAGCCAAAGCGCCTCGTAGGCACCGACCTCCAAAAGGGGTTCGACGGGGCGATGCGTCGGCAGGAAGAGGCCACTGGAGGTGAAGAGCGACACGTTTGGATGATAGCCCCTCGCCCTTCATCGCGGCAACCGTGGGGTAGAACGCGATGGCGCAAGACCCTCAGCGTTCGAAGGTGGCGAGCCACTCGACGTGGTGGGTCCACGGGAACTGGTCGATGCCGGTCAGCGAGCGCAGGTGATAGCCGAGGGTGGTGAGGCGTGCGGCGTCTCTAGCGAGGGCCTCGGGGTGGCACGAGACGTAGACCACGGCGCGGGGGCGGAGGCTCTTGGCGAGGCCGCCGAGGCCGTCCAGGAAGACGCCGAGGCCTTGGCGCGGCGGGTCGGCGAGCAGCGTGTCGGTCCCCATCACGAGAGGGGCGACGTCGCTCGCGCGCTGGAAGCTCGCGGCGACGACCTCGAGCTGCCGGTCGAGCTGGCTCTCCCGGGCCGAGCGCAGAAGAGCTGCGCCGTCGAGCTCGACCGCGCGCACCGCGAGGCCTGCCGAGAGCAGCGGTAAGGTCAGGTTGCCGGCCCCGGCCCCGAGCTCGAGGACCTTTTTCGGGGAGGTCTGGCGCACGTGCTCGGTCACCGCGCTGACCAGGGCCTGGTTGGCGATCGGCCCTGGCTGCGAGAAGCCGCCGATGGTCGTGTAGAGGGGCAGCGCGCGCCCGGCCGCGAAGCTCGTCGACCACACCGCGAGCTCGGCCGCGCCGAGTCGGACGCGCGCCTCGCCGGGCTCGACCACCACGCGGCGTGACTTCGCGCCGAGCTCGACCACGACGCCGGCTTCGACCTGTCGCGCCAGCCAGCGCGCCTCGTCGAGGAGCGACTTGATGTGCTCGTGGGCGCAGTCGATCCAGAGCCCGCGCGTGCCGTCCGGCCCGACGCGCAGCCTGAGCGACGCGCGCGGCACCGGCGGGAGATCGGTCCGCAACCCCGCGAGCCACGCGTTCAAGGCCGGGGTCGCGACCTCGCAGCGCGGCATGTCGATGACCTCGCGCTTGGCGCGCTCGGTGTCGACGACCTCGCGCTCGGTCCCGATGAGGCCCAGGCGCCCGTCCTCGAGGCGCAGGTCGAGGTGTCCGCGAAAGGCGAGGGCGGCCGGCGTGACGAGGTCCTCGGCACGCGGGGCGAGTGCTATCCCGACCTCGGCCAAGAGCGCCCCGAGCCTCGCGGCCTTGTCGGCCCGTTGTGCCGCGAGCGGGCGCGCAGGGTCCGAGCAACCGCCGCAGCGACCTGCGAGCGCGCAGGGCAGCGTGTCCACGTCAGTTGTCGAGGGCGCCGTCGAGGATCCACTGCCGCACCATCTTGATGCGGCACTCGGGGTCGATCGGCTCGTCGGCGCCGTCGGGCATGATGCCGCCCTCGTCGCGCGCCTGCGTGCCCTCGAGCTTCTGGACGAGGAAGCTCGCGTCGGGGTTGCCCGGCACGACGCGCAGCTTGCCGCGCGGGCCGGCCTTCTTGTCGGCCGCCGCGACGTTGACCAGCACCGCGTGCAGGCTGGCCGCGTCGAGGTTCAGATCGCCCTCCTGGCTGGCCGCCTCGTGGCAGCCGCCAAAGACGCACGAGAGCTGGAAGTACTTGGCGCTGATCGACGAGAGCTTCGGCTCGATCCCGCAGTTCGAGGTCGTGTCGGTGTCGGTCGCCGTGTCGCTGTCGTCGGTCGTCGTGTCGCCGTCGGTCGTGACCAGGGTGTCCGTCTCTTCCTTCGGCGGGATGTAGGGCGGCGCGTCGCAGGCCGTGACGAAGAGCGCGGACGTCGCGACCGCGAGCCACCCGGACTTCCCTGCCGACCCCTGTCCCGACCTCGCCGACCCCGTCATCGTCGCCATGCAGCCCCCGCCCGTCACCTGAGACCCCTGGGTTTTATCGGCTCGGGCCGGTCCAAGGGAAGCCTTCATTTTCGAACCGCGCGTGCGCCAACCGGCCCAGTCGCGGGCCGGAAACCCCGCGACTCAGCGCGCGCGTTCGCCCGCCGGGCGCTTGGCGGGCTTGGGTGGCCGAGGCTTGTCGGACAACAGCACCGCAATCGGCTGGAGTGGCTCGATGTGCTGGCAGACGATACCGATTCCCACCGTCAGCGGCACCGACAGGATGACCCCGATGACGCCGAAGTACCAACCCCAGAACATCAACGACACGAACACGACCAGCGGCGAGAGCGACAGCGTCTTGCCGAGGAAGCGCGGCTCGAGGACGTTGCCGAGCAGGTTGAAGATCACGATGAGCCCGATGAGCGCGACCACCGCCGTGGTCGGCGAGTCGAACTGCACGAACGCCAAGAGCACCGGCGGCAAGGTCGCGATGAGCGTCCCGAAGGTCGGGATGAAGTAGAGGATGAACGTCAAGAGCGTCCACAAGAGCGGGAAGTCGATGCCCAGCGACGCCGTGAAGATGCCGGCCGCGATCGAGTTCAGCGCCGAGAACAGGGTCTTGGTGACGACGTAGCGCTGGATGCGCTCCTGCATGGAGGCGAACGAGGACATCACGGCCGCGTGGTTGTCGGGCTTCAGCGCGACGGCCAGCTTGTCCTTGATGATGTTGGCCTCGGCCAGGACGAAGATCAGCAGGAAGATGACCAGCAGCGCCGTGCCGACGAAGCTCGCCAGCCCCTGCAGCGAGTCGGTCGCGATGCCGACCAGCGACTCCACGGTCTTGTCCGACGACAGGTCGAAGATCTTCGGGTCCAGCCCCGCGTCGCGCAGCACCCGCTCGACCTCGGCCGCCAGCGACGCAAAGCGCGGCCCGTACTCGGGCAACTTCGAGATGACGACCTGCAGGTTCGCCGTGAACAAGAGCGGCAGCGCGATGAGGATGGCGCCCACGATGAAGACGGTCCCCACCAGCGCCAGCCCCGACGGCATCCACCGCTGGAGCCGCACCTGCAGCGGCCGCGCGAGCGAGGCCAGGAACAGCGCCAGGACCACCGGCAGCACCACCGGCCGCATCAGGTAGAGCATGGCCCCGACGAGGATGACCGTGATGACGACGACCGAGACGGTCAGGGTCGTGCGCTCGGGGCGTCGTGGTTCCGTCACGGCGCGAAGATGCACCGGAAATCGAGCCTTGTCGATCACGACCTGCGGCGGCATAACGCGGCCGATGAAGGCCACGGCACTGCTCGGAGACATCGCCTCGATCCTGCGCCTGCACATCATCGCCATCGCGGTGATGGCCGCGCTCGCCTTCTCGCGCATGTTGGTCGGCGAGCTGCACGTCACCGTGGCGCTGCTGGGCGGGCTCGACTGGCTGCTCATCAACCTCCTGAACCGCGTCTCCGACGTGAAGGAGGACATCGCCAACCAGATCCGCGGCACCGAGCGCCTGGTCGGCAAGCATCGCCTCGTGCTCGGCGCGTGGGTCGCCCTGCTCGCCGCGTCGATCGCCGTCGGCCACGTCGTCGCCCCCGAGCTCACCATCGTGCGCCTCGGCGTGCAGCTCGTCGGGGTCGGCTACTCCTACCCCATCGTCCCCGCCTGGCACCGCGGCAAGCTCGCGCTGGCGCGCTTCAAGGACCTCTACTTCTTCAAGAACTTCATGTCGGCCGCGCTCTTCGTGACGACCTGCATCGCCTACCCGCTGCTGGTCGCTGCCGGCGCCGCGTCCCCGGCGTCGGGCGGTGTCGCCTTCGCGGCCGGCATGTCGTGGGACAGCGTCATCGCGCTGGTCGCGTTCTTCGTGCCGTTCGAGATCACCTACGAGATCCTCTACGACCTCCGCGACCTCGACGGCGACCGCCTGGCCGGCGTCCCGACCTATCCCGTCGTGCACGGGGTCGAGACCTCGGTGCGCATCATCGACGCCCTGCTCGTGGCGGCCGCCGCGACCCTCCTCCTCGCGGTCTTCCGCGGCGCCCTCGGCGTGCGCGAGCTCCTCATGGTGCTGGCCCCCGTCCTCCAGGTGGTCTTCTACAAGCCGCGCTATCGCCGCGGTCTGACCAGCGGCGACTGCATCGCCCTCACCTGGATCGGCGCCGGCCTCCTCGGGGTGTGGCTCGCCGGGACCGCGCTCTGGGTCGGCGCCGGGCTGCCGGAGAACGTCTTTCTCCGCTGACCGCGAGTTACAAGGGGAAATCTCTCCGGGCCGCGTCGTCTTTACCTGTCTCGAAGGACAGGTCGCTTGACGGATCGGAATTGAAACCCGAAAGCGAGAGAGTCGGCCTCACCTAGTCACACCTGGGGCCACCTCGCTGAGGCCCTTCCATGCACACTCCCGCGCGCGACCTCGCGTCCAACCCGCTGGACGCCGTCCCGGACGCGCTACTCGCGGTCGACCGCTCAGGTCACATCGTTCTTGCCAACCGCCATGCGGGCCGCCTCTTCGGGTACGAGGTCGCGGAGCTCGTCGGCCGACACCTCGATCTCCTCTTGCCCATGGCCTCGCGCGCCGCGCACGGCGCGCACCTGGCCCGCTTCTTCGAAGCCCCGGCCGAGCGGGCCATGGGCCTTGGCTTGACCTTGTATGCGCTGGCTCGGGACGGGCGCGAGATCCCGGTCGACGTGGCCCTCGGATACCTGGGTGAGGGCGTTGACCAGCTCGCGATCGCCTCGGTGCGCGACCTCACCGCGCGGCACCGCCTGGAGAACGAGCTCGCCCGCAGTCGCGACATCCTCGCGATGGCCCTCGAGAGCCTCGACCGCGCGCCCGCCGGGATGGCCTGGCTCGACTCGTCGCTGCGCATCGTGCGGGTCAACGCCGGCTGGCGCGACTTCGCGCGGGCCAATGGTGCCAACGAGGCCACCGAGCTCGGGGTCGGCCTCGACTATCGCGCGTACTGCACGCGCGAGCTCGGCCTGGCCCTGGACGACCTGCTCGCGGGCACGCGCACGGAGGTCGCCTTCACCTACTCGTGTCACGCCCCCCACGAGCTGCGTTGGATCGCCTTCGAGGCGCGCCGCCTGCAGGACGGCGTCCTGGTCATCCACGTCGACCGCACCCACACGCACCAGCTCGCCGCGCGCACCGCGCTGCAGGACCTCTTGAGCCGCGGACTGGCCGCGCGTCAGCCGCTGGGCGAGCTCTTTCGGGGGCTGTTGGCGCGGCTCGGGAACGACCTCGACTGGGACGCGGCGCGCGCTTGGAGTGTCGAGGGCGGGCAGGTGGGAGCGGTGTTGTCGCGCTGGCATGCCGAGGGGTTGGCCGAGCCGGACGAGGCGCAGGCCCGCGCCCTGGTCGCGCGCGTCATCGCCGACGCCCTCACCGAGCGCCCGCACCACTACTACGCCATCTCGGTGGAGCACCACGATGCGGCCGCGGCGGTGTCGATGCCGACCGGGCTCTTCGTGCCGCTGATAGACGGCGGCGAGGTCCTCTTCGTGCTCGAGCTGCGCTCGCGTCGGACGCGCCCCGAGGACGAGGCGTGGGTCGAGTTCCTGGAGATGCTCGGGCGTCAGATCTGCGCGCAGGTGCGGGCCGAGCAGCTCCGCACCCAGATCGCCCAAGCCGAGCGCCTGGCCGCGATCGGCAGCCTGGCCGCCGGCGTGGCGCACGAGATCAACAACCCCCTCCAGTACCTCGGCTCGAGCCTCGAGTTCCTGCGCGAGACCTCCACCGAGGTCTTCCAGCACCTCCGCCACCTGAGCGAGCTCGTGACCTGGGCGCGCGCACAGCCGGCCGATCCCGCGCTGGCGGCGGTCCTCGACAAGATCGCCGAGTCGGCCGAGGGCACCGACATCGCCTACCTCGAGACCGCGGTGCCGGCCGCCTTCGTGCGCGCGCAGTCCGCGGTCGATCGCGTGGCGGTCATCGTGCGGGCGCTGAAGCGCTTCGCCCACCGACAGGTCGACAGGACCTTCGCTGCCAGCGACATCTCGCGCGCGGTCGAGGACGCCGTGACCATCGCACAGAGCGAGTGGCGCATCGTGGCGGACTTCGGGGTCGCGGTGGCGCCTCTGCCGCTGGTCGAGTGCGACCTCGGCGAGATCGGACAGGTCGTACTCAATCTCGTCATCAACGCGGCCCAGGCCATCGCCGAGCGGGTCGAGGGCGGCTCTCCACGCGGACGGGTCGACGTCCGCGCCTGGGCCGAGGAGCAGCACGTGGTCATTTCGGTGAGCGACGATGCGGGTGGGATCCCCGACGCGATCCAGCACCGCATCTTCGAGCCCTTCTTCACGACCAAGCCCGTCGGCGTCGGCTCCGGCCAGGGGCTCGCGATGGCTTGGCACATGGTCGTCGAGGACCATCGCGGCGAGCTGAGCTTCGAGACCGAGGCCGGCGTCGGCACGACCTTCCTCGTGCGCCTCCCGATCCACCACCGGCAGTCTGGCCCCGATGAAGCCTGAGCGCATCTTTCACGTGTCGCTGTCCCCGGCGCGCCGCGGCGAGGTCCTCTCGATCGTGTTCGCGCCCCAGCACGGCGTCTCGGGCGGCGTCGGGCGGCACTGCTGGGAGGTCTTCGAGCAGCGAACGTCACCGTGCGCGGGCTGCCCCATCGCGCAGCGCGACGCCAGCCTCGACCCCAGCGCGTTCACCACCAGCGAGGGCGGGCGCTACCGGATCGTGAGCTTCGAGCGCGAGCCCAACGAGGTCGCGCTGGTGAGCGTCGTCGATCTCAGCGACGAGGTCTTCCACCAGGTCGTGGCCCTCCGGGTCGAGCTCGCGAGCGACCGGGCCGGGCTGTCGGTGCAGGAGCGCGCCGTGCTGCACGGCATGGTGCGCGGGCTCCAGGACAAGGAGCTCGCGGTCGAGCTCGGGATCGCGCCGCGCACCGTGAAGTTCCACGCGGCCAACCTCTTGCGCAAGCTCGGCGGCGGTCGACGGCTGGACCTCTTCCGGCTCCTCCTGACCGTGCCCCTCGAGGGCGGCGACGAGCCCGAGGCTTCGAAGGATTAGGGCGACCGTGCGCGGGCGTCGGGATGGCGCCTGTCGGGCCAGGCTGGAAGCGGGGCGTCGAGGCGACTCTCCACGTGTGAAGGGTCGCCTTTCCGGGCGGGCAGGGCGGTCACGACGTGTCGTGGTCGCCGATCCCGCGCGGGTGAGGCGACCTCTGTCGCGTGTGGTCGCGGGAGAGCCGCGCAGGATCGCGGACCTGCCGGTGTGCAGGGCGCGGTCGGCGACGGGAATCGACGACTCTGACGTGTAGAGGTCGCCAATCCCGCGCGGCTTTTTCCATTCATGACGTGTGGAGGTCGCCGTCGGGGCGGCGTCCGGCCGTGGACGGCGACCTCGGGGCGGGTCAGGCGGTCGGGTCGGTCGGCGGGCTGGCCGGCTCGTTCACACCGTAGCCGCGCGGGCGGTCCGGGATGACGGCGTGGATGTCCGCCTCGGACAGGCCCTCCGACTTCCAGTAGCGCTTGAGCTTGGCGAGCTCGATCTGTGCGGTGCGCGCGATCGAGGTCAAGACGCGGTCGAGGAGGCGCACCTTCGCGCGCGGCTTGCGGGCCGCGTCCAAGGCCGCCTCGAGCGACGCGGCGGCCGCCCGGATCTCCGCCGCCCGCGCGGCGGCCGTCGCTGCGAGCTTCGGGTGCAAGTTCGACTCGAGGAGCTCGGCCAGGAGCACCATCAGGTCGGGCTGCTCGGCGTCGGGCGCGTCTGCGTAAAAGCCGGCGCCCGCTGGGAACAGCAGCTCGAAGAGGGGGTCGTTGGCGGGGCGGCCGAGCTCGTTCCAGAGGGCGTCGGCCGTCGCGCGCAGGAGCCGGTCGCTGCCGTCGTCGGCCACGTCGATCGCCACCGTGAGCGGCGCGAGCTCGGCCCGGGCGGCCTTCGCTTTGGGGGCGGTGGCCTCCCAGAGGGTCAAGACCGGGCCAAGCCGCGTCGCGGCTGCGCCCCAGCCGTCGGGGCCGTTGGCGCGCCCGGCAGCCCGGGTGACAGTGGTCTTCACGTCTTCGATGATGCGCTCGCGCGCGGCCTGTTTCGAAATGACTTCGCCCATGGGGACTCCGTGAGTTGCGAGTTGTGCCTTGTCGCCCGCGGGTCAGGTAACGACGCGGAGTTGCTCGAACGCCGCCCTGGTGGTCGGGCTGACCGGCCGTGAGCCGGTCGCGTCGTGGCGTTGACCCGCCTGGTGACGGTGACTAGTGGCGTGAACTCAGGAGGTGTTTGATGATTCGTCTCGGTCTCGCGCTTTTTTTCCTCTCCGCCACCCCGGTGCTGGCCGCGCCCCCGGCTCCGGCGCCCTACACGCTGCCGCCCCTGCCGTATGCGACCGACGCGCTGGAGCCGGCCATCGACAAGGCGACGATGGAGATCCACCACGGCAAGCACCACAAGGCCTACGTCGACAACCTCAACGCGGCGGTCGAGGCTAACCCCGAGCTCGCCAAGCTGACCCTCCCCGAGATCTTGCGCGACGTCTCGAAGTACGGTCCGGCCGTGCGCAACAACGGCGGCGGCCACTTCAACCACGACCTCTTCTGGCGGCTGATGGCCCCGGTCGGTAAGGGCGGCGCCCCGTCGGACGCGCTGGCCAAGGCGATCGAGCGCGACCTCGGTGGCATGGAGGCCTTCAAGAAGGCCTTCGCCGAGGCCGGCGCCAAGCGCTTCGGGTCGGGCTGGGCCTGGCTGGTCGTGACGCCCGACAAGAAGCTCGTCGTGACCTCGACCCCGAACCAGGACAACCCGCTGATGGACGTGGCCGACGTGAAGGGCACCCCGATCCTGGCCCTCGACGTGTGGGAGCACGCCTACTACCTGAAGTACCAGAACCGCCGCGGCGACTACATCGGCGCGTGGTGGACGGTCGTGAACTGGGCTGAGGTCAGTACGCGCTTTGCCAGCGCTACCCGCTGACACGCGCGGCTGCGACGGGCGTCTGCGTCGTCGGTCACGGGACCTGCGGCCCCGCGCCCCGCGCTGATGCGGCGCACCGACGTGCGCCTCGTCGCTTGCTTCGCGAGCCTCCTAGCAGCCATCCCGTCTCGCTCGCGCTCGGATGCGTGTGGCTGCGACGGGCGTCTGCGTCGTCGGTCACGGGACCTGCGGCCCCGCGCCCCGCGTTGATGCGGCGCACCGACTCGCTCGCGCTCGGATGCGTGTGGCTGCGACGGGCGTCTGCGTCGCGCGTGATTGCTACTGGCAGAGGACGAGGTTCGCGCGCGACCCGATCGTTGCCACGAACCGGTCGGGGCCGTCGCCGACGGTGAGCGCCTCGATCGAGTCGGGCAGGGCCTCGAAGAGGTGGTCGATGAGGCGGGGCGAGGTGATGACGGCGCTCGTGTGGCGCGTGACCTCTGGGCCGAGGCCCAGCCCCGTGCCTCGCTTCTCGTAGATCTTTCGCGTCACGACGAAGCACGGGTTCGGGCGCGCCGACACGAAGACGTGTTGGACGTTCGGGTCGGGCAGGGTCGCGCCGAGGCGGATGCCGTCGCGGCTCACCGGGAGCTCGCCCGCGCAGGTCGGGCGCTGCGCCCAGTAGGACACGAACGAGCCCGCGTCGACCGGCAGCGACAGGGCGCCCCAGGTGAAGGTCGCGGCCGGGCCGGGGTTGTCGAAGGTCACACGCACGTGCCGCCCCCCGTCATAGGACGATGGCAGGTACAGCTTCAGCGACACCGCGGTGGCGTCGCGCCGGGCGCTCGTCCCGCCCACGAGGGCGATGTCGGTCGGGCCGCACGGCGAGGGCTCGCGCACCTTCAGCTCGCCGAGCCCTTCGGCCACCGCCTGGCCCGGCACGTCGAAGGCGAAGGACCAGGTGAGCGGCGCCATGCGGTGCCGGCCCTTGCCGGCGGCCTCGGGGACCAGGGCGGCGACGACCTGGCCGCGCCAGAGGACCTCCGAGCCGTTGGCGAGGTTGCCCATGACGGTGCCGGAGACCCGCACGGAGGCGGGGGGTGCGGGCTTCTCGCAGGCGGTGAGCGCGTAGGCGAGGGCGAAGACGGCGAGACGAGAGGGCGCGAGAGGCATCGACGAGGGGCTCCGGAGGGAGAGGACCTGGCGGGTCAGACAGGCTCGCGCGCGGCGGGGCTGTCGATGGGGAGACGGATCTCGAACTTCGTTCCGAAGCCGACCTGCGTCGTGAAGTTCAGCGAGCCGCCGTGCTTGTCGACCACGACCGCGCGCGCGATGGCGAGGCCCTGGCCGGTGCCGCGACCCGGCTCCTTGGTGGTGAAGAACGGGTCGAAGATGCGGGTGCGGACGGCCTCGGGGATACCGTCGCCGGTGTCCTCGATGGTGACGACGACGTCCTTGTCGCGGCACTCGGTGGCGACGGTGATGGTGCCGCGCTCGCCCGTCCGGGCCAACTTGTCGGCGACGGCGTGGCTCGCGTTCACGATGATGTTGAGGAAGGCCTGGTTCAGGTCGCCCAACTGGCAATGGATGCGCGGGATCTCGCCGAACTGGGTCACGATCTCGGCGACGTCTTTGTACTCGTTGCGGGAGATCGCCAGCGTGGCCTTCAGCGCGTCGGTCAGGTCGACGACGGTGCGCTCGCCCTGGTCGGGGTGCGCGAACTCGTTCATGGCGCGCACGATGGTGGTGACGCGGCCGAGGCCCTCGGTCACGCGCTCGAGCGCCTTGGGGACGTTGTCGTCGAGGTAGGCCAGGTCGAGGTCCTCCTCGGCTTCCACGAGCGCGGCGATCCCTGAGCTCTGCCCATCCGCGGCGGTGGCCCGGAACTCGCGGTGCAGCTCGAGGAGCTTGCGGGTGTCCTGGTAGGCGTCGCGGATGAAGTGGAGGCTGCTGGTGACGAACTGGAGCGGGGTGTTGATCTCGTGGGCGACGCCGGCCGCGAGGCGCCCCACCGACTCGAGCTTCTGGGCCTGGCGGAGCTCGAGCTCGAGCTCGTGTTGGCGCGTCACGTCGAGCATGAAGCCGAGCAGCACCTCGGCGCCGTCGTCTTTGCTCACGCTGAAGACCGAGCGCAGGGTCACCTGGCGGCCGTCGCGGCGCTCGAAGTAGAACTCGAACTCGCCGTCCTGACCGGTGTTCCAGGCGCGGCGCATGGCGTTGCCGAGGCGCGTGAGGGTGCTGTTGTCGAGGTGGCTCGTCCAGACGGGGGTGTCGTAGAGGGTGTCGAGGGGCTCGCCGAACAGGTCGGCGGCGCGCGGGCCGAGGTAGGTGAAGCGGCGCGTGGCGAGGTCGTATTGCCAGGGCACGGCGTGGGTCGACTCGAGCAGCTTCCGGAACTGCTCGCGGCTCTCCTCGAGCTCGAGGGTGCGTTTGCGGACCTCGGCCTCGACGTTGCCGACCATGCGTTGGAAGGCGCGCGCCATCTGCCCGATCTCGTCGCCCGACCGATCGTCCAGCGGGGTCATCGAGAAGTGGCCGCGGGCGATTTCCTCGGCGCGCTCCTTCACGCGCGCCACGCGGCGCCCGAACTTGGCGGCCGCGAACCCGCCGGCGCTGATGCCCAGGGCGAGGGCGGCGAGGGCGACGTAGAGCGCGCTCATGCGCACCTCGTGCACGGCGGCGTGCATGCCGGAGGTCGCGAAGGCGAGGCGGAGGACGCCGCGCGGGCCCGCCTTGGTGATGATGGCGCTCGAGACCTCGACATACTGCGGGTCGAAGACGATGCCCGCCACGCGCGGCATGGCGGCGGCGTTGTTGGGGTGGCCCGAGAAGAAGAGGGTGCCGTCGCTGCGATAGAGATCGAAGCCCACGAGGTCGGGGTCTTCCTTGATGCTGGCGAAGGCCTCGCGCGCGGTCTTGACGTCGTCGAGTGCGATGGCGGGGGCGACGTGGGCGGCGGCGATCTTGCCGAGGGAGCGGGCCTTCTGGATGTTCGACTCGCGCAGCACGCCGACCAGCGACTGCGCGAAGATCGCGACGAGGATGGTGACGGGAACCACGATGAGCGCGGTCACGAGCGTAAAGACCTTCCACCGGAGCGAGAGGCTCCACCGCCTCTGGGGGCCGGTCGCTTCATTCATGGGTGGCATGGTCTTCACCGTTACGAGAGGGGCGTCGTGACTGAGGTGACCAGGGTAAGGACGGAATCTCGAGGGGGGCCACGTTCTCGCCCGATGGCGGGGCCTCGCCAACCGAGGCCCGCGACCATCAGTCCGATGGGGTCGGGCGAGGGTGCCGTGAAGGCCGGCCCGGTGTCGAGGGCGGATCGGATGTTGCGCGACGGAAAGACGGTGACGCGCGCGCTGGCCCGCCTGGACGCGGCCATGCACCGCGCCGCTGCCGAGCTGAGGGCGCGCCTCTGACGGTGAGTGAGGCGGCCGCGTGAGCTCGCAGCGGGCCTACGCGGTCGCTCAGCGGGCGATGAGCGTGGCCCAGGCCAGGGCCGCCGCCGGGTGGTCTCGCACGAGCTCGCTCGCGCCCCGCCCGACCGGCTCGCGCGTCGGGGCGCTGGGCGTGGTCTTCGCTTCGGTCCACGCGCCGCGTGTCTCGGTCAGCGCGGCCCATGCCTCGAGGGGCCCGCGGTGCTTGGCGAGGAGGGACCATGCCGCGTGCTCGCGCGCGGCGAGGGCCGGGGCGTCGGACGTCGGGGCGTCCGAAGTCCGGGCGTCCGCGGGTGGGGTGTCGACGATGGGTGGCGTTGGGGCCGCGAGCCACGGCGGGGACCAGGCCGCCAGGCCGCGGGTGGGCAGGTGCCGCATGAGCTCGGCCATGAGCATGGGCAGGACGTCGGACGACTGGTCCTGGAGGGTCGTCAGGAGGCCGGGGATCCAGGGCAAGAGCACGTGGTCGGGCAAGGACACGAGCGCGCGCCCGATGAGCGTCACGGCGAGCGGGGCGGCGCGCGACGCGAAGGTCAGGGCGCGCAGGAACCCCGAGAGGTAGCGCGGGTAGGCCCGGCGTCCGAGGGGGTGATCGAGGACGGCCGAGAAGGCGGCGATGAGGCCGGCTTCGTCGCGGAGCTGGACCAGCCACTCGGCCGCCCACAAGAGGCCGAGCTTCTCGGGGTCGGCGGTCTCGCCGCGGGCCTGCTCGAGGGCGATGACGAGCTGGCTTCGCGCGCAGCCCATCGCGAGGGCGAGGCTCTCCAGCGTGAAGATGAAGGCGAGCATGCCGCCGAGCGCCTGAGGCGAGGTGCCGCGATCGGCGAAGGCGGTCGGCAGCCGTGTCGCATAGGATGCGTAGCCGGTCGCAACGAAGCGCGAGAGCCAGGCCGGGAGGCCATCGGGCTGCGCGCGGAAGTGCATGACGAGGCGGCGCGCGAGGTCGAAGATGGCGGTCGCGTCGTCGGCCCCGAGCTCGGTCGCGAGCAGCGTCACGGCGCGCTCGCCGAGCGTCTCGTGAAGACGTGAGCGCTCGAGCAGGATGAGCGCGGCCTCGGCCGACTCCAGCGCCGTGAGCGTCGTGGCGCCGTCCTTGTGGGCCGCGTCAGAGAGGCGCCGCTCGAGGACCTGCTCGATGGAGACCCCCGCGAAGCCGAGCTCGATCACCTCGCGCTGCTCGGGGCCGGCGATCTTGACGTCCCAGCTCTCCTGGCGCGGCACGTGCCCGAGCTCGAGCTTGCCCATGATGGGGCGCGCCACGCGCGAGCCGGGCAGGAGCTTGTTCAAGCGCCAGAGGAGGCGCGAGACGAGGCGCAGCTCGGGGTTCGCCTCGAAGTCCATGAGCACGCGCGTGACCCGCGTGGTCTGCGCGCTGACCCCGACCGGGGCG
>JAEUKJ010000032.1 GCA_016792665.1 Deltaproteobacteria bacterium | reverse complement strand
ATGCGCTGGGCGTGCGTGTCGCGGCCGGTCTTGCGCGGGTCGATGCCGAGCTGCTCGATGCGGAGCTCGGCGACGAAGTCGTGGACGACGCGCTCGTCCGAGCGCTGGGCGGTGTCGCAGGTGACGCGCGACGAGGGGGCCGCCGTGTCGTCCGCGTGCCCTTCGAGGAGCTCGCTCTCCTTGTCGAAGAGGAGCTTCCGGCCCGGGATGTCTTTGACGATGGGCCAGATGATGCCCATGGTCTTGGACTCGGCCAAGAGCTGGTGGCGATGCGACTGGATGGTCGGACCCATGCGCTTCTGCGAGGCGTAGAGCTCTTGCCCGAGCCCGCGCGCGGCCTCGTCGTTCGCGGCGTAGATGACGCCCTGGTGGTTCTCGACGGCCATCACGGCTTCGAGCGTCTGACCGTCGCGCCAGGCCCCGAACCACCAGCCGGGGAAGTCCTCGCCGCGGGCGTGGGCGGCCTTCACGAAGAGGGACGCGGGGCGCGGGGCGCCTTCGACGATGCGGCCCAGCGCACCCCGATCGTTGGGGCGGAGCTCGCGGCCAATCCAGGTCGAGTCTTTCAAAGCAGGTTCCAGGGCATCTCGGTGAGGGCGTCGGCGCCGGTGGCGCGGACGTCGGCAGGCTCTACGGCGCCAGCACCTTTGTCCTTGCGGCGTGAACGCGCAACCTGTACATGTGTTCAGTATGGGTTTGCACCTCTCACTGCACACAGTCCTCGGCGGGGCTTCGCACAGCGTGACGAAGCTCGAGGGCGAGCGGCGCTTCGAGCTCGGGCGGCTCGCGGGGCGCTTCGTCGAGCTGTCGGGGTGGGCGGCCTCGGCCGGGCTCAGCGTGGCGATGCAGCTCGTCCACGCGGCCCAGCTCGAGGGGCGGAACACGGTGTGGGTGTCGACCGCGACGAGCCATCCGTTCTATGCGCCGGACGCCGCCCGGGGCGGGGTCGATCTGGCGGCGCTGCCGGTCGTCATGGCCGGTGACGCGCAGCAAGCGGGCAGGGCGGTTTCGCACCTCTTGCGGTCGGGGGCCTTCGCGCTGCTGGTGCTGGATCTGGTGCCCGAGGCCGAGCGGACGGGCGGCGAGGTCGACCTGCCGCTGCCGCTGCAGTCGCGCATCGCGGGGCTCGCGCAGAAGCACGGGACGGCGCTGGTGGTGCTGACCGCGAAGCCGCCCGAGTCGGCGAGCCTGGGGTCCCTCGTGTCGCTGCACGTGCACGCGCAGCGGGTGCGGCGCGTGGCGAGAGAGCGCGATGCGGAGACGAAGCCGCGGCTGCGTCTGGTGGGCCGGGGAGGGCAGGCCGGCGACGAGGACAAGGCGCTGCCGTCGGGGGAGGTCGGGTTCGAGGTCGTGCTCTCGGTCGAAAAGGACAAACGACAAGGTCCTGGCTGGAACCAGGTGGAGGTCTTCCGTGGACCGACCGGAATCGGATGATCTCTTCCGATCTGGGGACAGCCCAGCTCCGCCAGGCCTTGTGCGGAACGGCAGCCTGGCTCCGCCAGGCCTTGTGCGGGTGGCCTGCGTCGAGGTCCCGACCTTTGCGCTCCAGGTCCTCGCCAAGAGCCGGCCGGACTGGCGCGCCGCGACCGAGCCGGTGGTCGTCATCGACGAGGACCGACCGCAGGGGTTCGTCCTCGAGGCGAACGCGGCCGCGCGTGCTGGCGGGGTCCTGCCCGGCCAGCGCTATGCCGATGCGCTCGGCCTCGTGCGTGGGCTGCGCGCGGGTGTCATCCCGCCCGAGGTGCTGGGGGCCCACCTGAGCCACGTGCTCGGACGGCTGCGCGCGTTCTCGCCGGAGATCGAGCCCTCGAGCGACGAGCCGGGGGTCTTCTGGCTCGACGCGAGCGGGCTCGGCGGCCTCTACGAGAGCCTCGGGCGCTGGGCCCGAGACGTCATCAAGGCCTTGGGTGACGAAGGCTTTTTTGCGCTCGTGGCGATCGGCTTCTCGCGCTTTGGGTCCTATGCCGCGGTGAAGTCGCTGCTGGTTCCGGATGCCCGAGGAGGGCCCGTACGGAGCGAGCGAGGCGGGCGATGGAGCTTTGTCCTCACCACCCCAGAGGCCGAGCGCGCCCTGGCCCAGGAGGTCCCTCTTGGCCACCTGGCCCTCTCGGCCGGCGCGCGCGAACGCTTGGCGCGGCTCGGAGTCAAGACGCTCGGCGAGCTCATGGCGTTGCCCGAGGGCGGGGTCATGAAGCGCTATGGGCCGGAGGCGCTGGCTCTGCATCGCCTGGCCGCGAGCCTCGGGCAGACCCGACACACGCACCTCCTGGCGCCGCTGCCGGGCAGCGAGCTCCGCCCCGAGGCCGAGGTCCTGCCGATCTTGCGCAGAAAGATCCTGGACTTCCTCGAGTACGACGCCCACCGCCTGCTCTTTGGCATCAAATCGCTGCTGGACGAGCTCATCCCCGAGCTCGCCCAGCGCCAGGCCCTCATCGGCGAGCTGCGCCTGGAGCTCGGCGCCGAGGCCCGCGGCACCGAGGGTCTGACCTTTCATCTCCATCGCTTCCGACCGGCGGCCGCGACACTCGACAGCGCCCTGCTCCTCGATCTCGTGCGCCTCCGGCTCGAAGGGATCGATCTACAGCGCGGCATCGGCGAGGTGCGTCTCGAGGCTATTCCCACGCCGGCCGATCCCGAGCAGATGCGCCTCTTCAAGCTCGGGCCGCACCAGGACGGCGAGGCCGCCGCGCGCGCGCTGACGCGGGTCCAGGCCGAGTTGGGCGACGCGGCGGTGGGGCGCATGGCGTTGCGCGACGCGCACCTCCCGCGCGCGCGGCAGGCGTTTCTCCCGCTCTGGTCGAGCACGGACACCCGCAAGAAGCGCAGCCTGCCGCCGCCCGCGCCCACGCGCTCGAACGCCCCGCCGCCGCTCATCCGGCGCCTGCTGGTGCGCGCCGAGCCGCTGCCCCCGCGGCCACGCGATCTGCGCAACGATGGGACCTCGCCGGCAGCCGGGCGCCGCCCGGCCTTGGGCGAGTGGCAACCCCGCGACCCGGCCCAAGGCCCGATCGTCGCCGTGCACGGCCCCTTCACGGTCGCCGGCGGCTGGTGGTTGGAAGGTCCCGAGGTCCACCGCGACTACCACCTCGTCGAGACGAAGCGCGGCGACATCCTTTGGATTTTTCACGATCGACGGCGACGTCGCTGGCTCGAAGAGGGGAGGGTGGAGTGAGCCAGGCGTCATCGTCGAGCTACGTCCCCCTCTGGGTGAAGAGCAACTTCTCGTTCCTGGAAGGGGCGAGCCACCCCGACGAGCTGGTCGAGGCTGCAGCCGAGCGCGGACTCGCCGCCATGGCGCTGACCGATCGCGACGGGGTGCACGGAATCGTGCGCGCGCACACCAAGGCCCGCGAGCTCGGGCTGAAGCTCATCATCGGGGCCGAGGTCCACTATGCCGAGGGCGGGGCCCACCAGAGCGGGGATGTGACCGAGACCCACGCGGCGCTCGTCCTCGCTCCGACGCGTAGCGCCTATGCCGAGCTCTGTCGGCTCCTCACGCTCGGGCGGCGCCGCGCCCCGAAGGGCCAGTCGCTGCTCTACCTGGACGACCTCCTGGCACTCGGCGATGCGCGCTCCGAGGTCCTGGTGCTGACGCGCGCGCTCGGCGAGCTGCCCGACGATCGGGGCGAGACCCCGGCGCTCGAGGCGCTCTACGAGGCCTTCGGCGACCGCCTCTATGGCCTCCTCGCGCGCCATCGCGAGGCCGACGAAGTCGTGCGCGAGCGCCGCACCCGAGAGCGCGCCCGCCGCTTCGGGATCCCGCTGGTCGCCGCGCAGGAGGTCCTCTATCACACGCCGGCGCGACGCCCCCTGCAGGACGTCCTGACGTGCATCCGCCACGGGGTCACGCTGACCACCGCAGGGCGCCTCCTGCCGCCCAACGCCGAGCACGACCTCAAGGCGGCGCGCGCCTTCCACGCGCTGTTCGAGGACGACGTCGCCGCCGTGAGGCGCACCCTCGAGGTCGCCGAGCGCTGCGACTTCCACCTCGAGCAGATCCGCTACCGCTACCCGAGCGAGCGGCTGCCCGACGGCACGACCTCGACCCTCGAGCACCTGCGCAACCTCACCTGGGCCGGCGCGCGCCATCGCTACGGCGACGTCATCCCGGCGGCGGTCGGGGCCCAGCTCGAGCGCGAGCTCGGGCTCATCGGCCAGCTCGACTACGGCGGCTACTTCCTGACGATGCACGAGATCGTCAGCTTCTGCCGCGAGCGCGGGATCCTCTGCCAGGGGCGCGGCTCGGCGGCGAACTCAGCGGTCTGTTTCTGCTTGGGGATCACCGCGGTCGACCCGGTGAGGATGGACCTCCTCTTCGAGCGCTTCCTCTCGCTCGAGCGCGCCGAGCCCCCCGACATCGATCTCGACATCATGCACGAGCGGCGCGAGGAGGTGATCCAGCACGTCTACGCCCGCTACGGCCGTGACCACGCGGCCATGGTCGCCAACGTCATCCGCTTCCGCGGCCGCTCGGCGCTGCGCGAGGTCGGCAAAGCGCTGGGTCTCCCCGAGACGGATCTCGATCGCGTCGCCAAGCAGCTCGGCCACTTCGGCGCTCTCGACGAGGACGAGCTGCGCCTGGCGGGCGTCGAGCAAGCGACCGCGAGCTCACCGAGCTGGGCCCGACTCACCGATCTCGCCTCTGAAATCCAGGACTTCCCGCGCCACCTCTCCATCCACCCGGGCGGCTTTTTGCTCGGCCACGAACCCGTTCACGACCTCGTCCCGATCGAGAACGCCACGATGGAGGACCGCACCGTCATCCAGTGGGACAAGTACGATGTCGAGGCGCTCGGGCTCTTCAAGGTCGACCTGCTCGGGCTCGGCGCGCTGACCCACCTCGATCGCGCCTTCCGCATGCTCGCCGAGTATCGCGGGCTCACGCTGTCGATGGCGCAGATCCCGCCCGACGACGTCGCCACCTTCGAGATGTGCTCGCGCGGAGACACGGTCGGGGTCTTCCAGATCGAGAGCCGCGCGCAGATGGCGATGCTGCCGCGGCTCCAGCCCAAGACCTTCTACGATCTCGTCATCGAGGTCTCGCTGGTGCGCCCCGGGCCCATCACCGGCGGCATGGTGCACCCCTATCTCCGGCGGCGGAACGGGGAGGAGGCCGTCGACTACCCGCACCCGAGCCTCGTGCCGGTGCTGCAGAAAACGTTGGGGATTCCGCTCTTCCAGGAGCAGGTCATGAAGCTCGCGGTGGTCGCGGCCGACTACAGCCCGGGCGAGGCCGATCAGCTCCGGCGCGACATGGCGGCGTGGCGGCGCTCGGGCGCCATCGAGAAGCACCGCGAAAAGCTCGTCCACCGCATGGAAGGCAAGGGGATCTCACGCGACTTCGCCGAGCGGATCTTCAACCAGATCAGAGGCTTCGGCGAGTACGGCTTCCCCGAGAGTCACGCCGCGAGCTTCGCGCTGGTCGCGTATGCGACCGCCTGGCTGAAGTGTCACTTCCACGCCGAGTTCTCGTGCGCGCTCTTGAACGCGCTGCCGATGGGGTTCTACGCGCCGTCGACCATCATCGAGGACGCCAAGCGCCACGCGGTCGAGGTGCGGCCCGTCGACATCCGCTACTCGGCCTGGGACTGCACGCTGGAGGGCCTGTCCGGCCCGGGCGAGCGCTTCGCGATCCGCGTCGGGCTGCGCTTCGTGAAGGGCCTCTCGGAGGGCGACGGACAGCGCATCGTGACGGTGGTCGCGAGCGGGCTCCTCGGTGGGTACGGCGAAGAGCTCGAACGCTTCGTCCGCTCGGTGCGGCTGCCGGCGCGCACCTTGCGGCTCCTCGCCGAGGCCGGGGCGCTCGACGGGCTGGCGCTGGCCGAGGGCGTGATCGCCGGACCTCCTGAGGGTTCTTCTTCTGGGGCAGGGGCGCGACGCCGCATCCTCTGGGTCATCGAGGGCCTCGCGCGGAGCCTCGATCCGCTGCCTCTCGAAGAGTCCGAGGCCCTGCCTCTGCTGAGCCCCCTCGGACTGGCCGAGACGATCGCGTGGGACTATCGGGCGAGTGAGCACTCGACGCGCGGCCACCCGCTGTCGCCACTGCGCGGCGCACTCGCGCGGGCCGGGCTCCCCGACGCGCGCTCACTCATGACCCAGGGCAAGGACGGGCAGCGCGTACGCTACGCCGGGCTCGTCATCTGCAGACAGCGTCCGGGCACGGCCTCGGGCGTGCTCTTCATGACCCTCGAAGACGAGACCGGCTTCGTCAACGCGGTGGTGTGGCCCGCGGTCTTCGAGCGCTTCCCGCTGCTCGCGCGCACGGCCTCGTTCCTCGGGCTGACCGGCAAGCTGCAGGTCCAGCAGGGGGCCGCCCCGGTCGTGCACCTCGTCGCTGACGAGCTGTGGGTCCCACGTCTCGGGCCGAGCGGGCCCACGGAAGAGGAGGGGCGCGCCATCGCGAAGTCGCGCGACTTCCACTGAGGCACGCGTGCCACCGCGCTCGGCTCAGCGCGGCGAGCTTCGTCTTCGCCTCCTGAAGGGTTGCCGTCAGAGCTTCACGCATTCGATGCCGGAGAGCTTACAAAGACCTTCCTTCTTGCACGCCTGCGAATCGGCGCAATTGGCGTTCGAGAATGGGACGCATCTGTCTTTCCATTGGTGGCACTTTCCGTCCAACTTGCACGACTTGCATTCAATGCGGTCAAAGCCCTTCACGCAGGTACGATTGGTCAGGTCAAACACGCATCTGCGTTCGCTCTTGCACGCCTTCGACTTGAGACAGTCGTCATCGCTGCCCGCTTCGCAGCTGTTGTTGGCGCCGAGTCGGCAACGACCTTCTGTAATGCATGCTTCGCTCTCGATGCAGTCGTTGATTGGAGCGACGCACTTCGTCCCGTCGGGGCTGACCTTGCACCGTCGAGCGGTCTTGCATG
>JAEUKJ010000788.1 GCA_016792665.1 Deltaproteobacteria bacterium | reverse complement strand
GGCCGCGGCCCTGGTCGCACTCTCGGAGCGAGCCGAGCCCGGCGCCCCCGAGGGCGGGAGTGGCGAGCGCCTGAAGGCCGCCGAGGTGCTCCTCCAGTCGGGCCACTTCGCCGAGGGTCTGGCGCTGGTCGAGCCGCTCATGCGACGCCATGGCCTCGCGCTGCCGGCAGGGTCGTGGAAGAAGACCGGCACCCTCCTCGGGCACGCGGCCTGGCTCGTCGTCGCCGGCAAGCGCGCCGCGGCGCCCCGGCGGCAGGCCAACCAGGCCCCTTCGGAGGCCGTCGCGCTGCAGAGTGACCTCGCCTGGGCGGTGGGAAAGTCGCTGGTCTTCGTCGATCCGCTGGTGGGGATCGGGGTGCTCTTCACCTCGCTCCGCACGGCCAGGGGCGATGCGCGACGGTTCGCGCGCGGCCGGGCCGCTGGCCGCGTTCGTCCTCGGCAACGTTCCGGGTCTCAAGGGGACGGCGCGGCGCTGGGTCGAGGCCATGGACGCGCTCGACGACGAGCCGTACTTCAAGGGCGTGAGCCACCTCTGGCGCGCCTTGAAGGCCCTCGGCACGAGCGAGCTCGGGGTGGCGCTGACCGCGGCGGTCGAGGCCATGGATCGACTGCAGACCGATCCCCGCGCCTCGTGGGAACGCGTCCAGGCCGCGAGCTACGCCGCGCGCGCGCTGATCAATCGAGGTCACTACCACTCGGCCCTGGCCCTCATCGAAGCCCACGCGATCGATGCCGATCTGCGCGGCGACCTCGGCGCCAAGATCGCGCTCGACACCTATCGCCCGATGGCGAGCCTCGCCGCCGGACGGGTCGCGGAGACGCGCGCGAACTGCCAGTGGCTGCTCGACACGTGGCTACCCGACCGCTACGCCCCCCATACGTTCTATGCGTTGCGCGGCCTCGTCATAGCCGACCTGATGGACGGCGACGCCGCGTCCGCCGCGGCTCGCATCGCGTCGTCGCGGAAGGCCTTCACCAAGGCAGGCGGCTATCGCTTCCCGTTCTCGCGCTTCGACCACGACCTCCTCGAGGCGCGCGTCGTGATGGCGCTCGACCGTGCCGCGCCCGGGACCTGGCCGCTGGAACGCCTGCTGTCGCGGCTCGAGGCCCTGCCCAACGACGAGGCGCGCGGACATGCGAAGCTCCTGCGCGCGACCTTGTGTCTCGAGCAGGGCAAGTACGACGAGGCCCGCGCGCTGCTCGCACGGGCGAGTGCGCACCTCGAGCGCTGCGAGGTCGACCTCGAGGGCGAGGCGGCGCGCTGGCTGTGGGCACGCCTCGAGCGAAGCGACGAAGCGGCCGCGAGTGCCCGCATGAAGATGCAGCGGCTCGGTGTCGCCGACCCCGAGCGCTGGATGGAGATCATCGTGCCGGGCGCGCTCGCCGCGACCTGAGTCCGCGGTATGACCCGCGCGAAGCGACTGCTACGAGGGCGTGGTCTCGGCGTTCTTCCGGGCGAGCCGCACCTCGTCGCCGACCGCCTGCCGGATCCTCAAGACCGAGAGCACCGTCCAGACCGCCATGGTCGCGATGATCACGCCGATCTTCATCATCGACATGCTCGTCTGGACGCCGGTCGCGATCGCGTACGAGTCGAGCACCACCGAGACCAGGAAGAGATTCGTGAACAGCGCCACGCCGAGGACCAGACCCTCGGCCGCCCGCAGCGAGCGGAGCCGACCGTCCAGCGGCAGGGCGACCCAGTCGCGTTTGCGCGGCATGTTGACCCACTGGGGGCTCGTCGCGGCGAGGCGACGCACCAGCGGGACGACCAGGAAGAAGAGGATCGCGACGAAGAGCCCGATGAGCGGGAGGAGCCACCAGGACCCATCACTCCACGCGTCGGGCTGACCACCGGCATCGAAGTGCGTCGGATACGGCGTCGTGAGCTTGCCGAGGGTCAGCGCCGAGACGGCCCAGAGCGTCCCGTGTGCCGCGACCAGAAAGAAGGGAAGGAGTCGCTGGAACATGGCGCTGGACTTATACGCAGTCGCGGCGCGTGTCGATGATTCGC
>JAEUKJ010000786.1 GCA_016792665.1 Deltaproteobacteria bacterium | reverse complement strand
GTCGAGTGGTGAGTGTCAACCGAGCGCGAGATCGTAGAGACGAACCGCGATGGTGCGATAGGCAAACGCAACCGGCGACAGCGTGAGCAGACGCTCGAGCATGACCGACCTCCTCTTGTGCTTTGGGCCTCGCGCTCTTTGCGTGTGGTCGAGCCGAGTGGATTTGCACTGGCAGCCTCGCTCCGCGAGGCCTTGTGCGATCGCACTCGCCGGCAGCCTCGCTCCGCGAGGCCTTGTGCTATCGACGACGAACGCGAGGCCTGACAACGTTCTAGCACGACTCCTATTTCGGCCGGGTTTCCCCGGTCGCTTGGGGTGATTCACCGTCGGGCAGTCGGGTCTGGCCGCGCCGCGAGGTGGGTTTGACCTTGTGGTCGGCGCGCCTCACACGGCATACGCGGGTCATGACTCTCTCGATTGCACTCGCCTGGTGTGACCCCTATCCGCCCGTCGTCGACGACGAGGTCCCGCTCCGCGACGCGCTTGCGGCCCTCGGCGCGACCCCGAGCACACCGGCCTGGGACGCCGCGATCCGCTGGTCCGACTTCGACGCGGTACTGCTCCGCTGCACCTGGGACTATCACGAGCGCGCCGACCAGTTCTTGGCCTGGTGCCTCGCGACGAGCCGCGTTACGCGCCTCGTGAACGGCCCCGAGGTGGTCCGCTGGAACCTCGACAAGCGCTACCTCGCCGAGCTCGAGCGCCATGGCCTGCCGATCGCCGACACGATCTGGTTCGAGCCGGACGCGACGCGAGACGCCATCGACCAGGGCATCGGCGAAGCCCTCCGCCGCGGCTGGACGCGCTGCATGCTGAAGCCGGCCATCGCCGCGAACGCGTGGGGCACGCTGCGGCTCGACCTCTCGGATCCCGCGGCGCACGCGCTCGCGCGGGCCCACCTCGCGAAGCCCGAGTGGGGCGCGCGCCCCTTCCTCATGCAGACCTATCTCAGCGCGGTCGAGACCGAGGGCGAGCTCTCGGTGATCGTCATCGACGGCGTCCCGACCCACGGCGTGCGCAAGGTCCCGGCCCGCGGCGACTACCGCGTGCAAGAGGACTGGGGCGCGCGCGACGTCCCCTGGGAGCCGGAGCCCGCGGCCCTCGAGCTGGCGCGGCGCGCGTTCGAGGTGGCGCGCGAGGTGACCGGCGAGGACCTCCTCTATGGGCGCGTCGACCTCCTGCGCAACGCCGACGGCGACCTGGTGCTGAACGAGCTCGAGCTCGTCGAGCCCGCGCTGTTCTTCAGGCACGGCCCCCAGGCCGCGACGCGGCTGGCCGAGGCCCTGGTCGCACGCGTGCGCGGGGCGTAGGCCGTTCCTACTCGGGTAGGAATGGGGACGGGTCGGGGATGGGCGGCGTGTCCATCGTCCAGGTGCGGACGGTGCGCGTCTCGCCCTGGACGATCTCGATCGTGAGGCCCGGTGCGATGGAGATGGTGTTGTTCGGGGCGGCCGCGAGGGAGGTGACGCTGACCGCACTGGTGCCCGGGTTGAGGTAGGCGCGGGTCTTCGCGCCGCTGGGCGCGGTCACGGTGATGACGCTGACGCCGCTCAGCTTCTCGGCGAGCCGCGTCGACTCGGCGGCGTCGGCGGCGCGCGGCACGAGGACGGTCAGGAAGCCGGCGTCGGCGGCCATGCTCGCCTCGAGGGTCAGGCAGCGGTGGCGACCGGAGGCGAGCGAGCTCTCCTCGAGGCGGCTCGCGGCGGTGGCGTTGCCGGCCGTCGACATCAAGGCGGCGTCGAGGACGGCGCGCGGGCGGGTCCAGGTCGCGAGCACGCCGGTGCCAGGGGACGTCATCGCGAAGGAGGTCTGGCCGATCTCCTCGGAGGCGAGCCCGTTCAACTGGAAGGTGTAGGTGCGCGGGATGAACGCGAGGGAGCCGGTCATGCGGTCGGCGACGACGTAGATCTCCGGGTCGCCGCTCACGCGCACGACGCGGCGGCGGAGCTCGGCGGAGTTGTACTTGGTCGAGGCGATGAGGGTCGCGAAGGGGGGCGAGACCTCGTGAGCATGGAGGAACGCGTCCGAGTTCGGGGCGACCTCGACCAGGCCGTCGAGGAAGAACTCCGGGCCCTGGCCGTCGACGAGGATGATGTTGTGGTCCTTGCCGTACTTGACCTTCCCGTGGTTCGTGAAGTCGATGTAGCCGGGGTCGACGGCGAGCAGCTCACCGCGGAAGCCGAGCATGAACGAGAGCGAGTCGGCGTGCTCGTGGGCGCCGCCGCCGGTGCGCATGCGGTCTTTCTCGTGCTGCATGTGGAAGTAGCTGGCGTCGGCCGAGAAGTCGCTGCGCATGACCGAGAAGCCCGCGTCCGGCCAGAAGATCTCGGTGCTCCAGTCGGGTGCCAGGGCGGCACGCTCGGGGTCGTCGGCCAGGGCGAGGAAGGTCGCGACGAGCTGCCGACCGGTGTGCATGCCGATCCTCGGGAGATCCCAGTTCCAGAGGAAGCGCGGGTCGTCGAAGAGGGCTGCCAGCAGCCCGCCGTGCAGCCCGGAGAGGTTGGCGTCGTCGACGGTCGTGGTCTGGCCAGACGGCAGGGCGGCGACCAGGGCGCCGCGATAGACCGCGTGCCAGAGGGGATCGGCGCCCGGGTCGAGGACGTCGACCACCGTGCCATTGGCGGGGTTGAGGGTCGTCACCCAGCCCTTGGCCTTCACCTTCCAGAGGCCGTCGGGGGTCGCGTCCGGGGTGAGGTGGTGGACGGCGTAGAGGAAGCCGAGGTGGGTCTCGCCCGAGTAGCTGAGGTAGTTCCAGCTCTCGGCCCAGCCCCCTTCGACGTGGCCCTGCTTGTCGTGGGCCAGGAACTGCATCGCCGAGAGGGCCTCGTTGAAGTCGCTCGCGGCCTCGGGGCGGTCGGGGATGGCGATGGCGCACACACCCAGCGCGGACAGCGCCTTCATGGCGTGGTTGTTCGGCTCGCCGCGCAGGAGGCTCGTGCATCCGCCGGTCTGCATGCAGAGCTTGCGGAAGTAGTCGATGCGCTCGACGAGGCGCGCGCGCGCCGCCTGGACCTGATCGGCGTCGACCCCGTCGAGACCCGCGACCAGATCCCAGGCGATGCACATGCCATCCATGGCCTCGGCCTCGAGCAGGTCATAGTGGTCACCGGCGTTGAAGGCCGAGCGCTGGTTGAGCGGCGTCGGGTCGGGGAAGGGCGCGGCCAGGGCGGTCAGCACCTTGGCGGCCATGCCGAGGTCGGTCTGGGCGAAGGCGACGAGGGCCGAGGCGGCGATGACCTGGGCCTGCTGTGGCGGAATCGAGGTGTCGAAGCCGGCGCTCATCGGGTGATCGGGGACGGCCCGGTTCGCGAGTGAGAGAACGCGATCCCAGAGGACCTTGGCGCGCCCGGTGGTGGCCTCGGCGCGGCTCTTGACGAGGGCCTGGGAGGCGGGGGTCACGAAGAGGCGAGGGTGGCCGGTGACCTCGGGGTGCCAGGCGCGAGCCGAGCGCGCGTCGAAGGGGTCGGTGCCATCGAGGCGCTCGTCCGAGTCCTTGATGCCGTCGCGATCGCTGTCGGCATTGGGGTCGATGACCTCGAACACGTCGGGCACGTCGGCCGTGTCGAGGCTGTCGGCGGCGTCGGTCACGTCTGGTGCGTCGGCCGTGTCGGGCGCGTCGATCTCGCTTTCGGCGTCGTCCGCGTCGGGCGCGTCTGGCGTGTCGGGTCCGAGGTCGCTGACCTGCGTGTCGGGTGCGTCCGGCGCGGCGGAGTCGTCCTCCGTATCGCGCGTGTCGCCGAGCTCGGCGTCGGCGGTCGAGTCCCCATCGAGCGAGGACGTGTCGCCGCTGGCGTCGTCCGAGGTGCAGCCCGGGGCGCTCAGCGCCAGGGCGGTCAGGGTCGGGAGGCCGAGGCCAAGGACCTCGAGGAGGGAGAGAAGGCGGGGCATCGGGGGCTCCTCGCGAGAGATGGGGCCATCGGGTGGCCTGGCTCGGCCAGGCCTTCGGCGTGGATCACGCGGTCTTTTTCAGCTCGGGGCGGAGGCCGGCATCGGACCAGGCCTTGAAGCGTGCACGACTGGCGTTGAGGCGGAGATCGTCGGTGGCGTCGACGAGGTCGATGACGGTCTCGAAGCCGCGCGCGAAGGCGAGCTCGCAGGGGGCGAGCTGCACGAGGATGTCGGCAGCGATCGGGGCCACGTCGCGCGTGACGATGACGATGCGGGCCTCGGGGTCCAGCAGCGAGGCGGCGTCGAGGGCGACCTCGTGAGGGACGAAGGCCTCTTCGCGGAACACCCAGAGGTGCTCGTCGAGGGCGGGGGCCTGCTCGGGGAACGCGCGGACGATGAGGCGCCGGCCCTTTTCCCAAGCGGCCGAGGCGAGCTTCGAGACGAGCGGGAAGCGGGCATCCGCGGGGATGTCGTAGAAGATGACGCTGCGGGGGCGCGCGCCCGATCCCGTTGCACTGTTCGTCATCGCCTGGTCTCCACGCCCGCCATCGATCGCGCGCCCACACTCATGCGTCGACCTCGATCGGCTCGAGGGTCACGCGCCGCTCGAGGAGGTCGATCGTCACCACCGTCCCGCCGCGGGTCACCCGATAGAGGCCCTCGTCTACCGCGTCGTCCAGGCTGGCGCCAAGGGCTCGCGCGAAGACGGCGTCGAAAGGCCAGCGGTCGCGAGGCGCGGCGCGCCCGTCGAGGGTGATCGAGACCGCGTGATCGTCTTCGAAGGTGACCTCCAGCACGAGTCCGGGGTCGGCGAGCGGCGCCTCGAGGCGCGTGACCGGGCCGAGGGTGGTCGCCCTCCAGGCGGCCGACGTCGTCCTCCAGCGCGCGCTCGGGGCCGTCCAGTCGAGCGCGGTCAGGGCAGGGGGAACCGCATCGACGAAGGGATGCCAGGCGTCGATGAGCGTGTGCCAGGCGATGGCGGACCTCTCGCCGCCGTGTCGTTCGCGATGCATCTGACCTCCGCGGCCGGAGCATGCCCGCGTCGTCGTCGCGTTGCACGCGTAGGACGACCAACGGTGACGAGGACCAGCCGGCGCCCTTTTTCGACAATGGTCGTGACCGGCTGGTAGGCTGTCTTCGTGACCGTCCGCACCCCGCCACGCGCGCGCTCGAGCGCGTTCTCGTTTCGCCGCTTGCGGCCCGACGATGCGCGCGTGCTGACCCGCTTCCTGGTCCGCGAGCCAGCGATGAACGCGTTCTTCCTCGGGCAGGTGGCGCGCGACGCGCTGGCGGACGAGGCGGTGGCGGGCCACCTGGTCGCGTGCTTCGAGGGCGATCGTATCGTCGCGGCGGTGTGCCTTGGCTCGACGTTGGTCCTGAGCCACCTGGAGGCCGGGACATCGCGGGCCGAGGTCTTGGCGATCTTCGCCGAACTGAGCCGGCGGAGTGGATGGCTCGTGAAGGTCGTCGTCGGGCCCGACGCGATCGTCCCGGACTTCATCGCGGCGCTGGGGCTCGCCGCGGATGGGGTGATGCTCTCGCGGGAGGGGCAGCTCCTCTTCGAGGTCGACCGCGCCAGCATCATGAAGGACGCACGCTCGATGGCGCTGCGGCCGGCGGTCCCACACGAGCTCGATACGCTGGTCGCGGTGGACCTCGACATGGTGCAGGAAGAGCTCGGACTCGATCCGTTCACCGACCGTGCGGCCTACCGTCGCGGCTGGGCACGCCGCATCGCGGAGTGGCGTAGCTGGGTGGTCGGCCCGGTCGGCGGACCCATCGCCTTCAAGGTCGACCAGGCCGCGGTCGCTCCCGAGGTCGTGCAGCTGGCCGGCGTCTACACGGCCCCGGCCTTCCGCAAGCAGGGCCTCGCCCACCACGCCCTCGGCGAGATGTGCCACCTCTTGCTGCGCGAGGTCCGTCGCGTCTGCCTCTACGTGCACCCCAGCAACGAGGCTGCGATCCGACTCTATCGCGGCCTGGGCTTCTATGAGGTGGGGCGGGTCGGGTCGCGCTGGCTCAAGAGCTGAGTCCCCATCACCGCGACGAAGTCACCGGGGGGCCTCGGAAAGGTCTCGGACAGGTCTCGGAGGGGTTCTCGGAGTGCTCCGAGCGGGGCTCGGAGCGACTCCTCTGGCGGTGCCGCGACACGTGAAGGCGGCCGCCACAACGGTCGCGACGGGGTCGGCGCCTCGCCCGCCGTCCTCGGAGATGCTCCGAGCGCGGCTCGGAGCAATTCCTGTGGATTGGCGGCGGAGGCATCCGACCGCCGTTGCTCCCTCGTCGATGCCGCTTCCGAAGCTCCAGGCAGCGCGCCACCGATACGAGCGCGAGCGAGCCGAGATGCCGGCGAGTGGTGCCACCGCCCGGTGGGCGGGTCTTTCAGACCAGAAACTCCCCTTCCTCGTGAGGACGAGCTTCAGTGGCTCCGACGGTCGAGGCTCGACAGCTATCTCCCTTCCTCCATTGGTGCCTGTGCCCCACGGGTAGTCTGGAGCCGAGCTCACGGTCTTTCATTGATGAGGTCGAAAGACTCTCTCCCAGGTTAGATTCTACGTCCGCCGCCTCGGGTCGAGCTTCTACAGTCTCCACGAAGGAGGTGGTCATGAGCAAGAAGGCGAAGGTGATCTCGGCGCTGCCGGTG
>JAEUKJ010000784.1 GCA_016792665.1 Deltaproteobacteria bacterium | reverse complement strand
CGGGCGCGAGGCCGTTCGTCTCTTCGAAGAGCACCGCCACCGGGTGCGCCTCGTGGTGCTGGACATCGTCATGCCCGAGATGGGGGGCCGCGTCGCCAGTGAGCGCATCCGCGCGCTGGGCGAGGAGGTGCCCTTCATCTTCATGAGTGGCTACACGATGTCGGCCCTGGACTCGGACTTCGTCCAGGACGCGGGGCGGCGCTTCCTGCCCAAGCCCTTCAACGGCGGGCAGCTCCTCCGCGAGGTGCGGGCGGCCATCACGTAGGCAGGGCGGCCGGCACCCGGAAGAGGGTCTCGAAGTTCGCGGCCAGCGCGGCGGCCATCGCGTCGCTCGAGAGGCCGCGGAGCTCGGCCATCTTCGCGACACCGATCGGCACCTTGGCGGGCTCGTTGCGCTCCTTGTCGGGGCCCATGTACGGACAGTCCGTCTCGGTCAGGAGGCTCTCCAGAGGGAGGCGGCTCACCATCTTCTGGAAGCTCTCGGCGCGCACGACGACCGGTGGGATGGACAGGTGGTAGCCGGCCTCGGCGATGCGCTCTGCGAGCTTCAGCTTGCCGCCGAAGCAGTGGAAGTCGGCGCGCCGCACCCCCATCTCCAAGAGGATCTCCAGCGTCCGCTCCTCGGCCTTGCGCGTGTGCAGGATGAGGGGCTTGTCGACGGCCAGGGCGACCTCGGCCAGGCGCCGGAGGATGCGCTCCTGCTCGGCCATGTGCTCGGTCACCCAGTAGGCGTCGAGGCCGCACTCGCCGATCGCCACGAGCTCGTCGGCCACCGAGCGGATGAAGTCGACCTCGGCGTCGGCATCGAAGGCCTCGGGCGGGGCCCACGGGTGGGTCCAGGTCGCGCGGTCGATCTGGCGCGCGATGGCATCGACCGGGTAGATGCCGAGCGCGGGCAGGAGGTTGTCGTGGCGGCGGCAGAGCGCCAGGACGGCGCGGTTGCTCTTCGGCTCGAGGCCGTTCACGATGACGCGGGTCACGCCCGCTTGCAGTGCGCGCACGGCGGCCGCGTCCTCGTCCCCCTCGAAGCTCGGGTGGATGAGGTGCGCGTGGACATCGACGTACATCGGGGCTCCCCTCGGGCGTGCGGTTCGGACGTCAGAGCTTGGCGCCGAGGCGCAGCGCCGTGGCGGAGAGCGTACCGCGTCGGGGCGCCGCCGCGAAGACGAGCGCGTCGCCGTGGGCGATGAGGGTCTGGTCGACATCGGAAGGGAGGGTTTTCGCGACCTCGGGCGGGAACGCCTCGCGCGCGACCGCATCCTTGCCGCGACGCGGCTTCTTGACGGCCTCGCCGTTCATCCCTTCCAGGGCGCGCAGCTCGAAGCCGCGGACCGGGAAGCCGCCGCGCATGCGCAGGTGCGAGCGCTCGACGAGACGCACCTGGCCGTCGTGATAGAAGCCGCCGACCGCGCGCGAGAAGCGTCCGTCGAGCTCTTTCACGCCGCCGTCGTCGACACGCCACGCGCTGTGCTCGCCGGCGGCCACGCGACGCGCGAGGACCAGGGCGCCATGCTGTGAGGGGATGACCTCGATGCCGCGCGCCACCTGCACGACCGGCATCGCGCGCGTCTTGCCGGGGGCCCCGTCGGCCGCGAGCAAGAGCGCCTGGAGGTCGATGCGCGCGCAGCTCTTGGTGCTGCTCTCGCTGTCGACGTTGCCGCGGCAGGCGCCAAGGACGAGGACGAAGCCGTCGTCGCTCGCCGTGACGCCGACGACGCTGTGGTCCTTGCGCTTGGGCAGCGCGAAGACGCCTTCGACCTCGGCGTTCGCGTCGAAGCGGATACACGAGGGGCCGAGCTGGTCGCCCATGCACGCGAGGAAGCCGCCGTCGCTCGCGGCCGCCACCGCGAGGGGCCCGGTGAACTGTCCGCCTTCCTCTTCGGCGAGGCGTCGCTCGGATGGGTCGCTCTCCGAAGGCCTGGCGGAGCCAGGCTGCCCACCGGCTTGATCACCGCCCGAAGGCCTGGTGGAGCCAGGCTGCCCACCGGTTTGATCGCTGCCGAGCTCGCGCGCGAGGAGCTGGCCCTGGGCGACCCAGAGGGCCAGGACCTTCGGACCCAGGGTGACGAGGCGTGCGCCCTCGAGCTCGCGACCGGGCACGAGCACCGTCGCCGCGAGGGTGGGGACCGCGGCCTCGGGCGGGGCCTGCCCGTCTTTGGCCTTGGTTCGCGCAGGCGCGCGGGTCAGCGTGAACAGCGCGAGACCGTCGTTGTTGCGGGCCGCGACGTAGAGCGATGGGCCGGCGAAGACGACGTCGTCGATCGTGTGTGCCGGGAGCTCGAGCTGCCAGGGCTCGAAGGCGACGGGCGCGACCTCGGTCGGGGCATCGGGATCGTCGGGCGCGGCAGCGTCCTCGCCCTCTGCGACACGCCCGAGGGAGTCCTCGCTGGGCGTCGTCGTTGGGGGAGCGGCGGGCTCCACGGCCTCGTCGTCGAGGTCGGTCCTGCAACCAGCCGCGTCGAAGAGGCAGAGACAAGAAAGCGCGGACAGGGCCGCGCAGGGGAGGAAGCGATTCACGCGGTGAGAGCACCACGGTACCGCGGCGCTGTCCAAATTTCCTGCGGAGCGGGCGCGCCCACGCGAGGGAGACCGGCTTCAGCCGAGGATGCCGTCGAGTCGGTTGGTCAGGCGCTCGACCCCGTTGCCGGGCCAGGCCTTCTTCTTGTCGCCGTCGACCCACACGGTGTTGAAGGGCAGGTCGTGGACGTCCTTCAGCCACTCGCCGTGCTCACGCTTGAAGTCGGTGAGGCCGCGCTGGTCGAGGAGCATCTTGCCGAAGCGGACCTTGCCGGCAAAGCGAGGGTCGGCGCCGAGGTAGCCGACGAGCTCGTCGGTCCAGGCCGCGCAGGCCGCGCAGTCGCTCTTGCCGAGCATCAGGAAGGCCACGCCTTCGCCGCTCACGAAGTCGCGCCAGTTGGTGCCGTCGATCATCTGGAGGGTGGCTTCGGTGGTCATGGGTTCCTCACGGCTGGGATGGGTGTCGGGGCGTCGTGCGCCCGCGGGACGTCAGGGACAAGAAACACGAAACCCCGACGCGGCAAGCGCGACGGGGTTCGGGTCACCGATCGAACCGGTGGGCAGCCTGGCTTGGCCAGGCCTTCATCACTTCACGAACTTCTCGCCCTTGTGCCAGTCGGCGCCGCAGAGGCCGCCCGACATGAGCGCCTGCACCGTGCGCAGCGTCTCCTTCGGAGCGCGGCCGGCGTTGGTGTCGTTCACCGACACCGAGCGCACGACGCCCTGCGGGTCGACGATGACGGTCGCGCGGTAGGCGATACCCTCGTCGTCCTTCAGGACGTCGAAGGCCTTCGACACGGCGTGGTTGGTGTCGGCGATCACCGGGTGGGTGATCTCCTGCGCGAAGGTCGCGCGGTCGGCGAACCACGCCTTGTGGCTGAAGAAGCTGTCGGTCGAGGCGCCGATGACCGCCACGCCGTCGTCCTTGAACTCGCCCAGGAGCTCTTCGAAGCCGCGGATCTCCGTCGGGCAGATGAAGGTGAAGTCGAGCGGGTACCAGTAGAGGACATGCCACTTGCCGGCGAAGTCCTTGTTCGAGATCGTGACCTCGTCACCCTTCTGATACGCCTTGGCCGTCCATTCCGGGGCCTTCTTGCCGATCAAGCTCATGTGATGCTCCTGGGGTTCGCGCTCGCGTCTCGCGCGACGACGTCGCGGCGCGAGGATGCGCTTGCATAGGCACATGCGCCCCGAGGGTCAAGGCCAACTCAGCGCCGACGCACCAGCGGGACCACGCGCCATTCGAGGCGCGGCGGGAAGTCGAGCTTCGAGGTCGGTCGCCCCTCGGGACGGCAGCCCGCGTCGTCGAGCGAGAGGAGAAGGGTCCCGAGCTCGGGGTCGAACCAGGCGCCGCGGACCGCCGGGGTGGCGCGACACGCGCTCGGGGCACAGGGCCTCACGCCCGGGGCACAGGCGGGGAGGTCGCGGGGGGCGAGGTCGACGGTGGTCGGGAGGACCCCTGGGCCGTCGATGGACAGGCGCTCGGCGCCCACGCGCACGGTGACGAGGGCGTTGCCGAAGCCACTGGACGTGGGAGGCAGCGTGTCCAGGGGGCGGAGCTCGGCGCGCTCGAGCAGGGCACGGGCCGGCGTG
>JAEUKJ010000778.1 GCA_016792665.1 Deltaproteobacteria bacterium | reverse complement strand
GCCGCCGCCCAGCCCGAGCGCGAGGAAGACCCAGCCGATGAGGGCCAGGCGACCCGCGTGCGGCGCGGGGAAGACGGTCATGAAGGCGATGAGCGCGGCGGCCATCACGGCGCTCGCGGCGAGGATGCGCGCGCCGCGGAGCAGGAGCTCACGCAGGCCGAGGCTGCCGATCTTCCGCGCCAGGAAGATGTGCAGGAGTGTGCTGTTGCCGACGGCCGCCAGCGTCGACGCGAGCGCGATGCCGCCGTGCCCCATCACCTGCGAGAGGCCGACGCAGAGCCCGACGTTCAGCGCGGCGTCGGCGATCGAGATGTAGGTCGGCGTGCGCAGGTCCTTGTACGAGAAGAAGACCTGCGTCAGCACGCGCGCCTGCCCGATGAACAGCAGGCCGGCCCCGTGGAAGTCCAGGGCCAGCGAGGTCTTGGCAGTGGACTCGGCCGTGAAGGCGCCGAACTGGAAGAGGCCCTCGACGATCGGCGCCCCGAGGATGACCAGCACCACGGTGGCCGGCAGCGTGATGAAGGCGATGAGGCGGACGGCGTAGTTGGTGGTGTGCTTGACCGCGTCGGCGTCGCCCTTGGCCGTGTGCTCGGAGAGGCTCGGCAGGATGACCTGCGCGACCGAGACGACGAAGACGCCGAGCACGAGCTCCTGGAGGCGGAGGCTGTACTGCAGCGACGAGACCGAGCCTTCGGGGAGGCCGGACGCGACGAGCTGCGAGACGAACACGTTGAACTGGTAGATGCCCGCCGCGAAGATGCCGGGCACCATGACCTTCAGGACGCGGCGGACCTCGGGGTCGCGGAAGTGGAAGTCGAAGCGGATGCGGATCTGCGTCTTCGAGAAGAGCCACGGGATCTGGAACAAGAGCTGGAAGATCCCGCCGCCCAGGAAGCCGATGACGAGCCCGTAGGACGGATCGCCGAAGCTGTCCTTGAAGACGAGGGCGCCGACGATGATGGCGAGGTTCATGAGCACCGGCGCAAAGGCCGATGGGCCGAAGATGTGGTGCGCGTTCAAGACGCCCTGGGCGACCGCCGCGAGGCTCACGAAGACGAGGTAGGGCCACATGAGCTCGGTGAGCGCGATGGTGAGCTGCACCTTGCCGGGGACGTTCTTGAACTCGGTCGCGAAGAAGGTGTCGATGAGCCAGGGCGTGATGAGGATCGCCACGACCGTGAAGGCCGTCACCGCGAACGTGAGCAGCGTCACGAAGCGCGAGAGGAAGCGCCGCGTCTCCTCGCGGGTCGAGGTCGTCAGGTGCTCGGTGAAGATCGGCACGAAGGCCGCGGTCATCGCGCCCTCGGCGAAGAGCCGTCGGAACAGGTTGGGGATGGTCGTGGCCAACCCGAACGCGTCGGACGCGGCGCCCGTGCCGACCAGCACCGCGCGCACCTGCTCGCGCACGAGGCCGAGGATGCGCGAGATGAGCGTCATCGCGGTCATGATCGTCGCCGACCGCAAGATGCCGCGCTGCGAGGTCGGAGGCGGCGCGCGCTTCAGGTCGGTCGCGGCCGCGCCCTGCGGGTCGCCAGCGGCGGGGTCAGGGCTCGCCACGCTTCTCCGCCTCCCACGCGGCGTCCATCGACGCGAGGGTGCGCTCGGCAGGATCGACGCGGCGCATGACGCCCTCGAAGCGCGCGATGAAGCGCTGGGTCGCGTCATGCAGTGCGAGCTCGGGTCGGACCTCGAGATGTCGCGCGAGGTTCACGACCGAGAAGAGGAGGTCTCCGAGCTCGGCGTGGACGCGCGCGGGATCGATCGCAGCGGCGGCCAGCTCGGCCTCGATCTCGGCGAGTTCCTCGCGCACCTTGGCGATGGGGCCATTCACATCGGGCCAGTCGAAGCCGACCTTCTTGGCCTTCTGCCCGACCTTCTCGGCGCGCATGAGCGCGGGCAGGGCCTCGCTGACCGCGGCCGGCCCCTCGCGCTTGCCCTCGGCCTGCTTGAGCTCGTCCCAGCGCCGCGTGACGGCCGCGGCATCCGCCGCCGACTCGTCACCAAAGACATGGGGGTGGCGACGCAAGAGCTTGTCGGTGATGGCGTCGACCACGTCGGCCAGCTCGAAGGCCCCGGACTCACTGCGAAGCTGGGACTGAAAGGCGATCTGGAGGAGGAGGTCGCCGAGCTCTTCGAGGTGCAGCTCGGGCTGGTCGCCGGTCATGACCTCCAGGACCTCGTGGGTCTCCTCAAGGAGGTAGTGGCGCAGCGTCTCGAGGCTCTGCTCGCGATCCCAGGGGCACCCATCGGGGGCGCGCAGCGCATCCATCACGCGGGCCAGTCGCCCGAGATCGGGTTCGCGCTGAGCCTTGCCCGAGCGCCACGGACGGGCGCCGAGGGCCTGGTCGTCGCTCACGGGGTCTGGCCCGGAGGACGACGGCGATGGGGGACGGGACTCGGCGCGGCATCCGGCGACGGCGCGGGCGCAGCATCCGGGGCCGGCGCGGGCGCAGCATCCGGGGCCGGCGCAGGCGCGGCATCCGGCGACGGCGCGGACGCAGCGTCCGGCGCAGTGGCGGCATCCGGCGCGGGCGCCGCGTCCGGCGAAGGCGTCGGCGGCACGACGACGGCCCCGGGCGGAGGGCCAGCCGCGAAGGTCACACGGCCGAAGCCGTCGAGGTTGTGATAGTCGTTGCCGACCGGCGACCACGCGGAGTGGAAGCTTGCATCCAGCCGGTAGAGGTTCACGGCCCAGCTCGTGCCGTCCGCGGGCGGGCCGCCGGCCCCGGGGATCTGCGCGAAGGGGATGGCGACCTCGACCGTCCACGACTCGTCCGCACCGTCGGAGTTCAAGGTCCCTTGAACACCGACCGCCGCCTTCATATCGATCGTGAACGCGGGCGCGGCTTCCTCCCACTTCGGCTGCCGCCGCGTCGCGAACTTGGCGTCGAAGATCTCGCCCGTCGGCGCCACCTGCAGCTCGAGGTAGTCACGCCCATCCGAGCCCGGGTCGAGGTAGATCTCGACCACGTCCTGCTCCCAGAGGCGGCTGTCGCGCCCGCTGAACGTGCTGCGGATGTCGGTGTCCGGGTTGACGAAGGCGACGTACAGATGGGTGTCATCCCAGGCGATCTTCGCCTCCGGGCGCTTGCCGTCGGCCAGCTCGGCCCCGTCCTGCGGCGTCACGAACGGCGAGACGCGCGGCACCCCGAGCCAGCCCGCATCGTCCAGGCGACCATCGACGACGATCGGTCCCGGCGCGCGATACGCCGTGTAGCGGCGCGGCTTGCGGTCGTTCGCGCGCGGCGCCTCGGCCTTGCCCGCGGCCGCCGACTTCGAGATGCGCAAGGTCGCCCCCAGCACGCGCTGGTTCGGCTCGGTGCGCACCTTGACCTGGTCCTTGTTGGTCAGCTGCATGCGCACGTCGGCCTGCCGCTCGGTCCAGGCCTTGGCATCGAAGACCCCGGTCCAGAGCCGCGCCTCCCCCTCGGGGAAGTCGGCGGGGATGCGCAACACCTGAACATCTTTGATGATTTGACCCGGCTTCAGCTTCTCGATCGGCAGCAGCTCGCTCACCAGGTCATGGTCGAAGACCTCGCGCTTGCCAGGCCCCTCGCAGTGCACGAAGGCCTTCCACGCGCCCGGCGCCTCGGCCAGCGACTCCCAGTACCAGGTGACCTTCACGCTGTCGCCCGGCCGCACCTCGGTGCGCTCGAGGTCGGCGCCAATCAGGCGCAGCCGGTCGTCGAAGACCGCGTCGATCGGGATCTGCGGGGTCGGCTTCTCGGTGAGCATGGCGGCGACCACGGTCCGCTCCTGCTCCTTGGTCCAAGCCCGCTCACGCGGCTTGCGGCACGCGCCGAGAGCGAGGACCATCGCAACGAAAGTGACCGACACGGCGGCGGGGCGCGAGCGCATGGCAGGCGGACTACCGCACGCGCGGCGCGCTTTCAAGCCTTGTGCGATACCGCCGAACGCACTACGGTCCTCCGGCTCCGAACGCGACCGCCGAAGCCTGCGCAATCCGCACAAGGCCTGGCGGAGCCAAGCTGCCGGCGGACGCGATGGCACCGAACCTCTTCGAAAAGCGCTTCGTCATCGTCGCCGGCAAAGGCGGAGTCGGTAAAAGCGTCGTGTGCGCGGCACTCGGCCTCGTCGCGGCGCGCCGCGGCCTCCGCACCTGCATCGCCGAGCTCAACACGCGCGAGAAGGCGCCGCTCTTCTTCGGCAAGCCCCCGTCCGGCTACGCCTACCAGGAGATCTACCCGAACCTCTTCTCGATCAACATCCTCCCCGACCCCGCGCTGCGCGAGTACGGCCTCATGAAGCTGCGCTTCGAGCGGGTCTACAAGCTCGTCTTCGAGAACGAGGCGATGAAGCGCCTCTTGAAGGTCATCCCCGGGATGAACGAGCTCTTCCTGCTCGGCAAGGCCTTCAACATGGAGCGCGAGAAGCGCCGCGACGGCCGCCCCCTCTGGGACCTCATCATCGTCGACGCGCCCGCCACCGGGCATGGCGTCTCGCTGCTCCGCCTCCCCGACACCATCCTCAAGGTCGCCGATGCCGGCCCCATGGCCGAGGAGGTCGGCGCCATGCGCGACCTGCTCCTCGACCCGCGCCGGACCCTCGTCAACCTCGTGACCCTGCCGGAAGAGATGCCGGTGCGCGAGACCTTCGAGCTCGCCAACCAGCTCGAGGGGCAGCTCCGGATGCCCAAGGGCTTCCTCTTCGTCAACGGCATCTGGCCCGAGCTCCTCTCCGAGACGGACCAGGGTCTCGTGACCGCACTGGATGCGGTCCTCCCGCCCTCCGAGGTCCGCGCGCGCGCCGGCGTCGAGGGCCTCGCGCAGATGCTCGAGAGGCGCCGCTTCCAGGAAGCCCACCTCACCGAGCTGGCCGACCACATGCCCTGGCCGCGCGTCGAGCTCCCCTACCTCTTCCGCGAGCGCTTCGACCTCTCGGCAATCACCCTCCTCGCCGACACGCTCGTCTCCCAGCTCCAAGCCCTCGAGGGCAAGGCCGCCTGAACGCATGACCGAACCCGCGACCCGCCTCTCCTCCGCCGAGCTCGACGCCCTCAACCGCGCCGCGTCCCCCACGGCCCGCATCGCACGCGTGGATGCCCGCGACGACGGCCGCGTCCTGGTCGAGCGCTTCCGCCTCGGCAACGGGCTCGAGGTCATCATCTGGGAGGACCACGCCGCCCCCGTCTTCGCCTACCAGACGTGGTTCCGCGTCGGCTCGCGCCATGACCCGGAGGGCCGCAGCGGCATCGCCCACCTCTTCGAACACCTCATGTTCAAGGCGACCACCACCCGCGGCGAGGGCGAGTACGACCGCTTGATGGAGGCCGCGGGCGGCCAGACCAACGCGGCGACCTGGGTCGACTGGACCTACTACAAGGCGAAGCTCCCGAAGTGGGAGCTGGACCTCGTGACCACCCTCGAGGCCGACCGGATGGAGCGCCTCGCCCTGTCCTCGGAGATGCTCGAGCGCGAGCGCGAGGTCGTCCTGAACGAGCGCTCCATGCGCGTCGACAACGACCCCGACGGGCGCCTCTCCGAGGCCCTCTACCGCACGGCCTTCGAGGTCCACCCCTACGGCGTGCCGACCATCGGCTGGGAGGCGGACATCCGCCGCATCTCGCTGGACGACTGCATGTCGTTCTACCGAACGCACTACGCCCCGAGCAATGCGGTCATCACCGTCGTCGGCGACGTGTCGACCCAGGCCGTCCTGGCCGCCGTCCAGGCCCGCTACGGACACCTCACGGCCGAGCCGCTGCCGCCCGAGACTCTCCGGCCCGAGCCGCCGCAGACCGCGCCCCGCCACCTCGAGCTGACGCTGCCGCTCTCGTCCGCGCGCGTCGTGAAGGCCTGGCACGGGCCGGCCTCCGGCACGCCCGAGCACGCGGCCCTCGAGGTCCTCTGCGAGATCCTGGTCGGCGGCGACTCCTCGCGCCTCGAGGTGGCGCTGGTCGAAGAGGGCGAGCTCGCGACCGACGTGACCGGCTGGGTCTCGTCGTGGGCCCACCCCGGACTCCTCGAGTTCTCGCTGACGCTGCGCCCCGGCGTCGCGCCCGCCGACGCCGAAGCCGCGCTCGAAGCGGCCCTCGACGACATCCGCTCGGGGCGCGCCCCCATCACCGCGGCCGAGCTCGACAAGGCCCGCAACAGCCTCGAAGCCAGCTTCTATCGCGGCCTCGCCGACGTCGGCTCGCGCGCCCGCCAGCTCGGACACGGCGCGGTCACGCTCGGCGACTGGCAGGACCTCTGGTCCGAGGCCCAGCGTCTCGGCGCCGTGACCTTGGACGAGCTCGCGCGCGTCTTCGCCGAGACCTTCGTCGCCGACCGCCTCACGACCGCCTTCGCCCTGCCGAGCGGCGAGGTGCCCGCCGAAGAGGACGACGACGACGGCAGTGGCGACCACGACGATGACGGCGACGACGCCGGCGAGGGATACGACGAGGCCGCCGCCGGGCGCGACGACGCGAGCGAAGAAGGGATCCGATGAGCCACGTTCCAAACATCACGGTGCCCGATCCCTCGCGCCCGTTCTCGACCTTCTGCCTCGCGCTGGGCCAGGGCTCGCTGGCCGACCCTCCCGGCCAGGCCGGCCGCGCCTGGCTCACCGCCCAGATGGTGCTGCGCGGGGCCGAGGGCCTCTCGCGCCGCGAAATTTCGACGACCATCGAAGGACTCGGCTCGGTCTGTGACCTCTCGGTCGGCCGCGACCACACGATGCTCTGGGCCGACGCCCTGACGCGCCAGCGCGAGCCGCTGCTCGCCTGCCTCGACCGCGTGCTCGGCGCCCCGACCTTCCCCGAGGCCGAGCTCGACAAGCTGCGCCGCGAGACCCTCGCCGAGCTCGAGGCCGTGCGCGACGACGACGCCTCGCTCGGCATGCGCTTCTTCGTGCGCGCCCTGTACGGCAGCCACCCCTACGGCCGCCCGCTGAAGGGCACCGAGCGCTCGCTGCCGGCCCTCACACGCGACAATCTTGTCGCATGTTTCCGAAGCTGGTCGCAGGAAGGTGCCCTGGTCGGGCAGTCCGGCGACGTCGACGCCCCGAGCGGCGAGGCCCTGGCCGCGCGCCTGACGCGTCATTTGCCGGCGCGCTCGACCTCTGGCGGGGCCGCGCCCATCCCGACGTTCACACCGCCCGAGAAGCTCGGCGGCTGGAAGGTCATCCTGGTCGACAAGCCCGAACGCACCCAGACCCAGGTCTTCATGGGCCACGTCGCGCTCGCCGGCCTCGGCGCGCACCACCCCGACTGGACCGCGCTGCAGGTCGGGCAGACCCCGTTCGGCGGCACCTTCACGAGCCGCCTCTCGCACGAGATCCGCGAGAAGCGCGGCTGGTCCTACGGCGCCTGGAGCCAGGTCACCGCCGACCAGCGCCTCGGCACCTTCATGATGCGCTTCTATCCGGCGACCAAGGACACCCTGCCCGCGCTCCAGCTCACCGACGAGCTCTTGCGCGCCTACCTCGCGGACGGACCGAGCGACGCCGAGCTCGACGCCGCCCAGGCGAACCTCCAGAACAGCTTCGTCTTCACGGTCGACACCGCCTCGCGCCGCCTCTCGGAGCTCGTCTCGACGCGCCTCCTCGGCCACCCCGACAGCTGGCTCGACGGCACCGTCGATCGCCTGCGCCAGGTCACGCACGCCGACGCCACCCGCGCCATGCGCGCCCACGTCAGCGCCGACGATCTGGTCGTGACCATCGTGTGCAGCGCGCGCGAGCTCGAGAAAGAGCTCGCCGCCTGGCCGCGCGTGAAGTCGCTCGAGGTCATCGACTGGAAGACCCCGCTCGAGGGCTGAGCCCCGGACTCAGCCGCTCGCTTCCAGGCAGGACTTCAGCTTCTCGGTCGACTCCTTGATGAGTCGGCCGATGTACTGCTTCGAGCCCCCGACGATTTCACCGATGCACTCGTTGGTGAGCTCGGTCGAGAAGCGCAGCTTCAAGACCTCGCGCGCCTTCGGCGTGAGGTGCTCGAGGCAGCCGTCGAGGCGCGGGATCATCTGCTTTTGCCAGATGCCCTGGTCGACGTCGCCAGCCACGCTCGCGTCGGCGATCGGCACGGTCGGCCCCTCGTCGTCGACCTCTTCCGAGCGGTCCTTGGCGCGCACCCAGCGCAGCGACCGCCGCGTCGCCATGAGCTTGAGGTAGGTCGTTACCGCGCGCGGGCTCTCGACCCCGTCGACGTACGTGAACAAGAAGTCGCCGAGCACATCGGCCGCGATCTCCTGCGCGTCGCGCCCGCCGCCCAACACGCGCCCGCAGATGGCCTCGACCCGGTCGCGGTACTGTCGAAAGAAGCGCGCCTGCGCGGCCGGGTCACGCGCCTTCAGGCGCGCGAGCTCGGGCTCGTCCAACGTGAGTGTTGGTTCTGCGTGGACCGACTCCATCGAGGCGCCAGCAAAGCACGCCGCGCCCGGAGCGACAAGGGCCCTCGCCACTGCGGGGCGGACACCCGCAACCGCCCCTCAGCGGCCGAGGGACTCGGGGGCGAAGGTCGCGTCCGGGAAGCGTTTGGTTGGTTGGATGTCGAGGATGTCCAGGGTCGTGCGCGTCCCGGCGACGAGGTCGCTCATGACGAGTCGCGTCGGGGTGAGGCGCCCCTCGACCGCTTGGAGCTTCTTCACCTCGAGCCGCCGCTCGACCGTTCCGCCCTTGTCGAACTCCACCTTGACCGGCACGCGCCCGTCCTTGGCGACCCACGCCACGACCCGCGACCACCCGCCCGGGCCGACCGCGCCGGGCTTCGGGCTCACCGCGATCTTCCACGTCTCGAGCCCGCCCACCTTCTCGCTGCCGACCATCTCGACCACGGCCGCATCGAGGCTCTTGCCCTCGAAGTCGGCGAACGAGAAGTCCGACCCCTGGAAGCGCCCGCCGCGCTCACCACCCGCGATGCGCCTCAGCTCCGAGGCCCGCGGCAGCCACAAGTACTGCAGCGTCTCCTGGCCGCGCGCCTCGACGACGAGGAGCTCGATGCCCTTCTGGTCGCTCGGCTCGAGGAAGGTCATGCGCATCTTCCGTCCCCCGTTGGCGCCGCTGGCCGTGCGCGCGATGAGCTTCCGCGACACGATGCGTCCGGCCTTGTCGCGCAGCTCCATGCCGAGGGTCGCCTCGCCATCGCGGAACCCGAGCCGCTCGGCCGACAGCGCCTCGCTCGCGATGAGCCGTGCATCCGGCCCTTCCGCACGCGCCTCACGCGCGCCCGCGGACGCCCACAGCGCCATGAACAGCGCGACCACGCCACTCGCCCCACTGCGTCGCCGCATGCCGCTGTCGAACACGTCGCCCACCTCGACCTCCTCGTCTCTGCCCGCCCGGGCCTCCTCGAAGCCCGCGCCCACCCGCACGCATTCCGTACGGGTTCCCATTCCTTACTGGATCCGAAGCCGAGTCCCGACGAGAATCGTCGCGATGTCCACCGCCCGCGCCGCCGCCCTCTTCACCCTCGCGATCGCGCCGCTCGTCGCGTCCGCCTCCCACGCGTGGGTCCCGTACCGTACGGCCGGTGGCCTCGCGATCCAATGGCGCAGCGCACCGCTCATCGAGGTCGCGCCCCCGCCGGCAGGGCCTGGCGCCTCGGTCTCGATCGCCGACCCGATCGCGCTGGTCCGCGGCGCCTATACACCTTGGATCGCCCTGCCCTGCGATCCCCCGAACGTCTCTGCCGTCGCGTCCGAGACCGCCGTCCTGGATGCGACCGACCTCCGCTCCTCGGTGGTCTGGTTCACCGACAAGGCCGCATGGAACCAGCGTTTTTCATCGCTCGAGCTGGCGCGCACGATCCTCATCCACAAGGTCCAGAGCGGCACCATCGTCGAGGCCGACATCGCCGTGAACCTCGGCGGCTTCGCGTTCGCGGCGGCCGAGGCCTGTGACCCGGTGCGCTACGATCTCCAGGGCACCCTCACGCACGAGCTCGGCCACTTCTTCGGGCTCGACCACAGCGAGGTCCCCGAGGCCACCATGGCGCGCCGCTCCGACCCCGGCGACTGCTCCCTCCGGACGCTGTCGCCCGACGACGAGGCCGGCTTCTGCGCGACCTACGATCGCCCCGAGCCCGCAGACGAGGCCGAGCCCGGTCCCGAGGTCGCCGAGCCCGCACCCGAGATCGTCGAGGCCGAGGTCGAGCTCGTCACCCCGCGCGCCGAGGGCTGCTCCGCCGGGCCTGGCGCGACGTTGATGACCCTCGTCCTCAGCCTGTGTGTCGGTCGAGCCAGCGCACGATATCGCCGAGCACGACCTTCTGCTCGGGCTCGTTCATGATCTCGTGGAAGAGCTCGGGGTACGGGATGAGGGTCTTGTCGCTCGACGCGATGGCCTGGAACCAACGCTCCTGCGCGGCGGGTGACACGAGCCCATCCTTGCCCGCCGTCAGCACGACGACCGGCAGGGTCACGCGCTTGGCCTCCGCGAAGGCGCGCACCTGCGCGTCGAGGAACTCGGTGTACCAGCGCGCCGTCGCGGTCTTGGTCACCTTCGGGTCGCTGGCGTAGGCCTGCACGACCGCGGCGTCGCGGCTCACCAGCTCGGGCCCGATCCCCGTCGGGATCGACAGGCTCGGCCACACCTTCGACATGAGGCGGCCGAGCGCGTCCTTCCACTTCGGCACGGCCACGGCGATCCCCAGGCCGGGGCTCGACAACACGGCGAGGTCGACCGCCCCCGGGTGATCGAGCAGGTGGCCTACCGCGATGAGCCCGCCCATCGAGTGCCCGAGCAGCGCGACTTTCTTGGCCCCGGCCTTGGCCTTGCCGACCTCGACCACCGCCTGCAGATCGTCGGTGTACTCGCGGAAGCGGTTCACGAAGACGCGCTTGCCGCTCGAGTCGCCGTGCCCGCGATGGTCGCCCGCGATGACCGCGTAGCCCGCAGCGGCGAGGTGCGCGATGACGTGGGCGTAGCGACCGACGTGCTCGGCGACGCCGTGGGACACGACGACCAGGGCCTTGGGCGCTGCGCCGACCGCCGGGACGTAGCGCCACGCGATGCGCGTGCCGTCGGGGCGTTGGAGGCTACCGGACTCGCCGGTCGGGCCGGCCGAGGAACCACTCGCTGCGTTGGCGTTGCTCATGCCCCTTCGATCCCACATTTCGACTCTCTCCGGTAGCCCCGACCCGTGCTATGAACCGCCGCCGTGCTGCTCACCCTCTCCATCCATGATCTCGCGATCATCGAAGACACCACCCTCGACCTCAGCGAGGGGCTCAACGTGCTGACCGGCGAGACCGGCGCCGGGAAGTCCATCATCATCGAGGCCCTCTCGCTGGTGCTCGGGGACCGCGCCGACGTCGAGCTCGTACGCCGCGGCAAGGACAAGGCCGAGGTCTCGGCCGTCTTCCACCTCGACCCCGCCGGGCCGACCCGCGCGCGCCTGGACGCCCTCGACCTCGTCGACTCCGACGACCCGACCTCGCTCGTCGTGCGTCGCATCGTCGCCGCTCAGGGCAAGGGCCGCGTCTACCTGAACGGGCGCCCGGTCACGGTCACGACCCTGGCCGAGGTCACGCGCGGCCTGGTCGACATCTCGAGCCAGCACCAGCACACCCAGCTCCTCGACCCGACGAGCCACCTCGAGATCCTCGATCGCTTCGGCGGCCTCGCCCCCGTGCGCGACGCCTTCACCAAGGCCTTCGCCGCGTCCGAGACGCTGCGCCGCGCCACGGCCCAGCTGCGCCAGAAGATCGACGAGCGCCAGCGCCGCGAGGCGTTCGTGCGCTTCCAACTGCAAGAGATCGACGAGGTCGCGCCCCAGCCCGACGAGGACCAGTCCCTCGAGGCCGAGTACCAGAAGCTCGCCCACGCCGACCGCCTGGTCTCCGGCGTGGAAGAGATCATGGGCCTCCTCTCGCAGGGCCAGGGCTCCATCGCCGACCGCCTGACCCACGCCAACCGCTCGATGGATCGCCTCCGCGCCTACGACGCCGAGCTCGCGACCCTCGGCGATCGGCTGGCCGCGCTCCGCATCGAGGCCGTCGACATCGCACAGGATCTGCGCGCCTATGCCGGCGACGTCGAGTCCGACCCGCGCCGCCTGGACACCATCGCCTCGCGCCTCGAGGCGCTCAAGCGCTTGAAGAAGAAGCACGGCGCCGACCTCGCCGCGGTCATCGCTTCGCGCGACGCGCTGCGCGCCGAGCTCTCGGCCTTCGAGTCGCTGGACCTGGATCTGGCCGAGGCCGAGCGCGCCCAGGCCAAGGCCCTGGCCATCGCGACCAGCGCCGCCGAGGCCCTCTCGCATGCGCGCGCCGCCGCCAAGACCCAGCTCGAAGAGCGCGTCGCCACCGAGCTCCAGAGCCTCGCGATGGCCGGCGCCGAGATCCGCTTCGTGCTGACCCCGCGCAGCGAGCTCGGCCCCGATGGGCTCGAGTCGGGTGAAATCCACATCCAGACCAACCGCGGCGAAGGCTTCTCGCCGCTCGCCAAGACCGCCTCGGGCGGCGAGCTCGCGCGAGTCCTCTTGGGTCTCAAGCGCGCCCTGATGCACGTCGACCCGGTCGAGACCTGCATCTTCGACGAGGTCGATTCCGGTACGGGCGGCGCGGTCGGCGACATGATCGGCAAGAAGCTCGCGGAGATCGCGGCCGAGCGTCAGGTCCTGGTGATCACCCACCTGGCGTCTATCGCCGCGCGCGGTCGCACCCACCTGAAGGTCGAGAAGCAGGCGCTCGACGACCGCACCCTGACCCGCGTCCTCCGCCTCGAAGACGCCGCGCGCGAGCACGAGATCGCGCGCATGTTGGGGGGCCTCGAGATCACCAAGAAGACCCGCGAGCACGCGCGCGAGCTCTTGTCCCGCCGATCGTGAATCGCACAAGGCCACGAACCTTGCTAGGCTCTCTCCCCATGCGCCCTCACCTCGCCTTCGCCATCCTCGCCTCGCTCGCGTCGCTCACCGCCTGCGAAGACGACAAGACCGGCGGCGCGCTGCTGCCCACCCTCGGCGTCACCGCCATCGCCCCGAAGGTCCTCGTCCCCGGCACCGAGCTCACCGTCGCCGGCGTTGGCTTCGTCACGCCCGAGGTCGCCGACCTCCTGGTGGTCGTCCGCGGCGCCATCGACGGCGACCCGGTCGAGTTCGCGGTCGTGCCCGATCGCCAGGACGACGAGACGCTCACCGTGCGCATCACCGGCCAGGTCGCCCAGGCCCTCATCCGCCCTGGCGGCCGCTTCGTCGGGCGCATCTCGGTCTCGCGCACGCCCAAGGCCACGACCGCGGCCGGCGCCGCCGAAGAGGCCGGCAAGGACTTCGAGCTCAAGACCGAGGTCGTGCTGACACCTTCGATCGGCAGCATCGCACCGACCGAGCTCTACGTCGGCGACACCATCACCTTCTCGGGCGACGGCTTCCTCTACCCGAACGAGGGCGCATCCCTGGTCGAGCTCACCGGCACCATGACCACCGAGCTCCCCTCGCGCTTCATCCCCATCGAAGGTCTCGTGGTCCCCGGCGTCCCGGTCGAGGCCGACAACGACCTCCAGACCGGCCGCGAGGCGATGGTCGTGACGCTGACCCCCGACGTCCTCGGCATCGTCCCCGGCACCTTCCAGGGCAGCGTGCGCATCGTCAACACGGCCCTCGACGGCACCGTCACGGCGTCCACACCCATCCCCGTGAGCTTCCCGCTGAAGCCACCCTACATCGACTCGGTCTCGCCCAACGCGGCCTCTCGGGGCCAGTGGATCCGAGTCACCGGCCGCGGCTTCACCCCGCCCGACGGGCTCTTGCAGGCCGCCACGGTCATGTTCCTGGAGGGCGAGTTCGAGTTCCGGAGCGGGGGCACGCTACCCATCAACGGCCCGACCACCATCGTGCTGATGCCCGACTTCCAACCCGACAACCGCAATATGTCCGCCATCTTGCGGGTCGAGCTCGACGCCTCCGGCCGCCCCTCGGGCCTCGGCCTCCTGCCCGGCACCTTCCGCGGCAAGATCGGTCCGGCGCTGCTCCTGGGCGGCGACCTCGTCAAGGGCACCGGCGTCGAGACCACCTTCGAGATCCTCCCGCAGCGGCAGATCATCTACCTCCGCGCCTTGCCCTCGTTCGACGACGCCCTCGAGGAGTTCGGCCTCCTCGCCGAGAAGGACGCCATCAAGCAGCGCGTCCTCGAAGTCGTGACCCGCGACTACCAGGGCGTCAACATCGCCTTCACCTGGGACGAGCCCAAGGACTACGCCGAGTACGGCATCATCGAGCTCGCCGGCCGCGACCCCAACGGCACGGGCCTCTTCGGCCTCGACAACACCGAGGGCAAGGACGTCGGCAACCTCCGCTTCAACGACATCATCGGCGGCTACAACGCCGACACCTCCGCCAGCGGCTACTCGGCCTATGGCGGCATCTTCCCGGGCGAGTTCCTGAACATGTCCACGCGCCGCGGCGACAACCCCCTGGCCTCGCCGCGCTTCGACGACATCTTCGAGCCGGTCGTGCCCGCGCTGGGCGGCAAGGCGGCCCAGGCCGGCGAGTCGGCCGGCGACAGCCAACGGGCCGCCGACATCCGCGAGGCGGTCCGCGTCTTCGGCAACCTCGTCGGCTCGACCGTCTCGCACGAGGCCGGCCACAGCCTCGGCCTCGCCAACGTCGACGGCCAGTTCCACAACATCGGCGACAACCCCGGCTGGCTCATGGACGCCGGCAGCTATCGCCCCTTCGAAGAGCGGGCCGAGCTCGACGGCCAGGGCCCGAGCTTCTTCGAGCCCGAGAGCCTCGACTACCTGAAGTCGATCCTCCCCCTCGAGTAGCTACGCGGCGGCAACTCGCGGAGGCGCTCAGAACCCCGACACCGGAACCGTCGCCTCGCCTGCGACGCTATCCGACAGCTCGATGGCGCACGCCGAGAACGGGTAGCCTCCCCGGTTCACGCAATCGAGTTCCTCGGCCACGAAGACCTCGTAGCCCTCATCGACGCCGCCGCAGCTGGTGTTGGTCCCGCACTTCTTGCCTATCTCGTACACGACGATCGTGTAGCCGGTCTGGATGAGCGCCGAATTGTCGAACTCGCCGGTCAGGAAGCCGCCGCCCAGCGATACGAAGCCGCGGTCGATCGCCCCGTCGGGAGCACCCCGGGCCTGGTTGACGTCGGTCATCGTGTTGGCGACCGCGCCCGCGCAGACCCCGCCCTCGAGATAGTCGACCACGTCGAGGTATCCGACCAGGCTCGCCCCCCGAAACAGCCCGACCGCGTCGATGTCCGCCCCGTGCGCGTAGAGCGGTGCAGACGCGGTCGCACACGGGTCGCCACCGTCAGACCGATGGGAGGCGAACACGCGCGAGTCATCCAAGATCACCGCGAAGTATTGACCCGACGGACGTGGCGGCCCCTGGCACACGCCCGCCCCCGTGCAGCCATCGACACAGCGATAGACCATGACCCACTCGCCGTCTTGAAAGACCTGCGACTCGAAGCCAAAGCAACGCCGACTCCCCTCCGCTGGCAGAATGGTGTCCTCGGGCTTCGTCTCGAGCCCACACGCCCCAAGCGCCATGCTGCAAAATGCCGCTGCCCAATACCTCTTGCCCATCCCTCGATCCTCCAGACGCTGCACCCGCGTTGCGGGCCTCGTCGGGTCCGCACCTCAGAACGCCGGGACCTCGATACGGCCCTCGCCCATCAACCCCTCGCCGACCGCGACGGCGCACGGTGGGTAGGGATACCCGTTCCCGACGTTCGCACAGTCGAGGTCCTCGGCCACGAAGACCTCGTACCCTTCGTTTCGCCCTTCGCAGCGTCGGTCGGGTCCACACAAGCGGCCGACCTCATAGACGACCACCACATCGCCTGCGACGAGCTCGGTCCGCGGCTCGAACTCGCCGATGAGATAGCCACCGCCAAGCGAGACGAAGCCGCTGTCGACGCGCGCGTCGGGGGCGCCCTTCGCCCGGGTCGCATCGGTCATCGTGTTCGCGCGCTCGCTCCCGCAGAGCCCGCCCTCGCGATAGTCGACGGCGTCGAGGTACCCGAGGAGCTCGTCGCCCCGAAAGAGGCCGACCGCGTCGATGTCT